>JBKPOO010000100.1:0-33399 GCA_046733175.1 Pseudomonadota bacterium
GACCTCGCCGTCGCGGCGGCGCTTGTGTCGGCGCTGTCCGAACGGCCGGTGCCGTCGGAAGCGGTGGTGCTCGGCGAGATTGCACTATCGGGCGAGATCCGCCCCGTCGCGCATGCCGGATTGCGGCTGAAGGAATCCGCCAAGCTCGGGTTCGAGACAGGCTGGGTACCCAAAGGCATCAAGGGCGGCGAGGGCCTCCGTCTCGCCGAATTCGGCAATCTTCGCGAGCTGGTCGATCAGGTGTTGGGGCGGTAAATCGGCATGATGAAGTTTGTGACCCTAGCAATCGCGGCTGCGCTGATTTGTTCAACCGTCGAGGCCGAACAAACCGCTCCGTCTGGCCGCATCGCCAAGATTCTGGCTCGATCCGATGGCCGCTCGGCTGAAACGGCTTACAAGGTGAGATCGGTTCGGGAGGAATACCAAGTTTTGGCAGCGCTGGGGTTAGAACCAGGGAGGCAGTCGCTTGTGGTGCGCAAAAGGCCGTACGATGTGATTGAGGCTACCGATGCGCGCACGGGGATGAAACGGGAAGTATGGTTCGATATTGGTTCGTTCTATCCAGAGTTCTAGCTACTAAACCGCATCCGCCACGATCCGTCGCAGCGCCCAGCGGAGGTGCGGGCGACCGTCGGACAAATCGAAGCCGATTTCGCGGTCCATCGCGGCGGCGACCTCGTCGGCGCTGAGCGACGGCATCCAGAAAAGCTGGCGGCAGAAGGCGCCCGCCTCGGCCAGGCTGTCGAACCGCCACGGCATATCGACAATCGTGTCGCCGGCGATCGCGAAGCCCGCCTGCTCGATCAACGCTGCGGTTCGCTCGTCGAGGAAATGACCCTCGTGGCCGATCGGGTTGTTGGCGTTCACGAAGCCGTTGAGGAACGCGGCGACCGGTGTCCCGACGGCGCCATCGGCGACCACCAGGCGGCCGCCGGGCTTCAACAGCCGGTGCAACTCGCCGAAGACGGCCGGCAAATCCGGCTCATGATGGAGCGCGGCGAGGCTCACGACGCAGTCCACGGAACCGTCGCCGAGCGGGACGCGGGCGATCGGTGCCTGGATGCACTCGACCCCGGTCGGACAGGCTCGGACGAAATCGTCGGACGGATCGACCCCGACGTAGCGCATACCATCCGGCAAATGCGCGGCGAGATAAGCACCGCCCGACGGCATGTCGCACAGGAGCCCGGTTCGTCCCGCGAGCGGCTCGAGCACCGCCCGGAACTCGGCGTCGCGGGCGCCTGGGCATTCCGCCATCGCCCGATGATAGGCGGCGCCCCGCTCCGCGAAGATCTCCGAATAGGTCTCGAACATCAGGCCTCGAGTTTCACCTGAGCCATCCGCGGCACTTGCGGCGCCAGGCCGAGCAGCTCGCGGAACGCCGCCTGAGCGGGCAGGAAGCACCGCTTCAGATATTCGAACTGCGGGTCGGTCGAGAAAGGAAAGAAGCTCATCGTCGCATTGGCTTCGAACAGCACGACCTCGCCGCTTTGGGTCACGCCGTAATCCATGCCGAAGAAGTCGAGCCGCATTCGTTCGCGGACCGCTTCGAGCACGTTGCGGATGCCGGGCGGGAAGGGGTCGGCGCTCTCGATCAGAGCACGCTCCTCCGCGGCCGTGTCGGCGTTTTCGGCCATGAACCGCGAGCGATCCTTGGCGTGGACGTTCCAATGGTCGGAAACCAGCATGTGGCGGAGGATGATGCGCTCGCCGATGAAGAAGGCGCGGTACTTCCGGTAGAGGCCGTCGGCGCTGACGAAATCGACGAATTGGGTCGCGACATGGTCGCCGGAAGTCAGCGCGATGACGGCTTCGTCGATGGTCTCAAAAAGGCCGACGATCTTGCCGCTGTGGGTGCCGACCTGGCGGAGGATGATCGGCGGGACGATCCCGGCCTTTTCAATCGCCGACGCCGCGATCCCCGGCTTGCTGCCGTTCAGGCGCGCCGTCCTTGGAACGATAAGGCCGGGAATCCCGGATAGCGTTCGAGCCACCTGGTCGCGGGTCGAGCGAAGCACGGCGTCCGGCTTGTTGATCACCCGCCCGGGGACGCCCCGCAAAAGCTTTTTCAGGTTCTCGAGCGTCTTCGCATTCTCCTCAGGCTCGGTGATGAGGTTGAGCAGCACCTTGTAGCCCGTGAGGTCGGCCTGACGCCCTTGCCGGAAATAGTTGCGGGTGACGTGAAGCCGGTGATGCGGCTCGGGCGGCACGAGGAGCTTGGTGAGGTCGCTCGACCCCGTCACGACGATCCTCGAGCCGGCCTGCGTGATCCGGTCCGCTTCGTCCCCGCCGCCGATGATGAAGAGTAAAGACGCGTCAACCGACATGGGCGCTGCATGTCATTGCGACCCTTGCGAAGGCAAGGGGAAGCAATCCAGGGAGAGAATCGGACTCACACGAAGACACGAAGAACACGAAGGGGTCGGCGCCTCTTCTTCGTGTCTTCGTGAGCTTCGTGTGAAATAAATTTCTGGATTGCTTCGTCGCCAAGGCTCCTCGCAATGACAGGAATTGTTCGCTAGCGCCGCCTTGATGACCGCGCTCGACGTCTTCGTCTTCCTGCTGCTGATCGGCGGAGCCGCCGTCGGCTTCGTGCGCGGCTTCGTGCATGAGGTCGTCTCGCTCTTCGCGTGGATCGTCGCGATCGCGATGCTGAAGCTGTTCCACACGCAATTATGGGGCGGGATCGAGCGGAGCTTCGATACCAGCTCGGCTGCCGCGGCAGTGCTAGCCTTCGCGATCCTGTTCCTTCCGAGCTTCGTGATCGTGAAGATCCTCGCGCGATCCCTGGGGGGACGGACGCGCCGCTCACCGGTGCTGGGCCCCTTCGACCGGGTGCTCGGCGGCGGCTTCGGGATGCTGAAGGGCCTGCTCGGGGTGACCCTGTTCTTCCTGCTCGCCAACCTTGCGACCGACATGGTCTACGGACCGCAGGCCGACCGGCCCGAATGGATGACCAAATCACGGACCTATCCGTTGCTCTTCGCCAGCGGGCGGGCGATCGTCGACTGGGTCGAAGCGCGGCGGCATCATCCGGCGAAGGTGCCCGCCAAATGATCCGCCATCTTCATCCTCCCCGGCCTTTGCCGGGGAGGGGGACCGCCGAGGGCGGTGGAGGGGCCTTTTTGCGCTTCCAAGAGCCCCTCCACCAGCTACGCTGGTCCCCCTCCCCACGAAATCGTGGGGAGGATTGGGAGGACTTATGATCCGCCTGTACGACACCATGAGCCGCGAGAAGCGCGAGTTCGTGCCGCAGGATCCAAAGCGGATCACCATGTATGTGTGCGGACCGACGGTCTACGGCCGGGCCCATATCGGCAATGCGCGGCCGGCGGTGGTGTTCGACACGCTGGCGCGGCTGATCCGGCACGAGTTCGGGGCGGAGAGCCTCGTCTACGCCCGCAACATCACGGACGTCGAAGACAAGATCCTTGCGTCCGCGGAGGCGGAGGGCGTCGACCCGTCGGTGATCACCGAACGTTATGAGCGCTTCTACATCGAAGACATGGGGGCGCTTGGGGTCCAGCCGCCCGACCTGGCGCCGCATGCGACGCAGGAAATCGCCGAGATGGTCGCGATGATCGAGCGGCTGATCGAACTCGGCAATGCTTATAAAGCCGAGGGGCATGTCCTGTTCTCGGTGCCAAGCGATCCCGACTACGGGCGTTTAAGCAAGCGCGACCGCGACGCGATGGTCGCCGGTGCCCGGGTCGAGGTGGCGCCTTACAAGCGCGACCCGGCCGACTTCGTGCTGTGGAAGCCGAGCAGCGAAGGAGTGGTCGGCTGGGATTCGCCCTGGGGCCGCGGCCGGCCCGGCTGGCACATCGAATGCTCGGCCATGATCCGCGCGCACCTGGGCGAGACGATCGACATCCATGGCGGCGGGATCGACCTCATCTTCCCACACCACGAGAATGAGATCGCTCAGAGCCGCTGCGCGCATGGCGGAGCGCCGCTCGCCCGCTTCTGGGTGCACAACGGCTTCGTCGACATGGGCAGCGAGAAGATGTCCAAGTCGCTCGGGAACATCATCACTCCCGCGGAGCTGCTGGAGCAGGGCCATCGCGGGGAGACGCTGAGGCTCGCTTTGCTGTCGGCGCACTACCGCCAGCCGCTCGCCTGGACGGACGACCTCATCGCGCAGAGCAAGGCCGTCCTCGACCGCTGGTATCGCGCGCTGGGAGACGTCGAACCGTTCGGCGAAATCGCGCCCTTCTGGGAGGCGCTCGGCGACGATCTGAACACTCCCAAGGCGATTGCGGTGATCAATGAGTTCCTGAAGGACTCGGAAGGACCCTTCAGCGAGGACCATGAATTCTACCTGGGCAGCCGCGAGCAGCTGCTCGCCGCCATCGCAGCGGCTGCCAGGGCGCTCGGCGTCCTCACCATGTCCAAGGACGCTTGGTTCCGTGGGGATGCCGACGCGAGCGGCATTGAACGCCGCATCGCCGAGCGCGCCGAAGCCAAGCAGAACCGCGATTTCGCGAGAGCGGACGCGATCCGCGACGAGCTCAAGGCCGACGGCATCGTCTTGGAAGACGGTCCGGGCGGCACCACTTGGCGGAAGGAATGATCCTTCGAGACAAGCCTTCGACCGGCTTCGCCGGCTCAGTCTCTCCTCAGGACGAACGGAAAGCTAGACCCGCTCATGCTGAGGAGCCATTGAGCAAAGTCGAAATGGCGTCTCGAAGCGCGCTTTACACGACGGAGATCCTGCGCCTCGCCGCGTCGCTGGCCGATCCGCGCGACTTGGAGCGCGAGGACGGACGAGCGGAGCTGCGCTCGCCGACGTGCGGAAGCCGCATGCAAACGACCGTAGAACTCGATTCCGAAGGCGGCGTCGAAGCGCTCTCGCAAGTCGTTCTCGCGTGTGCATTCGGGCAGGCTTCGGCGGCCCTTTTGGAGCAAGGCGCAAAAGGGCGTTCTCGAAGCGACGTCGACACGGCGCTGACACAGCTTTGCCAATGGCTCGCCGGGGCGGACGAGGTACCGGACTGGCCCGGCGTCTCGGCGCTCGCTCCGGCTCGCTCTCGCGCTTCGCGGCACGGAGCAATCCTGCTGCCGTTCCGGACGCTCCTCGCGGCCATCGACGCCGCACATGGGTGATTCGGCCCCCCTCGTAGCCGGCAGCTCGCTTCGGGACGCCGCCCTGCTGCTCGGCGCGGCTTTGCTGTTCGTGACGGTCTTCCGGCGCCTCGGGCTCGGCGCAACCATGGGCTACATCGTCGCCGGGATCGTGATCGGACCGTCCGTGTTCGGCGCGTTCAACAACCCCGAGGCGATGCAGCGCGTGTCGGAGGTCGGGATTGCGCTGTTGCTGTTTATCGTCGGCCTGGAGCTCCAGCCGAGCCGCTTGTGGCGCCTTCGGCGGGACATTTTCGGGCTCGGCCTGGCGCAGGTCGCGTTGTGCGGGCTGGCGATTGCGGCATTGCTTTACGTCGCGCCCGGATTCTCCGCGAAGGCTGCGCTGGCGATCGGCCTGCCGCTGGCGCTCTCGTCGACCGCGCAGGTGCTGCCGTGGCTCCGGTCGGAGAACGAGCTCAATACGCCGCAGGGGGAGCGGGCCTTTTCGATCCTGCTGTTCCAGGACCTCTCGATCGTCCCCTTGATCACCATCATCGCGGCCATGGCGCCGGTCACTCTCGATGCGAACGCGCCCGTCGGCTGGACGCTCGCGCTCTATACGGTCTTGGCGGTCGCAGCGCTGGTCGCGCTCGGTCGCCTGATCCTCAATCCGCTGCTGCGCTTCATCGGACGGATGGGCGAGCGCGAGCTCTTCGTCGTCATCGGCCTGTTCACGGTGATCGGCTCGGCCGCGCTCATGCGCCAGTTTGGCCTGTCGACCGCGCTCGGCGCTTTCGTCGCGGGCGTCGTCCTCGCCGAATCGCCCTACCGTCATGAGCTCGAAAGCGACGTCGAGCCGTTTCGTTCGATCCTCCTCGGCCTGTTCTTCCTGTCCGTCGGAATGCTGCTCGATTTGAAGCTGATCGGCTCGCGGCCGCTGCTGGTGATCGGGCTCGCCGCGGCGGTGATCCTAATCAAGACGATTCTCATTACGTTGCTCAGCCGCGCGGCCCGTTTCTCATGGACTCGCAGCTTCCGCCTCGGCCTGCTCCTCAGCCAGGCCGGAGAGTTCGGCTTCGTGCTTTTCGCAATGGCGACGGCGGCACGGCTCATCTTGCCCGAAGCGGCGTCCCTATTCGCCGCGGTCGTCACCGTCTCCATGGTCGCGACGCCGTTCCTGATGCGGCTGACCGATTGGCTCGAACGGCGTGAGGAGCGGGGAGCCGAGGGGCTGGAAGGGCCGGAGAAATCGCCGCCGACGACCGCGATCGTCGTCGGCTACGGCCGCTTCGGCCAGACGGTCGCGCAGATGATGCAGGCCAAGGGCATCGGAGTCACCATCATCGACAAGACGCCGGGCATGATCGAGAGGGCCGACGAGTTCGGGACCAAGGTCTATTACGGCGACGGCTTGCGGCTCGACCTGCTCCGTACCGCCGGAGCCGACACGGCGAAGGTGATCGCCTTTTGCAACGACAATGAAGACGGCGAGATGACACGATCGGCGATCGCCGCGGTGCTCGACGGCTTCCCCCAGGCGTCCGTCATGGTTCGCGCCTACGATCGCCTGCACATGATCCAGCTGGACGGCCTCGACATCGCATTTGCCGAACGCGAGCTCTTCGAAAGCGCGGTGGCGATGGGCCGCGCCGCCCTCAAGGCGCACGGAGTTGCCTCGAGCGAGGTCGATCGGGTCGAACGCGCGTACCGGATGCGCGATTGCGAGCGCCTCGAGCTTCAGGCCTCGACCGGAGATCTTCACGCGGGGGAGGAGCGGGCATTCAATGCCGACCGAGCGCTCCCGGAGGAAGAGGCTCGCGGCCCCGCCTAGGCCGCGCCCTTCGCGAGATAGTCTTCCAGCGCCTTGACGATCGCTTCGACCACGTCCTTGTGCGCTCCAGTCCCGCTTTTGATGTGGATATGCGCCTCGGCGTAAGCCGGGCGTCGCTGTTCCGACAGCTTTTCCAGCGTCCCCTTGCGATCGCCGTTGCGAAGGAGCGGGCGAGTGTCGCGCCGGCCGGTGCGTTCGGTGAGGATGTCGACCGGGGCGTCGAGCCAGATGGTGATCGCGCGCTCGTTGAGCAGTTGCCGCGTCGTGGCGTCGACGTAAGCGCCGCCGCCGGTCGCGATGACCCGGACCTCGCCTTCGATCAGACGAGCGACCAAGCGCCGCTCGCCGTCGCGGAAATCCGCCTCGCCGAATCGTTCGTAGACCTCGGCTGCCGAGAAGCCGGAGGCGTCCTCGATCTCCGAATCGCTGTCGACGAACGGCAGGCTCAACCGCTTGGCGAGCCTTCGTCCGACCGTCGACTTTCCAACTCCCATCAGCCCGACCAGCACTACCGGCCGGTCAAGGCGGTTCACCAATTCGTTCACCGGAAGGGCTATACAGCGCCTGCTGGCCTCGGCAAAAGCGCGTCCATGCCCAGAATTGCTGTCTTGATCGTCATTCTCGTGCTCTTGATCGGTGCGCTCCTTTTCCTTTCGACCGTTCCAAAGCAGCAGCCGACCAAAACCATCGAAGTCGAGGTTCCGACCGGCGGAAATGCGCACTAGGACCCTGCTGATTGCCGCGGCGGTCGTCGCGCTTGGGATTCCTGCGATTGCGCAGCAGTCGGCTCAGCCGCAGCCGCAGCCGCCGCCGCAGCCGGCGCCTGTGGCAGCGCCAACCGTTGCGAACACGACAGCGCCGGCCCAATCGACTTTGTCGACGGCGCCCGGTGAAACCGACACGGCCGTCACCGAATTGACCCTGGAAGGTTTCGCGCCGCCGCCGCCTCCAGTCGAATATCCCGCTCATGCGCGCCGCGACCCCTGGGTGGTGGGCCGTCTCGATCCTGTTCGAGTCGGTTTGGGTGACAATCCCTGGGGCGGGGTTAGCGGGGTCTTCCTGTCCGTCCTGATGCGGCGGATGGATACGCCGATCGCGTCGCGCTGGGCGCACATCACGCTCCGAAACGCCTTGTTGGCCAAGGCGCGCGCGCCACGAGGGGTGAATCCCGTCGAGTGGGCGGCAGAACGCGCCTGGCTGCTCCTTCGACTGGGAGAGGCCGACGCCGGGCGGATGATCGTCGCCGACGTGGATACCGACCGCTTCACTCCGAAAATGACCCAGGTGGCGGTGCAAAGCGCGCTCGCCAATGCCGACCCGCCGGCGTTGTGCCCGGTCCAGAGCGGCATACGCAAATATGATCAGGCGATACGGGCTCTCGTAAGCGCGATGTGCGCGTCCTTGTCGGGCGAACCCGAAAGCGCGGCCGCGCAGATCGACGATGCTCGGCGGCACGGGCGGGTCGGTGGGATCGACCTGCTGCTCGCGCAGAAAGTCGTCGGCGCCGGATCGAACACCGGGCGCGCCGTCACGATCGAATGGGATCCGGTGGATCGGCTCACCGCGTGGCGGTTCGGACTGGCGACCGCCACCGGGATGCTGCCGCCCGACCGCCTCATCAAACCGGCGTCGACTCAGCTTCGGGCGTTCCAGGCGCGCGCACCTTTGCTATCCCCCGATCAGCGGCTCGATTCGGCGCGGATCGCGGCAGGACTCGGCGTTTTCTCTTCGCAGTCCATGATCGATCTCTATTCCGCGATCTACGATTCGACCGATCCGAGCGACTTGCCAAATACCGACGCATGGCAAGTGCGGCAGGCCTTTGTCGGCAAGGATCGCGACACCAAGATCGCAGCCTTCCGCAGAATCGTGGACAAGTCCAAGGACCCGCTTCCGCATGAGGCGATGCGAGCGATGTTGGGCCGCGCCGCGACCCTCATCGATCCGGACCCAAAGCTCGAATCCGACGCGCCCGAGCTGATCGCCGCGATGCTTGCCGCCGGATACGACCGCGCGGCCGCGCGGTGGATCGGCGCAAGCCGGCGAATGGACGGCGATCCGGGCGATCGCGTTTGGGCGATGCTTGCTTTGTCGGTTCCCGATCCGCGCGCTCTCGATCTCAGCGTTGCTCGAATCACGGGCTTCATCAGCCGCGACAAGAGCCCGGGCAAAGTGCGTAGCGCGCTTCTCGTCGCGGGTCTCGCGGGCACTGGTCGAATCACCGCAAGTGCGGCCGAGACCTTGAGCCGGCGCTTCGAATTGGGTGTCGGGCGCCAGTCGGTGTGGACCCGGATGATCGACGCCGCTGCGGTGCGCGGCCAAACGGGCACCGTACTGATAATGGCCGGGACCGGTTTCCAAACCCCGGACTTCGAGCAGGTCCCGGCGTCGCATCTCTATCATGTCGTCGCGGGCCTGGTCCGCACGCGCCAGGATTTCACGGCGCGGATGATCGCCGCCGAGGCGCTCGCTCGGACGTGAGCTCGGCGCTGGTCGATCGGTTTCTCGACATGATGGCTGCTGAAGCGGGGGCCTCCCCCAACACGCTTGCGGCTTACCGGAACGATCTCGAGCGCTCGGCCGAAGCGCTCGGCGGAGATCTCGAAGGGGCGAACTCCACCGCAATTGCGAGGCTGGGCGAGCAATGGCGCGACCTCGCGCCCGCGACCGTCGCCCGGCGGTCGGCGGCGCTTCGGCGCTTCTACGGTTTCCTGGTCGACGAGGGTTATCGAAAGGACGACCCGTCCGCTGCGCTGCCGCGCCCGCGGCTCGAGCGGCCACTGCCCAAGATCCTCGATACGGACGAGGTCCAGAGGATGTTCGTGGAGGCCGAGGACCGAGCGTCGAGCGGGACCGCGATCCCGGTCCGCAATCTTGCGCTGCTCGAGCTGCTTTACGGATCCGGGCTTCGGGCGAGCGAACTCGTGACCCTTCCGCGCGGCGCTTTGCGCAAGGGCCAGCCGTTCCTGATCCTCCGCGGCAAGGGCGCCAAGGAGCGGCTCGTTCCGATTTCCTCGAGGGCCGAAGCGTCGGTCGAACGCTGGCTCGAGCACGTACCGTCGAAAAGCCTCTGGCTCTTCCCCAGCGGCAAGTCCCACCTCAGCCGGGTCCGCCTGTTCCAGATCGTTCGGCAGATGGCCGGCGACGCCGGCATCGTTCCGGAGCGCGTCAGCCCGCACGTCCTACGCCACGCCTTCGCGACGCATCTCCTGTCGGGCGGGGCGGACCTTCGAGTCCTGCAGTCGCTGCTCGGCCATGCGGACATCGCGACGACGCAAATTTATACGCATGTCGACAGCGCGCGGCTGGTCGAGCTGGTGAACACGCGGCATCCGCTGGCAACGCGCGGTCGTTGACGGCCACTGCTCCTTCGTCCTACCCGCCCGCCCGGATGTTCACCTATCTCGATTTTGAAAAGCCGATCGCCGAGCTCGAAACGCGGGTTGCCGAGCTCAAGGAGACGGCAAGCAGCTCCGACGACATCGACATCGACGCGGAAGTTGCGAAGCTGGAGGCGAAGGCCAGCAAGCTTTTGCGCGATACCTACGCAAAGCTCACGCCGTGGCAGAAAACGCTCGTCGCAAGACATGCAGAGCGTCCTCATTTCAAAGACTATGTCGCCGGTATAGCGGATGATTTCCTGCCGCTGGCCGGGGATCGCGCCTTCGCCGACGATCCGGCGATCGTGGGCGGGTTCGCGCGGATCGACGGCCGCAGGGTCATGCTGATCGGCCACGAGAAAGGCGACGACACCGCGTCTCGGCTCAAGCACAATTTTGGAATGGCCAAGCCGGAAGGGTATCGCAAAGCGATCCGGTTGATGCAGCTGGCGGACCGGTTCGGAATTCCGGTCGTCACCTTGGTGGACACTCCGGGCGCATTTCCCGGCGTCCAAGCCGAGGAGCGCGGCCAAGCCGAGGCCATCGCCCGCTCGACCGAGCAATGCCTGGCGCTCAAAGTCCCGATGATCGCGGTGGTCGTCGGAGAGGGCGGGTCCGGAGGCGCGGTGGCGATCGCGTCCGCCAACCGGGTCCTGATGTTCGAGCACGCAATATATTCGGTCATTTCACCCGAAGGCTGCGCCTCGATCCTTTGGCGCACCGGCGACAAAGCCGCGGAAGCGGCGGAGGCGATGAAGATCACCGCCGCGGACCTGCAGGCACTCGGCGTAATCGACCGGGTGATTACGGAGCCGCTCGGCGGCGCTCATCGCGACCCCGAAGCCGCGATCGGGGCACTCAAAGGGGCAATCATCGAGGAGCTGGAAGGCTGCGCCGCGCTCGGACCCGAGGAACTGCTCGCCCAGCGCCGAGCGAAATTCCTCGCGATCGGCTGAGCCGGGCCCAGATCGTTCCCGGGGAACCGGCCCAGTCATCTCCCGTTCAAAAGATTCTCCGATATTCCGCCGCAAACCGGAGAGGTCCGTGATGCGTAAACCGATGCTTTTCGTGGCCGCCGCCGTCGCGGCATTGGCGCCCGCCGCGGCTCAGGCGCCGCGCTATCTCAACCCGCAGGACGTCGCCGAGGCGCAGCGCCAGCACGCGGCGCTCATTCAGGAATTCGGCGGAGCGGAGACTGGGCCACGAGCCGCCTATGTCGAATCGATCGGCCGACGCGTCGGCGTCTATTCGGGAGTCGCGAACGCTGGCCAGACCCTGCACTTCACGACTCTGAATTCAGCTGTGTCGAACGCGATGTCGGTTCCGGGCGGCTACGTCTACATAACGCGGCAGCTGCTGACGCTCATGGACGACGAGTCCCAGCTGGCCTTCGCGCTTGGGCATGAGGTCGGCCATATCGCCGCCAATCACGCCCATATCCGTGAGCGATACGCCAATCGCACCGACATCCTCGGAGTATTGGGCGCGATCTTCGGAAGTATGATCGGTGGTCCGCTCGGCAGCGCGGCAGCGCAAATGGCCGAGCAGCGCTCGCAGCTCGCGACCCTCAGTTTCTCGCGCGAGCAGGAATATCAGGCGGACGACCTCAGTCTCCGATATCTGACGGCCGCCGGCTACGACCCCGAGGGCGGGCCCGGCATCCTGGCCGCTCTCTCGAGGTCCAGTGCGCTCGAAGCCCGGGTCCAGGGCCGCACCAACCGCCAGACGCCGGAATGGGCGAGCACCCACCCCTTGAGCGAGAATCGAATGCAAAGGGCGCTCGCTGCGGCTCGCGCTACGGGGCGCCTTGGCAAAGGGCTTCGCAACCGGGACATGTTCCTGTCCGAGCTGGAAGGCCTCTTCGTCGACGACGATCCGGCACAGGGCGTCATCGAGGGTCCGACCTTCACTCATCCCGATCTCAGGATCCAGTTCAGCGTCCCCCCCGGCTATCGGATGCAAAACGGATCGGATGCGGTCACCATTTCGGGCTCGGCTGGAAAGGCCCAGTTCCGCCAAGGGCCTCCGAACCTGGACCAGGCCATCCTCTACGCCTTCCGCCAGCTGACTGAGGGGCAGACCCAGCTTGCCGTACCGCAGCCGCAGCGGCTGACGGTGAACGGCATGCCGGCGGCCTACACGACCGTGCGCACGCAAACGAGTTCCGGAATGATCGATGCGAGCGTGTTCGCCTATCAATGGGCGCCGGACAGGGTTTATTATTTCGTGATGCTCACTCCGGGCGGCTACGGCATCCAGCCCTTCGCCCCAATGATCAATTCGCTTCGGCGAATCACGCCTCAGGAAGCGGCGGCGATCCGCCCGCGAATCATCCATGTGGTCACGGTCGGGCCGGGGGATGCGGTGCAGTCGCTGGCCAGCCGAATGGCTTACCGCGACTTTCAATTGGATCGATTCCTGTCGCTCAACGGACTCGCGGCGAACAGCCGGCTCGTTCCCGGTCAGAAGGTTAAGCTCGTGATCTACGGCCAGCGGCGTAGCTAGCCGCGCCAAGGTTACATGTTGGCCTGAACCGTATTGTTGAGCCTCGTCCACATGCCGCCCACGCCGCCGCCGAGGTTGCTGAGCGCACCCATGATGGCGACGCCGATGAGGGCGACAATCAAACCATATTCGATCGCAGTCGCGCCGCGATTATCTCGGCAAATCCTGCGCAAAATTGTCCGGATAGCGCCCACGCCACCCTCCATTCTGGTCCACATCCACGCAATGGATGTACCAAGAAGCAGGTTAACAAGTCTTCCAGCGGGTAAAGTTAATGCCGGCTCATCCCTAAGCCGCAACCCAGGCCGCGAAATTAAGGATTTCGAACGTTTCGGTGGTTCGCCCCGCCTCGCCGGCGCGGACGAAGGCGTCCAGCGCCGCCTGCCGGGCCGCTGTCGACATCGCGCGACGCGGTCGCTGCCTGAGGATATTGGTTGCGCCCATCCCGCGGAGGTCATGAACGAGGCGCTCGAGGCCTTCATAGGACACCTGGATGCGGTCGATATCCACGACCGGGTTGGCGAACCCGGCCCCGGATAGAAGCGATGCGAGCATCGACGATTCAATCCGCGGATGGACGTGCGGAACCGCGAAACCCTCGACCTCGTCGGCCGCCCTCATCGCGGCGCGCAGCTGGGGCAATGTCTCGCCGCCTCCGACGGCTCCAAGAAAGAACGCGTTTGGTGAAAGCGCAGCGCGGATGCGTACCAGGGCTTGGGGAAGGTCGTTGACGGTATCGAGCGTGCCCACAGCCACGCAAAGGTCGTGTCGGCCTCGCGCGACGTCCAACCGGTCTTCGACGACGCAAGCCCCGCCAGCCGCCTCGGCGAAGCACTGACCGGGATCGAAAACCATGACGTCTTTCGCAAAGTCGCGCAGGCGGCTCGGCCAGGCGGGATCGGGACAGCCGATCAACAAGGCCGAAGCGAACCGCTGCCGGAGGAGGCGGACGCGATCGAGACAGTCTTCGAAGACGCGTTCGAAGAGGAACAACTCGGCGCCCTGGCGGAAGGCGCGATCTCGACGCAATGCGCGGAGGTCCATGTCGAACAGGTTGGAAGGCACGCGGGCGCTTGTGCGATGTCGCGACCCAGGCGACAAGCCGGCGCATGATCGTTGAGCTGCTGAGGACCTGCGTGCGCTTGGCACTCGACTTCGCGCTTCCACCGCGCTGCGCGGGATGCGGGGTCATCGTCGCGGACGTCCACAGCTTCTGTCCGGAATGCTGGAAGAAAGTAGAGTTCCTCGGCGAGGGCGGATGCAGAACATGTGGAATTCCGTTGGCTTCGACCGATTCCGACGCGTGCGCCGCATGCCTTGCAAAGCCGCCTCGGATCGCCCGGACGCGTGCAGCGGTCGCCTATGACGATCTCTCCCGAAACCTCGCGATCCGCCTCAAATATGCGCGGAAGGTCGGAATCGCGAAGACCATGGCCCGGTACATGCTTCCGCTGGTGAAGCAGGACGGGTGCGATCGGCTGATTGTACCGGTGCCGCTGCATCGGGACCGGACATGGTGGAGAGGGTTCAACCAATCGGCGTTGGTCGCTCGGGAATTGTCCAGGGCTCTCGGTATTCCAGCGGATCCGTTCGCGCTCCGCCGGATCCGGCGGACGCCGCCGCTCAAGGGCATGAGCGCGCTCCAGCGCAGGAGGGCGGTCGCCGGCGCGTTTCGAGTCCGCGACACGCAGGCCGTCGCGGGGCGAACGGTGATTCTCGTCGATGATGTGTTGACGACCGGAAGCACGGCCGAAGCTTGCGCGCGCGCGTTGAAGAGGGCGGGAGCCGCCCAAGTCGAACTCGTCAGCTGGGCCCGCGTGGTGAAACCTTCGCAATTGATGCGTTAGGGACATCGCCTAAATATCGGCGTGAAAGGACCGTTCGTGCCGCTGGTCGAAATCTACACCAAGACCTTCTGTCCCTATTGCTGGCGCGCCAAGCATCTGCTGGACGGCAAGGGCGTTGAATATCGGGAGATCGCGGTCGATTTCGGAGGCGAGACTCGGGAGCAGATGATCCAGCGCGCGAATGGCCGAATGACGGTTCCCCAGATCTTCATTGCCGGCCGCCACATCGGCGGCTGTGACGACCTTGTGACTTTGGAGCGCGAGGGCCGGCTCGACGAGCTGATTGCGGCATGACCCGCATCGCGCTCTTCCAGTCGAATACCGGCATCGACCCGGCCGCGAACGCGAAGGCACTCGTCGAGGCGATCGGGAAAGCGGCGAGCGGCGGAGCTGCCATGCTGTTCACGCCGGAAATGTCCGGATTGCTCGACCGCAACTCGCAGCGAGCCGCCACCAACCTGCGGCAAGAGGATCAGGACGCAGTCCTCACCGCCTGCCGCGATGCGGCGCGCGAACACGAAATCTGGGTGCATCTCGGCTCGCTCGCGATCCTCGTCGATGACGGGAAGGTCGCGAACCGGGGCTTCGTTATCGATCGCGCGGGCAACGTCCAGGCGCGCTACGACAAGATTCACCTGTTCGATGTCGATCTTCCCACCGGCGAGAGCTGGCGGGAGTCGGCCGTCTACCGGGCCGGCCACAGCTCCGTCGTCGTCAACGGCACTCCGGTCGGCAAGCTGGGGCTAACCATCTGTTACGACCTGAGGTTTCCGGCCCTGTTCGCGCGCATCGCGGAAGCCGACGCGGACGTCATTACCGTGCCCGCGGCGTTCACGGTTCCCACGGGACAGGCGCACTGGCATACTTTGCTCCGGGCTCGAGCGATCGAGGCGGGACTGTTCGTCGTCGCCGCGGCCCAGGTCGGTCATCATGAGGATGGACGAAACACCTTTGGCCATTCGCTGGTCGTCGATCCATGGGGAGACATATTGCTCGACATGGGGAACGAAAGAGGCGTCGGCTTTGCCGAAATCGATCTTGCGCGGATTTCCGATGTTCGTTCGAGGATACCGGCGCTTAACCATCGCCGCCCTATCCCCGAGGTGGTGAGCCAATGATCGTTTTCGATCTTCAGTGCCTGGACGGCGGGGAAACCTTCGAAGCCTGGTTCCGCTCGAATGCGGATTTCGAAGATCAGAATGCGGCCGGGCTGGTGCAGTGCCCATTTTGCAATTCAACGCGCGTCGCAAAAGCGCCGATGGCTCCGAGACTGCCGCGCAAGACTTCCGAAGGGCTCTTGTCGAAGGTCGCCGCCATCCAGGCCGAGATGCTCAAGGATTCCCGCTGGGTCGGCGAGGAATTCGCCGATACCGCGCGCGCGATGCACAGCGGTGAAATCGAACGCGAGCAGGTGCACGGGCAAGCGACAATCGCCGAAGCGAAGTCGCTTGCCGATGAGGGCGTCCCGGTGGCTCCGCTCCCTCTGCCGATCGTCCCGCCGACCCAGGTCAATTGATTGCGGCGTGGCTAATCCCTATTCCTGAGCAGGGCCGACCCCGTAGCTCAGCAGGATAGAGCATCAGATTCCTAATCTGAGGGCCACAGGTTCGAATCCTGTCGGGGTCGCCAGCATTTGGCGGGAATTCATCATGGCGAGCAATCAGCCGGACGTTCAAGATGACCATCACGGGGCCTTGGAGCGCCTGTTCCTCGAGCACCCGCGCTCGCTCGGGATGAGCTGGTCGAGCCACGGCGTCGGCGCCGTCAAGATCGGCGCCGAGTTGATCGGCGCGGGCGCCGCCTGCATCATTCACGCGGCGATCCCCGGAGTTTTCACGCAAACGGCCGGCAAGACCGTCGAGCGAATGCATGACCATATGGTGAAGCGCAAAGCCGGCGCCGCAAATCCGGAGGCGTGGCCTGATTACGAAATCTAGGGACGGAACGGTCCCGGTCGCGATTATCGGAGGCGGCGCGTCGGGAACGATCCTTGCCGACCAGCTGTCGCGGCGCGGTATCGGCTCCGTCCTGATCGACGGCAGCGGCCGCGCGGGGCATGGCATCGCTTATTCGACCACCGAGCCGGCGCATCTGCTCAACGTCCCCGCCGAGCGGATGAGTGCGATCGCCGACGATCCCGATCATTTCGCCCGGCGATTTGAAGCAGAGGGCGGCCATCGGAGCGGGTTCGCCGAGCGACGGCTGTTCGGCCGGTATTTGCGTGAAATCCTCGAGAACGTGATCGGCATCGGACATACCGAAGTCGATCACGCATGCGCGGTCGAAGCGCGGCTGGATGACGGCCTTTGGCGTCTGGCGCTGAACGACGGACGAGTCCTGATGGCCCAAGCGCTCGCCCTTGCCGTCGGCAATCAGGAGCCTCAGCCCATTGGCGCATTCGCCGGAACCGGAAAACGCTACGTCAACAATCCGTGGGCGGAGGAGGCTCGCGGTGTCGTTCGGGAACTGGTCGAGAACGGCGCATCGGCGCTCTTAATCGGGACAGGCCTCACGATGATCGATCTTGCTCTCTCGCTCGACTCCGCGGGATATCGCGGGCGGATCGTCGCGCTCTCGCGAAGAGGGCAGGTTCCGCGGTCGCATGCGGACGTCGATCCCGCGCCGGTCGAGCTTGCCGCCGTGCCCGGAGGAAGCGTCCTCGCGCTTTGGCGCTGGCTCCGCAGGCGATCGGCCGAAGTCGGCTGGCGCGCGGCAATCGACAGCTTGAGACCCCACAGCCACGCCTTGTGGCAAGGCCTGGGTGTTGATCAGCAGCGGCGGTTCCTGAGGCATGCGCGGCCGTGGTGGGACATTCACCGGCATCGAATCGCGCCTCAGGTCGCGGCCAGGATTCACGACATGGTTGCCGACGGCCGGCTCGAGATCGTCGCGGGACGGGTGGTCGCCGCGAACCTTGCCGACGGCGGGGTGGACGTCGAGATCCGAAGGCGCCGATCGGATCGGACGTCGAGCGAGCATTTCGACTATGTCATGAACTGCACCGGTCCATTGCATGTCGTGGACCGGACGCACGATCCGCTGCTTCGCGGATTGCTCGATTCCGGTGTTGTCCGGCCGGATCATCTGGGAATCGGGCTCGACGTCGACGAGCATTCGCGGGCCGGAAACCGGCTCTGGGCGTTGGGGCCACTAACGAAAGGGCGCTATTGGGAGATCATCGCCGTCCCCGACATTCGCGGGCAGGCGGCGGCGGTTGCCGAAGACATTGCGCGGGAGCTTGAGAAATGAACCCACCGTTCGAGCATGGCGAGCCGGAGGACGGCGACCTCGTCGAATCCGCGCCGGCGTGCGAGATCCCCGGCGAGGTGCGCGACGCCGTCCGGACGCTGATCAGCTGGGCCGGCGACGATCCCGACCGCGAAGGCCTGCTCGACACTCCGCGCAGAGTCGCCCGGGCATGGCGCGAATATGCTCGCGGATACGCCGAAGAGCCGTCGGTTCACCTTAGCCGGACCTTCGAGGAGGTCGGCGGCTACGACGAGATCGTGCTCCTGAAAGGCATTCCCTTCCAGTCCCATTGCGAGCACCATATGGCGCCGATCATCGGCAAGGCGTCCATCGCCTATCTGCCGCGCGACAAGGTCGTAGGGATCAGCAAGCTGGCTCGGGTGCTGAACGGATTTGCCCGGCGGCTGCAGGTCCAGGAACGGCTCACCGCACAGGTCGCCGACACCATCTGGAAGCATCTTCAGCCGAAAGGAGTCGCGGTCGTCATCGAAGCCACTCACGCCTGCATGACGGCGCGCGGAGTGAATACGCCGGGGGTCGTCATGACGACGAGCCGCATGATGGGCACGTTCCGCGAGGATGAGCGTAGCCGCCGCGAGGTCCTCGCGCTGATGGGTTATTGACCGCCGGACGAAAACGGGGCGGCTCCGCTGGCCTTGGAGCCGCCCCGCACCCACCCCGGATCAGGACGATTAGATCGGCTGAGGCTTAAGCCTCAAGGCCGTGCTTCAATTGGCTGATCTGGTCGTGGCCGGAACGGACCGACTGATAGGCGCGCTCCACGGCGGCGCGGGATTCGCCGCCCAGATGGCCGCTGCTGAGCGCCGTTTCGAATTTCTCCTTGAGATAATCCTCGCCGCGCTCGACTTCGTTGATGATCGCCTTTTCGTCGCGTCCGGTGATCGCTGCCTTGAGATCCAGGAAGCGCTGATGGGTCTTGCCCATGAACGAGCCGTCGTCCTCGGGATTTCCGCCTAGCCGCCGGACTTCGGCGCGGAGCTCCTCGACCGCGCGCTGGCGTTCTCCGGCGCGCTCGCGGAACAATTGGGCGAACCTTCCGGCCTCGCTGTTTGCGGCTGCGTCTTCATAGCCCGTAACGCTGTCGATCAGGGTCGCGGTCAAGGTATTGAGCGTCGTGATTTCATCGCTGCGGTCGTTCATTATTCACACTCCTCCGGGTTGATGGGGTTCGAATAACAAACGCATGAAGCGGTCTGGCGATGCCGCCCTTTGGTCGAAATCGTGGGGCGAAGGGCTTGAATTGCTGTCAGTCTGCCTCAGGAATAGTGGAAGATCGCAGGGTCGGTCGCGAACGAAGGAGCAGCAAATGCGTGAGGGGGGATGCACGTGCGGAGCGATTCGCTATCGTCTCCAGCGCGAACCGATGTTCGTCCACTGCTGCCACTGCACGAAGTGCCAGACGGAGAGCGGTTCGGCGTTCGCCCTGAACGCCCTGATCGAAAGCGACCAGGTCGCTACGCTCAAAGGCGCGCCCGAAGCTGTCATGACCCCCACCGAAAGCGGGCTGGGCCAGCAGGTCTGGCGATGCCCCGATTGCAAGGTCGCCGTGTGGAGCAACTACGGCGGAGCGAAGGACATCCTCCGTTTCGTTCGGGTCGGCACCCTCGACGCCCCTGGCGAGGTGACGCCCGACGTCCATATCTACACGCGCTCGAAGCTGCCGTGGGTCCGGCTTCCGGAAGGCGCGCGCGCCGTGGAGGCTTATTACGACAGCAGCGAGGTCTGGCCGCCTGAGAGCCTCGAGCGGCGCAAGGCCCTGTTCGGCTAGGCGCCGACCCCCGGTAGCTTCGCCGCGACCTCGGCCCAGCTTTCGGTATAGATCAGCGCCAGCGGAATGACCGCGGCTGCCGTGGCGACAGCATAGCCGGTCCACGTCGCGGGATGCACCTTGCCCTGCGTCCGGCGATCCCAGATGAACAGAGGCGCATAGAGCAGCGCGGTTCCGGCGAGCAGCTGGATGGCGAAAGCCCAAAAGCTCGGCGGAGCAAGCGGGATCCGGCTGAACCCCGGGCCGGCGGCGAACAGGATCGTCGCGCCGAGCATCAGCCTTTTGTGCCACTGCGCTTGCTTCCGGCGTCGCCACGCCTCGTAGATCAGGAAGGCGAATGCCGGAATCACTGCGAGCGGGATCGCGGTCCAATTGAGGTCGTCGGTGAACGGCGGGTGGCTGTGCCGGGCAACCGCCCAGACGGAGGTCACGTACATGACCGGGATCAGCGCGATTGCCAGGAACATCGCGAGCTTGCCCAGCTTCATGTGGGTCTCGGTCCGGCGCGCTGAGACGAGCTGGGTCTGGGTCACCAGCAGCGCCATCCACAAGGTGAAGACGGTGCCGTGCAGGAGCACGGACGGCGGAAGGGTCGGGTTCGGCCTTGGATAAGGCGGGACGATGTCCCGCAAATAGAAGCTTGGCGCGAAGCCGATGAATACGACGACCACCAGGAAGATCGCCATTCGCGAATAGAATTTGCGTTCGGAAGTTTTGCGGTCCGCAACCGGCTCGACGATCGTCGCCATTCAATTTCCCCCTCGAAAGCCGACCTTTCGAACGCTAGCCAAAACACGGCCACGCGCAAGTGAATAGCGGCTTGGCTGGCGCGGGCGGACGACGATGCTAAGGACGTTCGGCCCAAATAAGGAAAACACGCCATGCGCGCTTTCAGCATTGCAGCTCTCCTCCTCGTTGCCGCGGTGCCGGCCTCGGCCAAGCCCGCGGCGGCCCCCTCGCGCATTGCCGCGGCGGTATCGAACACGGCCACGCGAACGCCGGACAACGTCAAGCTCGACGATGCGCGCAAGCCCGCCCAGGTCCTCGCCTTTCTCGGCCTGAAGCAGGGGATGCACGTTCTCGATCTCTTCGGAGCTAATGCCTATTGGGCGGAAATCACCTCGCCCGTGGTCGGCCCAAAGGGACACGTCACCGTCTGGAACCCGAGCCAATTCTACAGCGACAAACGGAAGGCGGCCTTCGCGGCCTTCATGGCATCGCACCCCAATGTGTCGATCGTCGTGTCGCCGTTCGAGGCCCCGGACCTGGCGAAAAATTCCGCCGACTGGGTGATCCTCAACGACAATTATCACGACACCTATTGGCAGAATGACGAGCGGCACGTGCCGCGCATGGATCCGCGCGCCTTCCTCAAGGCCGTGTATCGGTCGATGAAGCCCGGCGCGGTGATCGGCGTCATCGATCATATCGCGAATCCGAACAAGGACACGCGGGCCACCGTGGACAAGCTTCACCGGATCGACCCGAACGTCGTGAAGGCGGATTTCAAGCGCGCCGGCTTCGTGCTGGTCGGAAGCAGCAACATCCTGCGCAATCCGGCGGACGACCACAGCCTCGAGGTTCATGACTCGAAGATCGCGGGCAAGACCGACCGGTTCATCTTCAAGTTCAGGAAGCCGCATTGAGCAAGAGCGAGGGCGGGAGCGGCGGCGGATTCCGAGCTTATTGGGCGCTCGCCGCGCTGCTGATCGGCCTGGCACTGGGCGCTTTCTCGGGAAGCCTCGCCGAGAACGTAAAAGGCGACCTTCTCGCCGTTGCAGGGTTCGTCGGAACCGTCTGGCTGAACGCGCTCAAGATGACGGTCATTCCGCTCGTCGTCGCTCTGCTCGTCGTCGGAATCGCCAAGAGCGCCGAAGCCGCCCTCGGCGGACGGATCGCTGGCCGCTCGGTCCTCTGGATCGTCATCATCTGTACCGTCTCGTCGGTCATCGGGGCCGTTGCGATCGTCGCGCTCACCCGGGCGTTCCCGCTGGCGCGCGGGACTGCGGCGAGCCTCCAGGCGGCGCTCGCCGGGGTCGAGCAGAAGACTTCGACGCCGCTCCCCGGAATTGCTGACTTTTTCAAGGGCGTCGTTCCCGACAATGTGTTCGCCGCGGCGACGAACGGCGACATCCTGCCGTTGGTCGTCTTCTCGGTCCTGTTCGCGCTCGCCCTCGGATACATTTCCGAGAACGGCCGACGTTCGATCGTCGGATTGTTCGAAGCGATCGGCGACGCGCTGATCGTCATCATCGAATGGGTCCTGTGGGTCGCGCCCGTTGGGGTTTTCGCTTTGGCCTTCACGGTCGGATCGACGGCGGGAAGCTCGGCGTTCGCGGGACTCGGCCACTACGTTGTCCTCATTTCGGTGATCGGGATCCTCGTCACTCTTCTGGGCTATCCCCTGGCCATCATCGCGGGCCGGGTTGGGCCCGGGACTTTCAGCCGCGGGCTCATTGCGCCGCAGGCGGTCGCCATCTCGACCCGCTCGTCGCTCGCTTCGCTCCCCGCAATGCTCACGGCCGTTCGAACGATGGGCGTTCGCGAACAGGTCTCCGACGTCACCTTGCCGATCTCGGTCGCGCTCTTTCGAGCCACCGGCCCGGCGATGAACACGGCCGTGGCTTTCTACGTGGCTCACTGGCTCGGCTATGAGCCGACGATGGCGCAGATGATCGCCGCGACCGCGGTCGGCGCCGTCATGAGCTACGGCGCGGTCAGCCTCCCGGGCGAGGTCAGCTACATCAGCTCGATCGCCCCGATCAATCTTGCGCTGGGAGCGCCAATCGCTCCCCTCGGCTTGCTCGTCGCGGTCGAGATGATCCCGGACATTTTCCGGACCGTCGGCAATGTCACGCTGGATGTTGCCGTGACGACGGTCGTTGATCACGGGACCCGGAACGCGTCCGAAAGCTGAACGCCAGCTGACCGCCGTTCGTCGGTTGGAGCCCTGACGAACGGCCTTTGTCGGCGCGACGACTCCGCCCCGATGCCTGTCGACACTCGCGCGACTTCGCCTCCAACGCGCTGCATTTGTCCTCCCGCGACGCGAGAGCGGTCCCCTCCGATGCTCGCGTCGCACAAACGGGAGATGAGAGATGTTGAAACCTGTCCTAGCCGTCGCGGCCGTGATTGCGGCTTCGGCGCTGGTCGCCCCGACCGTCAGCCAGGCCGAGACGACCAACTCTGTTCGCATATCCTATGCCGATCTCGATCTCGCTTCGAAGGTCGGACAGCACAGGCTCCAGGCGCGAATGGCGTATGGCGCGAAGGTCGTGTGTGAGATTGAGGACAGCCGCGAGCTTGCCCTCGCCGCGGCGACCCACCTCTGCCGCAACGATGCGCTGGATAGCGCCAAGCCCGCTTACGAGGCGGCAGTCGCCGCAGCGCGCCGCGGTACCGTCCAGGTGCTCGGCGCATCGGCCATCATCGTTTCGGGCTCGTGAGCGTTGCTGCCTTCCCGTTCGTCCTGAGCGAAGGCCCGAAGGGCCGTAGTCGAAGGGCGTCTAGTTGATGCTGGAGAAACGCCCTTCGACTTCGCGCTTCGCGCTGCGCTCAGGACGAACGAGTGCTTTGGTATTGTCTCAGGGTCAGCGGCCGGCGATGCTTCGGACCCGGTCCGAATAGAGGCGTCCGACCGGCTGTTCCGTCATGTCGGCGAGGCGCGCGATCCATCGGCCCGACGGATTTCTCGTAAAGCCCGTGATGAAGTCCTTGCGGACGATCGCGGAGCGGTGGAGCCGGACGAACAACTCGGGATCCAGCCCTTCTTCGAGCGCGGCCATCGAATGATGGATCAGCCAGCTCCGGCGGCCGACGTGAAGCCGCATATAATCGCGCTCCGCCGAGACCCGGTCGATGTCGCGGGCGGCGATGCGCACCAGGCCGGTGAGGTCGGATGCCCAGAATTCCTGCAGGTGGGCCGACGGTTCGGGCCGCGTGGCGGGCTTGGTCTCGCGCCGCTCAAGATAGTCGCGGCCGCGCTGGAGCGCACGCTGAAGCCGGCTCGGCTCGACCGGCTTCATCAGATAATCGACGGCCTCGACCTCGAACGCGGCCACGGCGAACTGGTCAAAGGCGGTGATGAAGATCACCGCGGGCGAGGGGCGCGTTCCGGCAAGTGCGCGAGCGACCCCGATCCCGTCGAGGCCCGGCATGGCGATGTCGAGCAGCAGCAGGTCGGGATTCAGCGCTTCCGCCATCCGGACCGTGCTCTCGCCGTCGGTCGCGGTCCCGACGAGGTCGATGCCGTCGCACTTCGCGAGAAGTAATTGCAGCCGCTCGGCCGCGAGCGGCTCGTCATCCGCAATCAGCACTCGAAGCTCGGTGTCAGACATCGGACCGATCCAGCGGGATGGTCAGCAGAACGCTATAACCTCCGTCGCCCCTCGGTCCGTACGCGCATTTGGAAAGCGAACCAAACCGGGCCGAGAGCCTCTGACAGACATTGGCGATACCGACTCCGGTGCTGATCGGATTGCCGTTTCCGTTCCCATTGCCGTTCGCGGGTGCCGGACGGCCGCCCGTATTGCTGACTTCGATCGTAAAGCGTCCCGGGCCGGCCTCGCGCGCGATGATACTCAAAGTGACCTTGTTCCGCGTCGTCGATACCGCGTGCTTGATAGCATTCTCGACGATCGGCTGGAGAATGAGCGCAGGGAGGCGGGCGTTCTCGAGCTCCTCGGGAATGTCGAACTCGGCTTTCAGCCGGCGCGGAAAGCGGACTTTCTCGATGTCGAGATAGAGGCGCTGAAGCGCGATCTCCTCGGCCAGGCTGATATCCGCGGTGGCATCGAGCGTGAGGCTGGACCGAAAGAAAGTCGATAGCTTGAGAACCATCGCCTCGGCCTCCTCGGCGCGCCCCGCGATGATCAGAGACGACAAGGAATTCAGCGTGTTGAACAGGAAGTGCGGATTGACCTGGTAGCGTAGCGCACGGACCTGGGCAGCCCTCGCGGCGCTTTCGGCTTCGGTCGCTCGGCGCTCGGCCCCGTGCGCCTCCGCCTGCGCCTGGTTGGCGAGATAAAAAGCGCTCCAGGCAAGGAAGAAGAAGAGCCAGGTAACGGACAGGTCGAGCGCGTAGCGGAAGCGCTTCAGCGGATCGAGCTCGTGGACCTTGGGAAAGGTCAGGACCACCGGTTCCTGAGCGGTGCGCTCGATCCGGATCTGCTGGCCCTTCTCCACCACGGTAAAGCCTTCGCGCGCCTGGAAGCGGAACTCCTCCTTGCTCTCCCGCATGTAGTCCTCGATCAGGATCAAGGTCCCGCCCATCGCAACCGCGCCGGCGAGCGAGGCCGCGGCCGCGATGACGGCTTTCCGGCCAATCGTATGTCCGTTTCCGAAGCCGGCGATCGCCAGGTAGATCAAAACGGTCACGACGATCCCGATTCCGACCACCAGGAGCTTGTTCGTGAGGACGGTCAGCGGGTCGGTGCCCAAAAACGCGCGGGCGACCACGGTCAGGGCGTAGAACAGCCAGAAGCCGAGGATCGATTTCAGCGCCAGGGGCCAGTCGCCGAACCGCGTCCTCGGGGAATATTCATCCATCAACAGCATGGCGCCGGTGTTGTCGGAAAGCGGCGGCCTTGCAAACCGCCCGTTGCCCATTCGCCGAAACATCCCGCCAGCCGGTCGAAACCGCTCGCCCCTGCCAGCCGGAACGGCCCCCGCCACCGCTCGTTACAGCCTTGCAATGTCATCGAAGGGAATGGTCGGGTGAACGACGATAAAAAGCAAGAACCCGTCCGGCCGCCGGTTATCTCCGGAGATCCGGAGCGCGAGCTTGAGCACAAGCTCAAGCGCAATCCCGAAGACCAGGACGCCAAGGTCGATGTCGGAAGCGATGAATCGATGGACGCGTCAGATCCGCCAGCGACTTCGCAGCCCGGCCAGAAGGACGATCCAGTACCGTCGTCGGGATTTCCTGAATAAGTTTCGCGAGCGTCACAAAAAGGCCGCGGCGTTGCAATAAATCAACAATCCACAGTTTTCCCGTTTCGCGTCAATTTCTAGCCTAGACGCGGTGACTCCCCTCTGATTCAATCTGAATGAGGGGTGGGATTGTGGTTAACCATATCGCAAGAAGAGAAGTCGCATGATCCTGCCCGGGCGAAAGGAGTCGGGTAGATGATTACGCGGACCAGCCAGCCGGCAAGCGGCGCGATGCTGATCTCGGAGATGAAGGAGTTTGCGAGCTTTCCCAAGGCTACGCAGCGCTACATTCGCCGGTCGCTCGATGTTGCATACGGTCGCCGCGACCCCATCGAATGTTGGGCCCGCGATGAAGGCGAAGCCGCCTCGATCCGCGCCCAGGCCCGGCTTTACAAGCAGCTCGATCACCTGCGCCTGCAGGTGCCGGACGACAGCGGGCTCGATATGATCGAGCCGTTCATCGGCATGCTGATCACCTTGAGCGCGTTCGATCTCGGCCAGGATCGCCTGCCGAACTTCGCCGCCTATCGCTTTCTTTACGAGCGCCTGATCGGCGCGTCGTCGCGGCCGTGGCTTCCGTCGGCTTTCTGCTCGGCTGCTGCGCTTCCGCACCTTCACCCCGACCGCCGTCGGACCCTGCTCCAGTCGATCAGCGAGAGCGCCGCGACCGCGCCGGGCTGGTCGAGCCGCGAGCCGGTGTTCTGGCCGGAGTGGGTCGAGAAGGTCGACATCCAGCACGCGGCTTAAGCGCTTTTCACCAGTGCAGTCCTCAATCCTTCGCTCGTCCTGAGCGAAGTCGAAGGGCGTCTGCTCGGCGATGGTGCACGCCCTTCGACTACGCGCCAGCGGCGCTCCGCTCAGGACGAACGGGCTCACGTTTCTTCCCGATCGAAGGATAGATTTTCGCCAGCTTCTTCAGGCTGTCTTTCGCATTCTTGTGATGGATGAAGATCCCTCCGGCTTGCTCCCACAGGTCGCGGTGGTTCTCCCGGTCGTCGACCAGCACGTCGCCTGGATCCATGTGCAGATGCTTCTGCCGCGCCATGGTGGTGATGATCGGAACTCCAGGGAAATGCTCGGCCGCCCAGCGTTCCTTTTGCGGGGCCGCCCACCGCCCGAGCGGAAGCCCGGTGAGGATGGTGGGCTTTAAGTGCTTCACGGCTTCGAAGAGCGGTTGTGCGTCGGGCATTTCGGGAAGCTCGCCGTAGAAGTTTCGAGCGCGAGCCAGCCGCTTCCAGAATTCGCCCTTGCCGTGCTTTTGCTCGAATGCTGCAGGGGTCATTCCGAGCAGTTTCCTCGCGCCGGCGTCGAAATCCGCGAGGACTCCGTCACAATCGAGGAAGAGGTGAGGGCGCCGGGCCATCAGAAGCGTGCCGGCTGGAGTTCAATGGGGATGGGAGCCGCAATTCTTTCCCAGCCTTGATCGCGCAGCACGTCATTGCTTTCGATCGGCCGGCGGTCGGCTCCAAGCGACCAGGTGATGTGATAGGTCGAGCCATCGGGCCGGTCAGTCGTGCCGTCGAGCTCGACGACCAGGCATTCGAGGCTCCGCCCGTCGTCGGCGCGGCCCACCACCTCCGCGGTCGGCTTGGCCGGCAGCTCCTCGCCGCCGAGCCGCAACGTCACATGATCAGCAATTACATTTTCATATTTGGGCGGGAAGCGGGCGATCAGCCGATCGCGCTCTTCGCTCGGTAGCTTCCAGCCAACGACCGCCATCCCCACTCAACGGCTCAGGCGGACTGGGTTTCCGACAGCTTCTCCACAAGCTCGCGCGCGAAATCGATCAGCGTGTCGTCGCGAGCGCCCATGATGACGATTCGATCGCCGGGCCGCGCTTCCGCCAGCATCGCCTCGCCGATCTTCTCGCGCTCGGCGATATGCTCGGCTTGCTTCCCTCGCGCGTTGACCTGCTCGGCCAGCCAGTCCGACCCTCGGGTCCGCTCGACGGTACCGCCATGGTAGACCGGATCGGGGAGATAAAGGCGGTCGCTGTCGGCCATCCCATCGGCGAAGCTTTCGGCCAATTGATCACCCATTTTCGTGAGCGGGCCGTAGCCGTGCGGCTGGAACATGAGCAGCAGCCGCCCCGGATGCGCGCGCAACGTCGCCAACGTCGCATCGATCTTGTCCGGATTGTGCGCGAAATCGTCGATGACCGTCACTCCCCCCGCCGAGCCGACGGTTTCCAGCCGTCGCCTCAGCCCCTCGAACCGGGCGAGGGCAGCCATCGCGTCCTCGACGCGGACTCCGAGCGACCGGGCCGCGGCGATGGCGGCGAGCGCATTGGACGCGTTGTGCCGGCCCGGCACGGCGAGCTTGACCTCATACCGTTCGCCTTCGGCCTCGAGCGCGAACGCGATTCCGTCCGACTCCAGTTTGAGGTCCTTGCCCATGAAATCCGCGCCCGGGCTGTCGAAACCGTAGCCGACGCAATTGTCCGCCGGGATGACGTCGGCGATGGCCCGAGTCTCCGGGTCGTCGAGGTTCACCACGGCGTGGCGGGCGCGAAGCAGGAAAGCCGCGAACAGGCTCCGAAGCTCCACCAGCTCCTTGTGATCGAGGCTGATGTTGGTCAGCACCGCGATCTCGGGCTTGTAGAGCGCGATCGATCCGTCGCTTTCGTCGACCTCGCTCACGAACAGTTCGGGATCGCCGACCAGGGCGCTCGCGAAGGGCGCGGACGGAGTCACGAAATTCTTCATCACCGCACCGTTCATCACCGTCGGCTGGCGATGACAGGCGTGGAGGATCCAGCCGATCATTCCCGTCACGGTCGACTTGCCGCTGGTTCCTCCCACCGCGACGCTGCGCTGCGCCGAGTTCAGGAGCCTGGCGAGGAATTCGGGCCTCGTGAGGTGGGGTAGCCCCAATTCTTTAGCGCGGACGACATCGGGCACTGTGTCCTCGACCGCGGCGGACGTGACCAGCGTCATGCCTTCCTGAAGCCCGGAGCCGTCCTGTGGGAAGAGCTGGATTCCGAGGGAGCGAAGGTAATCGAACTTGTGCGGAGTCCGCCCGGCGTCGAGCGAGCGGTCGGAGCCCGCGACCCTGGCGCCGCCCGCGCGAACGATGCTTGCGAGGGGCAGCATGCCGCTGCCGCCGATGCCGCTGAAGAAGGTCGGAGAATCGATCATTCGGCGGCCCTAATGGGCGGTGACGGCAACCACAACCGCTCGTCCTGAGTAGCCGTTGAGCTCGCCGAAACGGCGTATCGAAGGACAGTCCTTCGATACGGGTCTTCGACGCGCTTCGCTTGCTCAGTCCCTACTCAGGATGAACGCGAATAGGGTCGAGAGCTCAAGGCGCCTATTTGCACGCGCCTCCGCCCGGCCATCCCGTCCAGCCGGGACCGCGGACGAACCGCCCCGGCTTTGCGCCGGTATGCTTGCCGCCTTTGAGCACCTGAACGCCGTTGATGAAGACATCGTCCACCCCGGTCGCGAGCTGCTTGGGCTTGGCGAAGGTCGCATGATCCTGGATCGCCGCGGGATCGAACACGACGACATCGGCATAGTATCCGGACTTCAACGACCCGCGCTGGCGAATTCCGAGGTTCGTGGTCGGAAGCGAGGTCAGCCGCCGGATGGCGTCGGGCAAGTTGGCGACGCGATCCTTGCGCACATATTCCGCGAGCACCCGCGCGAAGTTGCCGTAAGCGCGCGGATGGCTGCTCGACTTCAGGAACACGCCCTCGGGCGCTTCGGAAGCCTCGTCCGAGCCGAAGCTCATCCACGGCAGGCCGACCTCGCGCTTGATATTATCCTCGCTCATCAGGAAATAGACGGTGCCGACGCGGCTTCCGTCCTCGATCACCAGGTCCATCGCGGTTTCTTCCGGGCTCTTGCCGCGCATCTTCGCGACTTCGGCGAGGGTCTTTCCGGTCAGGGGCTTCAGCTTCGGATTCTTGAAGGAGATCAGCAGCACCCGGTCCGGGCTTCCGGCGAGCAGCAGCAAATTCTCCCAGTCGTTGGAAGGGGTGCGCATCTCCTTGACCAGGCGCGCTCGGGTCGCGGGGTCCTTCAGCCGTTTGATCCATGCTTCGAGTCCGCCGGACTGGACCCAGGTCGGCATCGCGGCGTCGAGGCCCGTGGCGCCCGCGGGGTAAGTGTACATGTCGGCCGTGATCCGGAGGCCGCTGGCGCGCGCCGCCTCGACCCGGGCGATCGCCCCGTCGAGCTTGCCCCAATTGGGCTCACCGCCCTGCTTGAAGTGGTAGATTTCGGCGGGGGCTCCGGACTCGCGGCTGATCGTGACCAGTTCATCGATCGCTTCGAGGAGCTTGTTCCCCTCCGACCGCATGTGGCTGATGTACATTCCGCCGCACTTGGCCGCTTCCTTCGTGATGGCCACGAGCTCCGGGGTCTCGGCGTAGGTGGCCGGCGCGTAGATCAGCGAAGAGCCGACCCCGAGCGCACCTTCCTTCATCGCCGAGCGGACCAATGCGCGCATCCGGTTGAGCTGCGCTGGGGTCGGATCGATGTCCTTCTCGCCGAGCTCGTGAACGCGCACCGTGGTGGCCCCGACGAAGCTGGCGACGTTCGGCGTCACGCCCTTCTTCTGCAGGTAGCCGAGATATTGGGCGAGTGTCGTCCAGCGGATCGGATATTTGATGTCGCCCTGGCGCTTGACCGCGAGCCGCTTCATCTCGGGGTTCCAGGGACCCATGGAATCGCCTTCGCCCATCACCTCGAGGGTCACGCCCTGGACGGTGTCGCTGAGGCCCCGGCCGTCGGCGATCAGGCTCTCGGTCGCCCAGCTCAGCATGTTGACGAAACCGGGCGACACGGCCTTTCCCGTTGCATCGACCGTCCGAGCGGCTCGGCCCGGGGCGTGCGGGCCGACATAGGCGATCTTGTCGCCCTTGATCGCGACGTCGCCGACATAGGGCGCTCCGCCCGAGCCGTCGTAGATCGTTCCGCCACGAATGAGGACACTATAGGCGGGCGGCGGCGCGGCCGATCCCGCGAACAAAGCGGCAAGAGCGAAAGCGGCTGCGGTGGATCTCTTCATGGCACCCCTCTCCACAAGAGCGGCGACGCTGCACTATCGCAAAGGCAAGCGCCACTGTTATTGGGAGGCCCATGAAGATCGCGGTCGTCGCTCCAAGCTGTCCGTTGAAGCGAGAGGCCGCCGACGCCGTACAAGCGATCGTCGCCGAGCGCGGCGACTGCGAGCTCGTCATCCACCCGCAATGCTTCCTGAGCGACGGGCATTTCGCCGGACGGGACGAGGCGCGGCTTGCGGCATTGCGCGAGATCATGGCTGATCCATCGGTCCACGCGGTGTGGTTCGCCCGCGGCGGCTACGGGTCGAACCGCATTGCCGAAGCCGCAGTCCATGACGTGCCCGATGCGGCCAGAGCCAAGCTCTACATCGGCTACAGCGACGCCGGCTTCCTCATGGCGGGGCTCCACAAGGCCGGGCTCGACGTCGCCTGGGGCCCGATGCCCCAGGACGTGCTCCGCGGCGATCATGGGCTGGAAAATGGCGAAGCGGCCGTCCAGCGCGCCCTGGACTGGATCGTAAACCGGGATCCCTCGGGACTCGAGCCGGATATTCAGCCGCCCGCCATGGCCTTCAACCTGACGGTCCTCTCCAATCTGCTCGGGACGCCGCTCGAGCCGGACTTCAGCGAAGTGGATCTCATCGTCGAAGACGTCGGCGAGCATCTCTATCGGATCGACCGCACCATGTTCCACGTCACCGCGTCGCCGAACGTTCGCCGCGCGGCCCGGCTGCGGCTCGGACGCGTCGGCGACATCCTGCCCAACGACGTCGATTTCGGGATCGACGAGCAGGCCATTTTCGAGGATTGGTGCGGCCGTTCCGGCATCGCTTTCGGGGGCCGCGCGGGCATCGGACATGACGCGCAAAACCGGATCGTTCCATTTTCAAGGGAAAATCGCTGAATTTCCCTCTGCAACGCCATTGCATTGAGAGCGGCTTTGCGCTCTATCGGTGGAGGAACAACAGGAGGGCCTGATGGCAAAAGGAACTGGTCGTAAAGCAGGGGGTGGATTGGCTCGTCCGGTGACCCCGTCTGCGGATCTCGCAAAAATCTGTGGCAGTGCGCCGCTGCCCCGCAGCCAGGTGGTCTCGAAGGTGTGGGACCACATCCGCAAGAACAACCTGCAAAACCCTCAAAACAAACGGGAAATCATGGCCGATTCGACCCTCAAGCCGGTTTTCGGAGGCAAGGATCGGGTGAGTATGTTTGAGATGAACAAGCATCTTTCGAACCACCTGAAGTAAGAGCTTCGCTAGTTCGCAGATAAGGGGATCCGCTTCGGCGGGTCCCTTTTTTGTTGGAAGAAAGCGCCGACTCGGCCTCTGAAAAGCTAGCCGCGCCAGAGCCCGTCGAGCCGCTCCTCCGTCACCGGATAGCCGAGGTGTGCTGGAATCGTGATGAATTTTTCCCCGGCCCGCTCCTCGACCCAGGGAGTCACCGGCTCCACTGGATGAGCGAGCGCGTCGGCGCGAATCTGCTCATAGCCGTTGTGCTGCGCGAGCCGCTCGAGGTTGCGGCGGGTCGGGAAGATCAGCCGAGCTTCGCCTCGGCCCGCCCGTTCCAGCGCTTCCGTCGCGGTCAGCCAATAAGCGGCGGAACATTCGCCTTCGACAACCTTCGGCTGCCAGTCGCCGGCCGGGGCTCGAGCAATGAAGAAGAGCGTGTCGAACCGCCGCACGGCATGGAACTTCGGCACCCAGCGGGCGAACGCGGTTAGCTCGGCCGGATCGAGCTCCAACCCGGCCTGGTCGAGCACGTAGGCAAAGTCCGCACCGGCCGCGAGCGCGGCCTGGATCTCAAGGCAATGTTCGGGCCGAGGCGCAGAGGCGAGGCCGGCGGGAACGGCGGTTTCCTCGATCGTCTCGCGGATCGCCGCGACGCGCGCCGCGCCGTCCTCGCCGAGGCCGAGCTCCTGGGCCACGCGGTGATCAGCCTCGTCGACGCGTCCGCCCGGGAAAACGAGCGCCCCGCCGGCGAAGGCCATGCCTTCAGCACGTTCGACCATCAGCAATTCAGGCGGCAACCCCGGCCGATCTCGAGCGACGATCAGGGTCGCGGCGGGGATCGCCTCATCGGCCAAGCTTACATGCCGCTGACGTTTTGCTCGTCGGCGTCCTTCGGGTTGACGGTATTGTCGGTCGATTCATTCTGCAGGTTCTGGGCCTGGGCGTTCAGCGCCTGCGCTTCGTTCGCGACGTTCGCGGCATCATTGGCCAAAGCGTTGAGGTCGGACGAAGTCGGTTGATTCATCTCGGCATTATTGACCTGGTCTTCGTTTCCGCGATTGCACGCCGCAGTCAGCAATGCCGCCGTTCCCACCAGTGCAAAAGTCAGCTTTTTCATTATGTTACGCTCCCCATTTCAATCAATCGACACGGCGCCCCATATCAGGTGTCTCGCCCGGAATTCCAGTGCCTTGTGGCAACGCGCGGAAGGCCGCGCCAGTGCCGGATTCTTGAGATTTTAAGCCGGAATCCCTATCTAAGGGAGGCCGGGCAACCGGCTATGTCGGTAGATTGTTAGGTGGAATAGGCATTTCGGACCCGGGGGGCAGTACCCCGGCGCCTCCACCACCAGCGGCGCAAAGTGGATGAAGTTTCCGCTGCTGCTGATGGGGGCGAAATAGGATCGACGAGTGCAGTAAAGGCCTGATTGCCGATCGGTATGAGACCACCGTGACGGCTCATTCACACAAGTGCCAACGATAACGAGGCGCTCGCTCTTGCTGCGTAACTGACGTCCTAACGGATTGAAGTTACAAAGCTAAAGCGCGGTTGGACCCCACCGGGCAA
>JBKPOO010000101.1:0-8765 GCA_046733175.1 Pseudomonadota bacterium
CTCTTGCGCAGCTTGTCATAGCCGGCCTGAGGGGGGTTGCCGCAGCAGCTCCAGCCTTCCACGTCGGTCAGGACCAGCGCCGGATTGGCCCCATTGAAATTGCTGACGAATACCGGCCCGTGATCGGTAACGGTGTAGGAAACGATTGCGGGCGCTGGGGCAATGAGCTTTTGGGTAATCGGGTCTTTGGCTCCGAAGTTCAGACCCGCCGTCGTCTCGATGCGATGCTCTTTCCTATTGGTGCGCGACCAGCTGAGGTCGGCCATCGCCCGCCAGCCGTTGTGGCTGTCCCACAACGCGTTCCAGCCAAGCGCATATTGGTTCGAATGGTGATCCGTTGCATAATTCTCGATGACTGGCGTGCCGGCGATGGTCGCGGACGTGACTATCCCGTCCGAACCGACGGTGACGTTCGAGATCGCGTCATTGCCGCAGAAGCCGCCGCAGTTGAACGGCATTTCGAAGCCCTTCTGGTCGACGTCCTCCGTGAAGTGCGAATAGAAGCCGTCCACCGACATCGTCAGATTATCGCTGATCCGGGACTGCAACGTCGCCGTCCCGCCGAAGCGCTTGAGCTGGTCGGCTTCAAACCAGGTCTTGATGCCATTCATCCCGAACCCACCGCCGGGATATCCGCCGTAGCCCCAGGCATTAAAGTCGCGCGTCTGATACGGCTCATCAGTGTAGGCAGCCGACAGGGCGAGGCCCAGAGTGTCGTGCGCGAACTGGTCGACGAATGAACCGAAGACGCGGCCGCCCTTGTCCTTCGACTTGGGCAGCAGTTTCTGGTCGACGTAGGTGCCGCGGACGCCCACCGCGATGACGCGACGTCCATAATCGAGCGGCCGGATGGTGCGAAGGTCGATAGTTCCGACGAGCCCGCCGGCCGTATGATCCGCCTCGGCCGTCTTGTAGATATCCACACCGGCGAGAATTTCTGACGGGTACTGATCGAATTCCACGGCGCGGCTGTCGTTCGTCGTCGTCTGCTGGCGGCCGTTGAGGGTCGTGGTCGAGAAATCCGGACCGAAGCCGCGGATGGAGATGATCTGCGCGCGCCCGTTGTTCCGCTGCGCAGCCAGGCCCGGCAGGCGCGCGATGGATTCCGCGATGCTGTTGTCGGGCAGCTTGCCGATATCTTCGGCGGTCACCGATTCCACCACCGTTTCAGCGGTCTTCTTCTTCGCGGTCGAACTGCGCAGCGATGCGCGGAAGCCGGTAACGACGATCTCGCCCTGACCGCTTGCCGCGCTCGTGTCTTGCGCATTGGCCGCGGTGTCCTGCGTCGCCTGGCCGGTAACGGCCACGGAAGCGGCCTGCGTCTCCTGCGCCAGTGCTGGGCTGGAAGCGAGCACCGTCGCAACGGCGAGCGGGCTTGCGGCCGCCACGAAACGCGAGCGCGAAGAAAGTTTCATCATCTAATCGACCCCCTGAAACCGCGACGAATGCCGGGCACAAACCTGCAAGGGGCAAAAAGCCCCTCTCCCGAAACCAGAGTATCAGAGGTTGGCGGAAGCGAAACGGGGCGGAACTGCTATACATACGTATTCAAGACGCTAAGAATTCACTTCGATGACGCAGAGGCGGCCGACCTCGTTCGACATCGCGGCTTTGGCGGGGGTTTCGCAGCCGACCGTTTCGCGCGCCCTTTCAGGCAGTCCGTCGGTGAGCGAAGCGACCCGGGCGCGGGTCATGGCCGCCGCCGAGGAGCTCAATTACAAGGTCGACAAGAATGCGTCGGGGCTTCGGCGCCGCCAGTCGCGCACGCTTGCGGTGCTGTTCTTCGAGGAATGGGCTCCCGGCGGGGCGCAGATGAATCCTTTCTATTTGTCCTTGCTCGGACCGATGGTCCGCCGCTGCGCGGAGCATGGATACGACCTGCTGATCTCCTTCCAGCAGCTCTCCTCAAACTGGCATCTCGATTATGAGGACAGCCACAAGGCCGACGGCATCGTGCTTCTGGGCTACGGCGATTATCTCGAATACCGCCCGAAGCTCGAGCAGCTGATCGAGCGCGGCGCGCATTTCGTGCGCTGGGGCGCAGCGACCGAAGGGCAGCTCGGGACCACCCTATCGTCGGACAATGAGCAGGGCGGCTTCGACGCCACCACGCACCTCCTCCGGCAGGGTCGACGAAGCATCGCGTTCGTCGGCACGGCTGAGCCGGGCTATCCGGAGTTCCTGGAAAGATGGCGCGGCTACGGCCGGGCGCTACGAGCCGCGGGGATCGCCCCCGACGAGATCTTGTGCGTGAATGCCGACCCGAGCGAGGAAAGCGGGGTCGAGGCCGTCCAGGAACTTCTGAAACGCGGCGCAAAATTCGATGCGATCTTCGCGGCCAGCGACGTGGCCGCGATCGGAGCGATGCACGCGCTCCAAAGCCGCGGTTTCGAGGTTCCCGCCGATGTGGCGGTCGTGGGCTTCGATGATATTCCGGCGGCGAGCCTGTCGACCCCGCGGCTGACCACGGTGACGCAGGACGCGCGCCGAGCCGCCGAGCTGCTCATCGACACTTTGATCGACTCGATCGAGACCGGCGAGATTCACAACAGCCTCCTCCCGGTTCACCTTACTGTGCGGGACTCGAGCGTGTGCAACCCAACCGAATGAGAGCGCCGCGGCTCGCATCGACAAGAGTCATGTAACCGGTTACCGCTGGCGCGAAACGCGGCATGCGGTCGACAAGGGAGAGGCGAATGACCGAAGCGAGTCCTGCACGCGCCAACATGGGTTTCATCGGCGCGATCGTCGCCGTGGCAACCATCGGCGGTTTCCTGTTCGGCTATGACAGCGGCGCTGTGAACGGGACCCAGGAGGGCCTCCGCACCGCATTCGGACTCAGCGATGCAGGTCTCGGCTTCACGGTCGGTTCCCTGCTTATCGGCTGCTTCATTGGCGCATTCTTCGCCGGGCGGCTGGCGGATTTGATGGGGCGGCGCAACACGATGATGCTCGCGGCACTCCTGTTCCTTGCGGGCGCCTTGGTTCAGGGCTTCGCGCACGCCCAGCCCCTCTTCGTCCTCGCGCGCCTTTGCGGCGGAATGGCGGTCGGCGCCGCGAGCGTGCTCTCACCCGCTTATATTTCGGAAGTCGCTCCGGCGAGCATTCGCGGCCGGCTGACGACCGTGCAGCAAATCATGATCATCATCGGCCTGACGATCGCGTTCGTGGTCAATTATTTCCTCGCGGCGTCGGCCGGCGTTTCGACCAATGCCTTCTGGGGCGGGATCGAAGCCTGGCGCTGGATGTACCTGATGCAAGCAATTCCGGCCGCGATCTTCCTCGTCGCTTTGATCTTCATCCCGGAGAGCCCGCGCTATCTCGTTTCGAAGGGCCGCGACGAAACGGCGGAGTCCGTCCTTTCGAAATTGTTCGGCAGCGGCGTTGCCCGAACCAAGCTCAGCGAGATCCGCGCGACTTTTGCCGAAGATCACCGTCCGCGGCTGAGCGACCTCAAAGGCAATGGATTGCTCGGAATCCGGCCGATCGTCTGGGCCGGCATCATGCTCGCCGTCTTCCAGCAGCTCGTCGGGATCAACGTGATTTTCTATTACGGCGAGACGCTCTGGAAGCTCGCCGGAGTCAGCGAAGCAGCGGCGCTTCAGCGGAACATCATCTCGGGCGTCGTTTCGATCGCCGCCTGCATCGTCACGATCATGGTCATCGACAAGATCGGGCGTAAGCCGCTGCTCCTCATCGGCTCGGCCGGAATGGCGGTGTCGCTGTTCGCCATGGCCTATGCCTTCAACAGCGGAACGCTCGATCCGACCGGCAACCTCCAGCTGACACCCAGCATGGGCATGGTCGCGCTGGTTGCGGCCAACGCTTATGTGATCTTCTTCAACGGCACGTGGGGCCCGGTCATGTGGGTCATGCTGGGTGAGATGTTCCCCAACCAGATCCGCGGTTCGGCGTTGGCCGTCGCCGGGTTCGCGCAATGGTTCGCCAATTACCTCATCGCGCAGAGCTTCCCGATCATGGCGGCGTGGAGCCTCACTGGATCATATCTGTTCTACGCGATCTCGGCGGTGATCAGCTATTTCCTCGTCGCGAAGCTCGTCCACGAGACGCGCGGCAAGGAACTGGAGCAGATGGAGGGCTGATCAGGGGCAGACGACCGTCGCCTGATACGGGTTCAAGTGGACGCCGTGGACTCGCTTGCCCGTAAGCAGGTCGCGGCCCGTCACTAGATATTCGGCCGATCGGTCGGAGAGGTTGGCGACGATGACAATCTTCTCGCGTCCGCTCGCTCGCTCAACGACGAGGATCGTGCTGCCGCCGGGAAGGACGCGCTGACTTCCAGTCCGCAGCGCCGGGTGCGCCGCGCGCAGCTTCAATAACCGGCGATAATGGTTGAGCAGCGACTTCGGGTCGCGGTCTTCTTCGGCGACGGAGACACCGTCATTGTCTTTGGCGAAGCGCTCAGTCCAATAGGTCTTCGACCCCTTGTACCAAATGGCTTCGCCCGGGGCCTCGACCCTCGCGCTCCATTCGAACGCCTCGCGCGCGCCAATTTCGCGTTCGTCGGATTTGTACTCGTCGCGCGTCGTTCCGCGCATCCCGATCTCCTGGCCGTAATAGATGGACGGCGTTCCCTTCAGCAGGATCATGAAGGTAGCCGCCGTCCGCAGTTTTTCGGGCGTGATCCCCGGATCCGACGCGATCCGGCTCATGTCGTGATTTTCGACGAAAACCAGCTCATGCTTGCCGGGCGGGATGGCGGCGTCGACCTGCCCGATCGCGTTGGCGATCTTGCCCTTGTCGAAGGTGCGGATCGCGCTCGTCAGAGGGAAGGCGAAAGCCGTGTCGACGCCCCCGCGCCTCAGGAAATCGGCTCCGTCGCCCCAATCATATTGCTCGGCGATGATGTTGAGCTTCGGATTCGCCGCGCGAAGCCTCGCGAACAACGGCTTCCAGAAAGTGTCGAACAGGCCCGTCAGGATGTGCTTGTTGTCGAGGTCGTCCATCATGTGATCGATGCGGAAGCCGTCGACCCCGTCGGAGAAATTGCCGTCGCGGTTCGGATCGACCCAGCCAAGCAGATAGTCCGTGGCCCAAGCCTGGAACTTCACCGATTTGAGGTTGATCGTGGTGATGCCCGTGTCGGCGCCGGGGAATCGATGCGCGACCGTGATCCCGAACACCGCCGATTCCGGCTTCGTGTTGTTCGGGCCGTGGAAGATGAAGAAGTCGCTGTACGGCGAGGCCGGATTCCCAAGCGCCGATTTGAACCACGGATGGTCGTAGGCAACGTACTGAAATTCCTGGTCGAGATAGAGCTTCATCCCCCGAGCGTGGATGGCGCGGACGAGGCTTTGATAATCGGCCATCGTCCCGAACTCGGGATCGACGCCCTCGAAGCTGCTAGCGAAATAATTGTGATAGAAAGGCGAGGGGTAGAGCGGGGTCAGAAGGATCGACGTCACCCCGAGTTTCTGCAGATAGGGCAGGCTCTGTTCGATCCCCTTCAAGTCGCCCTGGCGGTCGCCGTTGCTGTCGCGCATCGAGCGGGTGAAGATGTGATAGAAAACTTCGTCGTCGAACCTGGTCGGGGCGGCCGCCGCGGCCGGGGCAGGAGTCAGCAGCGCCGCTGCGAGCAGCGCCAGCAGGCGCCTCACGCAGCGAGCCTCGCGAAATCGGGAATGCGATTCCACCGCATCGGCTCGACTCCGCCGTCATCGGGCGGAAGCAGGTGCGCGATCCGGCGCTTCAGCGGTTCGGGCCAGTCGAGGAAGGTGCGTGGCCGCTCGACGCTGGAGGGAATATCGTCGCCGCGCATGAATCCCTTGTAGGCGAGCGCGCGCATTTCCGGCGGCATCGAGCGCCAGTGCGGCATGAACCACAAGGTCAGGAGCGGCCGTTCCTCGTCGGTCCGGTTGGCAAAGGCACCGTGGATCAGCCGCGCGTCGCCGATCAGTACGTCTCCCGCTTGGACCGGTACCGCGAGCTGGTCGGGGTGGTCGGCATAGGCCGGATTCGTTGGGTCCTGATAGGCCTGCATGCCTTCCGAATGCGCGGTGTCCAGATGATGCAGCGGATGGTCGTGACGGTGGGAGCCGGGGATGACCCGGAGACAGCCGTTCTCGATGCGCGTGCTGGTCAAATAGATCATGGCGAACAGCTGGTTGGCCCGCGCGTCATAAGCGCTGTCGTCGTCCCAGCCCCACCAATCCTGGTGCCAGAAGAGCGGCGGTCCAGCGCCGGGCTTGGAGATCAGGAATCCCCCCGTGAAACGCGGATCGGTCGCTCCGCACTCGCGCAGCAGATTGGCGAGAACGGGTGAAGCGATGACGTCGGCATATTCGGGATTGTCGGCGAGATGGATCAGCGAGCCATTCGACTTCACGGCCTCCCGCGATTCCGCGGTCTCGCGGAACAATGTCGCGTGCGCCTTCAAGAGCAGCGAATCCATGAACGCCGGGTCAAATGCCCCGCGCGCCTGCACGAACCCCTTTTCCTCGAGCTCGCCGGAAAGCCGCGAGCGCTCCACTATCGTCGCCATGAATGCGAGGATAGAACGGCCGCGCCGCCAAGTCAGCGGGTGTTGCTTCGAGGGGATCGGATGAACGCGACAGCAGCCAGCGAAAAGCCGTGGAAATCGCTCCCCGCGCTGTGGAACATCTCCTTCGGTTTCTTCGGGATCCAGATCGGCTTTGCGCTCCAGACAGCGAACATGAGCCGGATCTTCCAGTCGCTCCACGCCAGTCTCGACGATTTGCCTGCTCTGTGGATCGCCGCGCCGCTCACCGGCCTGCTCGTCCAGCCGATCGTGGGCCATTTGTCCGACCGGACCTGGCTCGGGTGGCTCGGCCGGCGGAGGCCTTATTTCCTCGGCGGCGCCGTCCTCGCGGCCCTGTCACTCGTGCTGATGCCGCTGTCGACCCAATTGCTCATGGCCGCGGTGCTGCTCTGGGCGCTCGATGCGAGCCTCAACATCACGATGGAACCGTTCCGGGCGTTCGTCGGCGACATGCTTCGCAAGGACCAGCATACGTCGGGCTACGCCGTGCAGACGGCCTTCATCGGCGCCGGCGCGGTCCTGGGTTCGATCTTTCCCTACGCGCTCGACCGCTGGGGCGTGGCGAACGTCGCGGCGGGCGGCGGCATTCCCGAGACCGTCCGGATCAGCTTCTTCGTCGGAGGGGCAGCGTTGTTCCTCGCAGTCCTGTGGACCGTGCTCAGCACGCGCGAATATCCGCCCGAGGATATGGCGCGCTTCGACGAAAGTGACGACCACCCCGACAGCGACCAGACGATCCGTGCGCTGGCTTCACGGACTTTTGCCTCCAGCCTTGCCTGGATCGGCGCCGGAGTCGTCGTGCTGCTTGGCGTTCTCGAGCTTCACCTCGAAAAGGAAATGTACGTCCTCGGCGGCCTGCTGATCGCTTATGGCGTCGCCAGCATCGCCGCGATCCAGCTCGCCCGTCGCGGCGCCACTTCGAACATGCTCGCCCACATCGTCGGCGATTTTTCGGGAATGCCGACGGTCATGAAGCGGCTGGCGGTCGCGCAATTCTTCAGCTGGTCGGCACTCTTCATCATGTGGATCAACACGACGCCGGTGGTCGCCCAGAACTTCTATCACGCGCCCGATACGACCGGCCCCATATATCAGGAGGCGGGCAATTGGGTCGGCGTCCTGTTCTCGGTCTACAACGGGGTTGCGGCAATCGCCGCGCTTGCGGTCCTGCCGTTCCTGGCGAAGGCCGTCGGCAAGGCCCGGACCCACATGATCTGCCTCCTCGCGGGGGCCGCGGGCTATGCGAGCTTCCTCCTGCTCAAGGACCCCAAGGCCCTGATCGTCTCGGAGGTTGGAATCGGAGTCGCCTGGGCATCGATCCTGGCCATGCCGTATGCGATCCTGGCGGGCAGCCTCCCGCAGCGAAAGCTCGGCATCTACATGGGCCTGTTCAACGCCTTCATCGTCATCCCGCAGCTGCTCGTTGCGACCGTCATGGGATCGATCATGAAGGCGTTCTTTCCGGACCAGCCGATCTGGACGATGCTCGCCGCGGCGCTCGTGATGGTGCTCGCCGCGCTCGCCATGCTGCGCGTGCCCGACGAGCGGACGGCTTGATGCAAGCTTGCGTCGGCGGGCCGACCGCTGCAATCGTAACTCATGTTGAAGACCCAATCCGTCCAGGCCATCGTCGAGCAGCTCTGTGCAATCTTCGACGAGTCGGTCGGCAACCTCCGCGAAGCGCTGAAGCTTTACCTCGACCGTGGCGAGCTTCCCGACCCGAAGGACAGGGCCGCCGGTCGTTTCGCCTATCCCGAGCTGCGCATCGACTATCATCCATCGGCACCCCGCAGGCAGACCGGTCCGGTCCGCGCCTTCGCGCGCCTCAACGAGCCCGGCTGCTATGCTTCGAGCATCGCGCGGCCCGACCTGTTTCGCGATTATCTGGCTGTCCAGCTCCAGCATTTGATCGATGACTATGGGGTCGAGATCTCGGTCGGACGCTCGGCGAGCGAAATCCCCTATCCTTATGTGATCGACGACAGCGGGATCGAGATCGGCAACGTGAGCACGACCGAGCTCTCGCGCTGGTTCCCATCGAACGAACTGGTGCATATCGGCGATGAGGTTGCGGACGGGGTTCGCGCGATCACGCCCGACTGCCGACCGCTGGCTTTGTTCGATGCGCCCCGAACCGATTTCAGCCTCGCGCGCCTCAAGCATTACAGCGGGACGCCCGCGGAGCATTTCCAGCATTTCGTGCTGTTCACCAACTACGTCCGCTACGTCGATGAGTTCGTCGGCT
>JBKPOO010000102.1:0-18472 GCA_046733175.1 Pseudomonadota bacterium
ACATTGGACAAGCTGGAGCGGTTCGTTTCGCTCCTCAAAGAGGAAAATAGTCGTCAAAATCTCATTTCGGCTACGACTCTGGACACCATTTGGGACCGGCACATCCTCGATTCCGCGCAGTTAACGAGATTCGAGCCGCGCCCGGGCGCCTCTTGGGTAGACATTGGGTCCGGCGCCGGCCTCCCGGGAATCGTCATCGCCTGTTTGGTCGAAGGCCCCGTAACTTTGGTCGAGCCGCGCCGCCTTCGCGCGGAATTTCTCCACAAGGTCGCCGAATCGCTGCGGCTCGACGCTTCGGTGATATGCGCAAAGGCCGAGCGCACTGCGGGTTCTTTCGATGTGATAACGGCGCGCGCCGTCGCGTCGCTCGAGAATCTGGTCCGGATATCCCAACATCTGTCCACAGGAAATACCGTTTGGGCGCTTCCAAAAGGGCGCGGCGCGCACAAGGAACTGGTCGAAGCGCAGCGCTCATGGCAAGGTAGCTTTCACTTGGAGCAAAGCGTTGTCGATCGCGAATCCTGGATCGTGATCGGGACGGGGGTGAGGGCGAAAGGCAAATGATCCGCATAGCGGTTGCCAATCAGAAGGGCGGGGTCGGAAAAACGACGACCGCGATCAACCTGGCTACGGCGTTGGCGGCGATCGGCTCACGCGTCTTGCTGGTCGATCTCGATCCGCAGGGAAATGCGTCGACCGGCCTCGGCGTGGCAGCCTCCAAACGCGAGCGATCGAGCTACGACGTCCTGATCGGCAGCCGAAGCGTCACGGAGAGCGCAATCGCGACGCGCGTCCCGCGGCTCGACCTTCTTCCGGCGACGGTGGACCTGTCCGGCGCGGAAGTGGAGATGGTTGGCCTGGCCGACCGGGCGCACCGCCTCGAGAAGGCGCTCGCGGAGGTCTCGTCGGGCCGGTGGGACATTTGCCTGATCGACTGTCCCCCCTCGCTCGGCCTGCTGACGGTCAATGCACTTGTCGCCGCGCGACATCTCCTGGTTCCTCTGCAGTGCGAGTTTTTTGCACTTGAGGGCCTCAGCCAACTCCTTCAAACCGTTGAGAGAATCCGGTGCGCATTCAATCCGGAGCTGGCGATTCTTGGCGTTGCTCTGACCATGTTCGATCGGCGCAACAATCTGTCCCAGGCCGTCGCCGAGGATGTTCGGGCCTGCCTCGGAGCCGCGGTTTTCGACACGATCGTGCCACGCAACGTTCGGCTTTCAGAGGCCCCCAGCCACGGCCTGCCGGCGTTGATCTACGATCTGAAATGCCCTGGATCCGAGGCATATATACGGCTTGCGCGAGAGCTCATCGCCCGGCTTCCACAACTGGCCGAGGCGGCATGAGCGCCGATCGACCTGGCAAAGGCCTCGGCATGGGGTTGCAGGCCCTGCTTGGCGAGGCGGCCCGTCCGGCAGGGGGCGGGGATTCTTCGCCGTCTTCCGGAGGGGTTCGCGAAGTCGAAATCGCGCGCATCCGTCCGAACCCTAACCAGCCGCGAGTTCGGTTCGATGAAGAAGCACTCAACGAGCTCGCCGAATCGATCGCCGAGCGCGGGGTCCTTCAGCCTATCCTGCTGCGGCCCGAAGGCCAGGAAGGATTTCAGATCATCGCCGGTGAGCGGCGCTGGCGGGCGGCGCAGCGTGCGCAGCTGCACTCGATTCCCGCGATCGTGCGGGATCAGATCGACGAAGCGACGACCGCTGAGCTCGCGCTGATCGAAAATGTCCAGCGCGAGGATTTGAACGCCATCGAGGAGGCCGAGGCGTACCGGCAACTGATCAATCGTTACGGCCATGGGCAAGATGACGTTGGGAAGCTGGTTCACAAGTCGCGCAGCCACGTCGCTAACCTATTGAGATTGCTTGATCTTCCTGAACCAGTGAAGCAATCGCTATTGCAAGGCGATATCAGCATGGGCCATGCCCGTGCCGTTGCGGCCGCCCCCGATCCGGTCGGGCTCACTCAGGAAATCATCGCCAAGGGGCTGTCGGTACGACAGGCGGAAAAGCGAGCCAAACACGCGAAGTCGGGCCCAAAGGAGCTGGTGCTGACGGATCCTAAACCTGATGCCGATCTGGCGGCGCTCGAGCGCCAGCTCGGGGACATGCTGGGCTTGAAGGTGCAGGTAACGCATAAAGGCCAGGGTGGGACTGTCGCCCTCCAATATTCGACCCTCGATCAGCTTGACCTCATTTGCCAACGCTTGTCGGGAGAGCCGATCTAGCGGCGCGGGGCGGCGGCGCGGGCAATGGCGATCAATTCCTCGCCCAATGCCTGCTGATCGGGAACGGAGCTGAACATCAAATCCGACTCGAGCTTTGCAACCCGCTCCGCCACCGTCGCGAGCCGTTTCGCGTCCCACGCCGAAAGCATCTTCGCCACCATCGGTTTATCCTTCCAGAACAAAGACTTGCCGAGTGACGTCATGACGCTGTCCGACGATTCCCCGCGCTCGATCCTCGCTCGCGCAGGCGCGAGCTGGAGTAGCCGGCGCTGAAGCGCGCGAACGACCGGAATGCTCTCAACGCCCGCGGGAAGGTTGCTGAGCTCAAGCGCCAAATCCCGCACCCTCCCCGCGAGCGCAAGATCGGCCAGATGCAGGATCTCGCCTTCTCGTAAGTCAGCGCCGACGGCATCGATTGCATCGTGATCGAGTTCCTTGGGCGATTGCGGCGACGCGTCGACGTAGAGGGCAAGCTTCTGTAGCTCTTGAGCGACGATCGCCTGGTCGTTGCCGCTTGAATCCGCGACCCTTGCTGCAACAGGGGGACTGATCTTGAGGCCCAGCCTACGCCCAACCTCGGCGACCATGCGCTCCGCGTCCGCGCCTTCGGGCGCGTAGGACGCAAAGGCGAGGGCTGATGGTGAAGATTCCGCGAGCTTGAGCAAGGTCGATGTCCTGCGAAGCGCGCCGGCGATCGCGACCGTTGGGCTCTCGGCGCCGTTCGCCTCAAGCAGCGCCTCAACTCCGCCGGCGATCTCCTCCCCTGCGGGTTCGATCCAGATCAACCGCTTGCCGCCAAACAGGCTCATCGCGCCCGCTTCGTCGGCAAGCAGCGCCAAATCGGCTTTCACCGCGCCGCTGGGCACCGCAGATTTGGTCGCCGCGAGAGCGTCGAGCAGGCGTGCCGCGAGCGCCCGCGATTGGGCCTCGTCGGGCCCGTGAAACAAATAGAAGCGAATGTTCGGGGCGGGCTGGTCGACCGATCGGCCAATATTGGATTTCGACGCTTTCACGGATTCGAGGCAGTTCGCGCCGCATATATGCCAAGGCGCGCGACGATCTGGTCCGCGACCACGTCAGCGAGGCGCTCCACCGCCGTTTGTTCGGCCGCCACGGTCGCATATTCCGACCCGACGACGTCGATGCCGGCATCCGACCCCGCGGTCGCGTCAAGTACGACATTCCCCGTTGCGAGCTTTACCAGCTGGTAGCGCGCGCGAAGAGTCCGGCGTTCGCGAGTGACGGCACGGTCGCCGCGGATTCCGAACCCGGTGATATTGTCGTCCAGCTTCACGTCGAGCCGATAGAGCGGGCTCGTCGACCCGCTCTCGCCGAGCCGATCTACGAGCTTGTTCCGGACCAACCAGCCCACCTGGCCTTCTATGGGGCCGACTTCGACCGTGCGCAGCGTCATCGCGACGGTTCCGGACGATCCGCCTCCATAGAGCGGGTGGAGCCCGCACGACCCGAGTGCGAATGCGAGGAACGGAAGAACGCGGCGCATCATGCCACGATATTCACCAGCCTGTCGGGAACCACAATCACCTTGCGGGGCGTGGCGCCGGCCAGTTGCCGCTGAACCTTGTCCGATCCCAGAGCGAGAGCTTCTGCTTCTTCTCTCGGCAAGCCGCGTGGGGCGGTCAGCGTGTCCCTGAGTTTGCCATTCACCTGGACAGCCAGCGTCACCTGGTCGTCGACCAGCAGGGCGGGATCGAAATCAGGCCAGGCCGCGTCGGCCACCAGTCCTTCGTTGCCGAGCTTCGCCCACGCCTCCTCGGCGAGGTGCGGCGCCATCGGCGATATGAGCTTGACCAACGCCAGGATCGCTTCGGCCTTATCGGCTGACGGCTTCGCTTTCTCGATCGCGCTCACAAGCTCGTAGAGCAAGGCTACCGCCTTGTTGAACTGAAGAGAATCGATGTCCGATCCGACTCCCGCGATCGTCTTGTGCAATTTGCGATTCAACTGCTCATCGGAGCCTTCATTCGTCGAATTCGTCGTGGTCAAGCGCCAGACGCGCTGCACGAACCGGGACGCGCCCTCGATCCCCGCTTCCGACCATTCGAGGTCGCGCTCGGGCGGGCTGTCGGACAGCATGAACCAGCGCACAGCGTCCGCGCCGTATTTGGCGAGGATCGGCTCGGGATCGACGGTGTTTCGCTTCGACTTCGACATCTTCTCGACTCGGCCAGGGGTCACAGGCTCGCCGCTCTCGATACGGACCCAATCGTCGCCGTCCTTTCGAACCTCGTCGGGGCTGAGCCAGCTGCCGTCCCCCGCCTGGTAGGTTTCGTGGGTCACCATTCCCTGCGTGAACAGTCCCTTGAAGGGTTCGGCCATGCCGATCTCGCCGAGCCGCTGAAGGGCGCGGGTCCAGAAGCGCGCGTAAAGCAAGTGCAGGATCGCATGCTCGACCCCGCCGATATATTGCGCGACGGGGAGCCATTTTTCGGCCTCCGATCGGTCGAAGGGGCGATCGCCCGGCTGGCTCGCAAAGCGGATGAAGTACCAGCTTGAATCGACGAACGTATCGAGCGTGTCGGTTTCCCGCGAGGCTTCGCGGCCGCATGCCGGGCAGGGGGCATGTTTCCAGGTCGGATGCCGGTCGAGAGGATTGCCGGGCTTGTCGAAATCGATGTCGTCCGGGAGCACGACCGGCAGCTGGTCGCGCGGTACAGGAATCGCCCCGCATTCCGAACAGTGGATGATTGGGATCGGAGTTCCCCAGTACCGCTGGCGGGATACGCCCCAGTCCCGAAGCCGGTATTGAACCGTGCCCTTGCCCCAGCCCGCCTCTTCGGCACGCCGGATCACGTCGGCGATCGCCTGCTCGGTCGTCAGGCCATCCAGGAATTGGGAATTGACGGTGACGCCGGTGATGACGTCCGCTTCACCAACCACGGGCTGCGATGCCTCGTCGATCGAACTGGCAACCACGCGCCGGATCGGGAGCGAATATTTGGTCGCGAATTCGAAGTCGCGCTGGTCGTGACCCGGCGAACCGAAGATCGCCCCCGTGCCGTAATCCATCAACACGAAGTTCGCGATGTATACCGGTACTCGGCAGTCGGAATCGAGTGGATGAACCGCTTCGACCGAGGTGCGATAGCCTTGCTTCTCCTGCGCTTCTATTTCGGCGAGGCTGGTCCCGCCGCGCTGGCATTCGGCGATGAACTCGGCGGCCTTGGGGTCGCTCGCCGCGATCGCTTGGGCGATTGGATGGCCGGCGGCGATCGCGACGAAGCTCGCGCCGAAGATTGTGTCGGGCCGGGTCGTGAAGACCTCGACCTCGTCAATCGATTCGACGAGCTGCGCGAGCCGAAAACGAAATTGCAGGCCGCGGCTCTTTCCGATCCAATTTTCCTGCATCAGCCGAACCTTGTCGGGCCACTGGTCTAGCGTTTCCAGGCCGTCGAGAAGATCCTCGGCAAAATCCGTGATCTTGAGGAACCATTGGGCGAGCTTGCGCCGCTCGACCGGCGCGCCGGAACGCCAGCCGCAACCGTCGATGACTTGCTCGTTGGCAAGTACCGTCATGTCGACGGGGTCCCAATTGACCTCGCTTTCCTTGCGATAGACCAGCCCGGCGTCGAACAGGTCGAGGAAAAGAGCCTGTTCCTGCCCGTAATATGCCGGATCGCAGGTCGCGAACTCACGGCTCCAATCGAGTGCAAAGCCGATTTGCTTAAGCTGTTCGCGCATCGCCCGGATATTGGCCCAAGTCCATTCGCCCGGGTGAACCTTGCGTTCCATCGCGGCATTTTCGGCCGGCATCCCGAACGCGTCCCAGCCCATTGGGTGGAGCACTTCGTGGCCCTGCATGCGCCGATAGCGGGCGATGACGTCGCCCATAGTGTAGTTCCGGACATGGCCCATATGGATGCGCCCCGACGGATAGGGGAACATCTCGAGGACGTAGGTCTTGGGCTTGGCGCTCGAGCTGTCCGCCTCGAAACAGCGCCGGTCTTCCCACCGCGCCTGCCAGCGGCGGTCCGCTTCGTTCGGGTCGAAACGCCCGGTCATGATCGCATCAACGACTTATCCGCGGACAGCGGCTCGGCGAAGGTCGCGGGCCCTGGTCAGGATGATGTCTTCCAGCTTCTGCACGGTGGCAGCGGTGACTGGAGCATCGACCCAGCCGCCATTTTGGTAGACCTGGCGGGAAGCTGCGACCCGCAGCGCGTCGGCGCGCAGGTCCTGGTCGAGAATCGACACGGTCAGTTTTACCCGCTCACCGGGCGCCTTTGGATTGGCGTACCAGTCGGTGATGATCACACCATTGTTGGCATCGGCCTGAAGCAGAGGTGCGAAGGAAACGGTGTCGACCGCCGCGCGCCACAAATAGCTGTTCACGCCGATTGTGGTGATTTTCGATGGCGCTAGCTGGGTTGGAAGGTTGCGGTTGCGAGCGCAGCCCGGAGTCGCGAGCATTAGGATGATGAAGGCAGCAGCGGCGGTGGGCAGACGGGGCATTGGCGATCCTCGGCAAGGGGAAAATTCGGTCCAGCCGCGTTATAGATGGTCAAAACCCTCCCGCAAGCTGTCCCGTTCAGGTCCGATTCTGTGTTGAGTCGGCAACAGAGTCGAAATGAATCGATTCCGCTCATGGAACCTTCGGGTCTCAATGGCTATATCGACTCACGAAACAGGGAGTTATTCGTTTTGTTAACGGTTCGCGGATCGACGACAGCCAAGGTGTTTGCGGCGCTCGCCGCAGCCGGCCTTGTCCTGTCTCCGGCGTTCGCGACCAGCAGCCCCGCCGCGGCCAAGAAGCGTGCTCCCGCAATCGCCGTCAGCTTCGATCCGATTTCGTCCTTCACTCCGGCCAATGGCGATCCACGGCTTGCGGCGGCGTTCGCCAACAAGCCCCTGTCGCTGACGGATTTCAAATTCACGCCCGCTGCCGCCAAAGGTCGTCCGTCGCAGCTGCGCGTCGCAATCCGCGCACGGGTAGGAACCGCCACTCAGGCACAGGACGCGACACCTGCGCTCGCGGCGCTCACACCGGCCAGCTACAAGCTCGGCGTGGCCGTGGGCTGGAAGCAATTCGGCGTGTCCGGCGATCTCTCCAAGGTCACCTCGCCCGATCCGGCGCTTGGCGGCCGCGAGACCGCTGTCGTGGGCGTAAGCTATTCGCTGAAACGCTTTACGGGCCGAGTCGCCGTAGGAGCCGATCGGGCCGACGGACGCCCACTGTCGGCGCTTCGCCGCGGGGACAATTATTCGGTCGACGTCGGCGGTTCTTTTTCGCTGTCGCGACGCGTCGCACTGACCGGCGGCGTTCGTTATGAGGTCGACCGCGACAAGCAATCGTCCCTGAAGGACGACCGGCGCGACGGCCAGGCGGTGTACATTGGCACCGCGTTCAAATTCTGAACGCTGAAATCTCCGCCCAAGCTTGAAATCCCAAGGGCCTCATTCGGCGAAGGCTCCGTTCGGGCGCTCGGATGTGGCGGCCAGGCACGCAGCTTCCTATAGCGCCGGGCGATGAGCCGCGCTTCCGACCGTCTCGAACGCATTCGCGCTGCAATCGCCCGATCCGCCGAGATCGCCCGGCGCGATCCATCCGGCGTGCAGTTGATCGCAGTCAGCAAGGGGCGCTCGAGCGCAGCAATCGAAGAGCTGATCGCCGCAGGGCAGCAGGATTTCGGCGAGAATCGCGTGCAGGAAGCGCTTTCCAAATGGCCCTCGCTCCTTGAGCGCTATCCCGAGATCCGCCTACACGAAATCGGCCGCCTCCAGTCGAACAAGGCGGCCGAGGCGGTCAAGCTCTTCAGTGCGATCCACTCGGTCGATCGGCTTTCGCTTCTCCATGAGCTCGGGAAGAAGGGGACGAAAGCGAGATGCTTTCCGTCAGTCTACGTCCAAGTGAATATTGGAGAGGAACAGCAAAAGGGCGGCTGCGCGATCGGCGATACGCCCGCCCTCATCGCGGCGGTGCGCGCCTCGCCTCTGCCCCTCGCAGGACTGATGGCGATTCCGCCGATTGGAGCGGACCCGGCGCCCTATTTCGCGCTTCTTGCGGAACTCGCGCGACGGCATGACGTCATCGGTTTAAGCATTGGAATGTCGGCTGATTTCCAGAGCGCTGTAATGCTTGGGGCAACCGCCGTGCGAATCGGAACATCCTTGTTCGAGGACGAATGACCAACTTCGACGCGATCATCTTCGACTTCGACGGGGTCCTCCTCGAAAGCGAGTTCGAGGGCAACAAACAGCTCGCCGAGCTACTCACCGACCTCGGCCACCGCCACAGCGTTGAGGAGGCACTCGAACATTATGTCGGCCTCGCCGGCCCGCAGTTCTTTGAGGCCGTCGAAGCCCGAATCGGCGGCCCGCTTCCGCCCGAATTCCACGAGCGGCGCAAGGAACAAAGCGTCCGCGCGCTCCAAGAGGGAGTGCGGGCGGTCGTCGGAGCCGTCGATTTCGTGCGGTCGTTGCCCCGTTCCATGCCGAAGGCCGTCGCTTCGTCGAGCTCGACGCGATGGATTCGCGGACATCTCGAACATCTCGGGCTTTCGGACGAGTTCGGCGACCATGTCTACAGCGGCCGAGAGCATGTCGAGCGCGGCAAGCCGGCCCCCGATCTGTATCTCCATGCCGCAGACCGTCTCGGCGCTGATATTGGAAGCACGGTGATTCTCGAAGATTCCGCGGTCGGAGTGATCGGCGCCCTCGCTTCGGGAGCCCGGGTGATCGGCCTCGCCGCAGGCGCCCATTGCCTCGATGGCCATGACGAGAGGCTGCGGCAGCACGGAGTGCGAGAGATCGCTTACAGCTTCGATGAGGTCCGTGCGCTTCTTGGCCTCAGCTAGATGAGGTGCCCGCTTTTCCGGTGCTTCGTCGCGAGATAGTCGGCATTGTGCGGATTGGCCGGCATGTGATGCGCGACGCGATCGACGACCTCGACCCCCGCCGCTTCGAGGCCCGCCACTTTGTTCGGATTATTCGTCAGCAATCGGACGCGGTCGATGCCGAGAGCCCTGAGCATCGCGGCTGCATGGGCGTAATCGCGCTCATCGTCGCCGAAGCCGAGCCGGCGATTCGCATCCACCGTGTCGAGCCCGCGATCCTGTAAGGCATAAGCGCGAAGTTTGTTGGCGAGGCCAATTCCTCGCCCTTCCTGGCGAAGGTAAAGCAGCACTCCCCCGCCCGCCTCGCCGATGATCCGAAGCGCCTCCTTCAGCTGGGGCCCGCAATCGCATTTCAGCGAGCCGAACACGTCGCCCGTCAGGCATTCGCTGTGGAGGCGCGCGAGCGGCGCCTGGCCGCCGAACGCGCCGACGACCAATGCCACATGCTCCTGCCCGTCATCGGAGCCCCGGAATGCGACGATCTGCGTCTCGGGCATGTCATCGAGCGGAAGCCTGGCGCGGGCGACCAGCTCGACCGAGGGCGCACCGCGTTGGCTCGCGATCTCGTCGGCGGACACCGAAGCGGCGGCAGGGTGGTCGCCGACCAGCCACAGGGCCGGCAGAAGGCCCGCGGATCGCGCGAGGCCAAGGGCCGATCGAGCGGCCTTCGCGCAATCGAGCGGAAGCGCATGCAAGGGGCCGACGGGCCCGCGATCGAGGTCACGGCCCGGATCGGCGACGGCTAGCGCCGCTTCCGCGTCGAGCCAGGGTGCTCGCTCGATCAGCACGGGGTCTGCCGGGTCGGCGGCGTCCCGCTCATTGGCCAGGGAGAGGGCCGCGGCGCGCTCGCCGCTGATCAGCAGCCGGCCTTTGCGCTGGGGATCGAGCAGTTCGAGCAGCTCCGCAGTTGCGGTTTCCACAGCGACGATCGCGACAGGTTCAGCCCCCTCGATCCGGACCGGCCGCCCGGCGCGCAGAGCGGCGATCGCGCTCCGGATCGCCGCTGGATCGCTCAAACTTCCACCTCGAGGATAAGCGGCACATGATCGGACGGCCGCTCCCAGGAACGGCAGGGTTCGAGGACCTGATGGGTGGAAAGATGGCCCGCAAGCTCGGGGGAAGCCCACATATGATCGAGCCTCCGGCCGCGATCGTTCCGGGTCCAGTCCGGCGAACGGTAGCTCCACCAGGTAAAACAGCGCTTGGGCGGCGGGACGAAGTGCCGGCCGATGTCGATCCAGCCGTGCGCCTCGCGGAGCTTTGTCAGCGATTCGATCTCGACCGGGGTGTGGCTGACGACCTTCAAAAGCGCCTTGTGGCTCCAGACATCGCACTCCAGGGGGGCGACGTTGAAGTCGCCGACTATGATGGTCGGTTCATCCAGGCTCTCGGACCACCGGGTCATTCGTTCGATGAAGTCGAGCTTCTGGCCGAATTTCGGATTTTGGTTGCGGTCCGGAATGTCACCGCCCGCCGGGACATAGACGTTCTCAAGCCGGATTCCGCACTCGAGCCGGACGCCCACGTGCCGGGCCTCGCCATTGTCCTGCCAGTCGTGCTTCCCCGGGTCCTTGAGCGGTATCCGGCTGAGAATTGCGACCCCGTGGTGCATGCGCTGGCCGTTGAGGTGCCGGTGCGAATAGCCGTTCTTGCGGAACAGGTCTGCCGGAAAGATGCCGTCGACGACCTTGGTTTCCTGAAGGCACAGGATGTCGGGCTGCTGTTCCTCGATCAGCCGCTCCACAAGCCCGGTGCGCGCTCGCACCGAGTTGATGTTCCAGGATGCGATCTTCAGCCGTTTCGTCACAATTGCCGCTTAGCAACTCCTCCCCCACGGGGGGAGGGGGACCCGCGTAGCTGGTGGAGGGGGGCATGACGGCCGCACCTCGCCCTCCGTCATTCTTCGGACTGCCACTTCCCCCGAAAGGGGAGGAATAGAAAAGGCCCCCGCTCCGGGGGCATGGAGCGAGGGCCGACCTAGCGTTCGTCACGCAAGGGATCCCGCAAAAACCCCGGGTAACAGGGGGAAACCCCGGGCAAGCAGCGGAATCGTGACCTTATGTAGGAAGCGGCTCCTGAAATTGCGATGAACGGGTCGCAATATGAAACTTTTTTAATCTAGCGCTTCCGCTTTTTGGGTTCAGCGTAAGTGAAGGCGCTCTCTGGAACGGCGACGTTGTAGCGCACGTCGGACAGCTTGACCGTGGTTCGCTTGTTTTGCGCGTCGATCGCGGTCCAGCCGTAGAGCTGGAGCCCGCCCGGGGCGGCGGGCGACCGCAGGAACGCGAGGATCAGCGTGCCGAACTCCGCATGGTTCGGATCCTTGGCCCGAACCACCAGGATCCGCTGGTCCGGATTGGACTGGATCCTAGCGATCCGCTTGAGGTCAGGATTCGCTGAGAGCAGAATTCCGAGCGGCGTCTTGTTGAGGTCCCAGCTGTTCTTCTGCCCGACCTGATAATCGAGGAAAACCAGCTTGCCGTGGTTCCCGACGAGCAGGAGGTCGCCGCTGCCGTACTGAAAGCGGATCCGGCCTGGGCGCTTCAACTGCAAGGTCCCGGCTGCCGAGCGGCCCCGGGCATCCGTCTGCACGAAATTGGCGGTCATCGTGTCGACAGAGGTGACGTGGGCCTGAACCTTCGCGAGGTCGGCATTTTCGGCGGCGGAAGCGGGCGCGGCGACGGCGACGATCGCCACTGGGATCAGCGCGCGCGCAAAGCGGGTCGAAAAGCTCATGATCGAGAAACTCCTGGGGAATTTTGCGCCGGAAACTGACGTTCCGCGCTTGAATGCGCTCTGAACTCTGCGGTTCCGTTCCGTTCAGCCTCAGATCGGGTGGCCGTCGGGGTCGATCAACACCTCACGGCGGCCGACGTGATCGGGTTGGCCGACGAGGCCGTCTTTCTCCATGCGCTCGATCAGCCTCGCGGCGCTGTTGTAACCGACTCGAAGCTGGCGCTGCAGGTAGGAGGTCGAGGCCTTCTGGCTCTCGGCGACGATTTGCACCGCCTTGCGATAAAGCTGGGTTTCCGCGTCGTCCTCGCCGGTCGGCTGGCCGTCGAACATGTAGCCGCCGTCCTCCGGTTCTTCGGTCACGGCCTGGACATATTCGGGGGCGCCCTGGCGTCGCCAATGCTCGGCCACGGCCCGGACTTCCTCGTCGGACACGAACGGGCCATGGACTCGGATGATCTGCTTCCCGCCGGGCATGTAGAGCATGTCGCCCTTGCCAAGCAGCTGTTCGGCGCCCTGCTCCCCAAGGATCGTCCGGCTGTCGATCTTGCTCGTCACCTGGAAGCTGATCCGGGTCGGCAGGTTGGCTTTGATTACGCCGGTAATGACATCGACCGAAGGCCGCTGGGTGGCCATGATCAGGTGAATGCCGGCCGCGCGCGCCTTCTGCGCCAGCCGCTGGATCAGGAATTCGACCTCCTTGCCGGCGGTCATCATGAGGTCGGCGAGCTCGTCGACCACGACCACGATCTGCGGGAGCACCTCATATTCCAGCTCTTCGGTCTCATAGAGCGGCTGGCCGGTGTCGGCATCGTAGCCGGTCTGGACTCGTCGGCCGAGCTTGGAGCCCTTGGCCTTGGCTTCGCGGACCTTGGCATTGAAGCTCGGCAGCGCGCGCACTCCAAGATTCGCCATCATCCGGTAGCGCTCCTCCATCTGCTCGACGGTCCATTTGAGCGCTCGGATCGCTTTGCCCGGCTCCGTGACCACCGGCGAGAGCAGATGCGGGATATCGTCGTAAGTGCTGAGCTCCAGCATCTTCGGGTCGATGAGGATGAGTTTGCACTGGTCCGGACCGTATCGGTAGAGGAGCGAGAGGATCATGCAGTTGAGACCCACGGACTTGCCCGATCCGGTCGTCCCCGCCACGAGCAAATGCGGCATGGGCGCCAGGTCGGCGATCACCGGATCGCCGGCGATGTTCTTGCCGAGGATCAGCGGAAGGGCATGATTCTGGTCTTCGAAAGCCTGGCTTCCGATCAGTTCCGACAGGCTCACGGACTCGCGCTTGGGATTAGGTAGCTCGATGCCGATGACGCTTCGGCCGGGGATGGTCGCAACGCGCGCCGAGAGTGCCGACATGTTTCGCGCGATGTCGTCCGCGAGCTGGATCACTCGGCTGGCCTTGATCCCACTGGCCGGTTCGAGTTCGTACATCGTGACGACGGGGCCGGGCCGGACCTCGACGATATCGCCGCGGACGTGGAAATCCTCGAGCACCGATTCCAGCAGCCGCGCATTGCGCTCCAGGCCGACCCGATCGATCTGCTGCCGGCCGCGCTCGGGCGCCGGCGCGAGGAGGTCGAGCGTCGGAAGCTGGTAATTGTCACCGAGTGCGAGGCTCGGCTGCGCCGGAGACTTGCGGGCAACGCCGCGCCCGGCCGGTGGAACGGCTTTCGGCGGAGCGGCGACCGCTACCGCGGGCCGCGATTTGGGCGGAGCCGCCGCCGCCGGCGCCTCATCGTGGATCTGCGTGGCGCGGGGCGGAGCCCGGCGCTCCCGCGGTTCACGCCGAAACCAGCCGCCGACCGCTGCTCGTTCGCCGGGCGTGAGCCCAAGAGCGAAATAGCCGAGCAGCAGCCCGGCCAGAGCGAAGAGCAGCAGGACCGCCAGCCGCACGGGACCTGCGATCGATGGGTTTTGAATGAGGCCGATGGCGCTATCGACTCCGTAAGCCGCGCCGAGCCCGATCGCGCCACCCCATCCGGCGGGCAATCCGGAAACCGCCGAGCCGCTGGTGAGGCCCAACGCAATCCCCAAAAGCACCGCCCCGATTGCGGCGATGAGCAGGCCGCGACCGATTCGTCCGGCCGGTTCGAGGCGCAACATCCTCAAGCCGGCCAGAGCGATGATCGGCAGGAAGAAGACGCAGCCCAGCCCGAACAACAAGAGGAAGGCATCGCTTGCATAAGCGCCGGGCTTTCCCAGCCAATTGCCGGCGGGGCCGCCCGCGGCAGTGCTGAGTGACGGATCGTTCGGGCTGTGAGTCGCAAGCGCGAGGGCTCCCGCGAGGCTGACCGCAATCAGAAGCGCGCCCCAGGTGCGAGCGGCGAAGCGCTTCACGGACGCGCTCAACGCCTCGCGCCAGTCGGGAGCGAGGTCCCGCTTTGGTGCGCGCGCTGCGACGGTTGCCATCGTCCCACCCCCAACTTCTCAACTCGCGCTAGAATCTCCCACGCGGAGTCCGCGGTCAAGCAACACCTTGATGTCATCGCGAGGAGCGGTCGCGACGAAGCAATCCAGCCACACTCAGCCTGGATTGCTTCGCTTCGCTCGCAATGACGGTAAGTTGGGTTTAGGGGCGCGCGATGGACCGGGCGGACGTGATCATCTTCGGCGGTGGAATGGTGGGTCTTTCGCTTGCCGCGGCGCTCGACAGCTGTTCGGTCTCGGCGATTGTCGCCGATCCCGCCGATCCTGATCTTCGCACCGACGCGGCGTTCGACGGCCGGACGAGCGCAGTCTCATCGAGCTCGATGCGCATGCTCGAGACGATCGGGGTCGCAGCGTTTCTTCCGGAAAAAGGTTGCCCAATCCGGACCATCGCGGTTGCGGACGGACTCGAGCCGGGCGGGCTGCGCTTTCAATCCGGCGACGACGATACGCTCGGCTGGATGCACGAGAACCGGCACCTCCGAACGGCTCTTCGCGCCCGGGCGGAGGCTGGACCGAACAGCTGGCTATTGTGGAAATCACGCGTGTCGGGCGTGGACCGCGCCGACCACGGAGTTGTTGTGGCGCTCGAGGACGGGCGCAAACTGTGCGCGCCGCTGCTGATCGCTGCCGACGGCCGCAATTCGCGAACGCGTGAGGCAGCCGGAATCCGCATCGCGCGCTGGAAATACGATCACCAGGCCATCGTCTCGGTAATCCGGCACGATCGACCGCACGACCACGTGGCCTACGAAATTTTTTATCCGACGGGCCCGTTCGCGCTCCTGCCGATGACCGACGATTCGGGCGGTCATCGTTCGGCGATCGTCTGGTCGGTTCCCGAGCAGGATGCGTTGGGCTGGATGTCGCTCGATGACGCAGACTTTGCGGCCGAAGCGGAAGCTGCAATGGGCGGCTTCCTGGGGAAGGTCGCCATGCTCGCGCCGCGCTCCTCCTATCCGCTTGGTTTCCACCATGCGGCGCAAATCACCGCGAAAAGGCTGGCCTTGGTCGGCGACTCCGCCCACGCCATCCATCCCATCGCCGGACAAGGTCTGAACCTCGGCTTTCGTGACGTTGCCGCTTTGACCGAAGTGGTCGTCGAGGGTGCGCGGCTCGGTCTCGACCTCGGCGACAAGCAATTGCTCGACCGATATCAGCGCTGGCGTTCGCTCGACGCTCTCTCAGTAGCCTTCGCGACCGATAGCCTGACCCGCATCTATGGCGTTCCCGGAAGGACGGCCTCCAAAATACGGCGTTTCGGGATGGGCCTGATTGATCGAATCTCTCCCGTCCGCAACCGGCTCATGAGTGAGGCTCGTGGAACCAGCGGCGAACTTCCGCTGCTGCTGAGGGGCTTGCCGATCTGATTATTGAATGGTCGGCTCGATCTCGATCCCGCCGGATACTGCGGCCCGGTGGAATTGCATCAGCTGGACGAGCAGGTCGGCCCGTCGAGACAGCGTCGCCTGTTCGAGCAAGGCTTGCTTTGCCCCGACGTCGAAGGGGGCGACCTGAGCGATCGCATTGACCAGCATTTCGTCGTCGAGCCGGGCGACCGCATCCCAGTCGACGGCGAGGCCCATGGCATCGCCGAGGCGGCGCGCTTCACGCTCGACCTCGGCCCGTTCGAGCATCGACAGCGGTTCGGGCTCTTTATCGTCGAATGCCGCAATATCGACGGTCGCGCACCGGTAGGATCCCTCGTTGGCGACCTCGCCGACGAGTCGAAAGCGGTTAGAGCCCAAGAGCACGATATTGAACCGCCCGCCCTCGAGCTCTTCGACGCCGACGATCTCCCCTAGGCATCCGACGTCGTAAAGCGGGGCCTTGTTATCGTCGTCAAGGCGCAAGGGCTGGATCATGCCGATACGTCCCGCGCCATCGATCGCATCCCGAACCATCTCGCGGTAGCGCGGTTCGAAGATGTGGAGCGGCAGCTGCGAACGCGGAAACAGGATCGCTCCGGGAAGCGGGAAAAGCGGTATCGTCAGCCTTCGGCTCATGTGAACAGCAGTGCCGAAAGCCGGCGGCGCTGAGCGCTCGACCAGGGGTCCTCCAGCCCCTGAGCCTCCAAAAGCTGCAGGAACCGCTGTCGCGCGGCACCGTCATTCCAGTCGCGCTCGCGGCTGACAATCTCGAGCAGGGCTTCAGCCGCCCCATCGCGGTCGCCCGCCGCCATCCTCGCTCCGGCGAGTTCGAACCGCGCTTCATGGTCATCCGGATTGGCCGCGAGGCGGGCATCGAGCGACGAGGTGTCGGCTTTCGGAGTCGAGGCAAGTTCAAGGGCCGCGCGGGCACGGCTGACCTCGGGCTTCGCCGCGAGCTCCGGCGTCAGGCTTTCGAGGATCGTCCGGCCCTCATCGAGTTCGCCGGAAGCAACGAGCGCGCGGATCAGCCCGCCGACCGCCGGCGCATTGTCCTCGGCCATGTCGCGGATCTGACGGAAGATATTGGCTGCACGCGGGGCATCGCCGTCTGCCAGCACCTGTTCGCCCATCGCCACCAACGGTTCGATCTCGGCTTCCGCGGCCGCATCTTCTCCTTCGATCCGGAGCTGCTTCAACAGTTGGTCGATCGCTTTCTTGAGCTGACCTTCGGTTCGATGATTGGTGAGGTCCGCGACCGGCTGTCCGCGATGGATCGCATAGACCGTCGGAATCGACTGAATGCGGAACTGCGCTGCGATTAGCTTGTCCTGGTCGACGTCGATCTTGGCGAGTTTCACGCCCTTCGCGGCATAATCCGCCGCGACCTTTTCGAGCACTGGCCCGAGCTGCTTGCACGGGCCGCACCATTCCGCCCAGAAATCGAGCACCACAAGTGCGGTCATCGATGGCTGGATGACATCCTGCTCGAAGCGCTGGATGGCCTCGCGTTCGGCTTCTGTCAGCCCCAAAGTCGCCATGGGCTACGCTCGTTCCTTCAACTGCTCGGATCGGCGCCCATATGGGCGGGTAAATCCGTTGCCACAAGCGCCGCGGGGAAGCCTTGCGGGTCGGCCCCGCGCCATGCTAGGCGCGCGCCTCACCTCCGCCGGCGGCTCGAGATTCGACCCCGGCGTCAGCTCGAGAGCGGGCGTAGCTCAGGGGTAGAGCACAACCTTGCCAAGGTTGGGGTCGAGGGTTCGAATCCCTTCGCCCGCTCCAGCGCATCAATCGTTTCAGTTCGGCCGGCGCCGGTCGACATGGGCGGCCATCACGGCCTTCGCGACATTTCGCATCATTTCCTGCGCTCCGCCGTCGGAGTGATCGGGCACGGACATGATCGCCATCGCGTAAACCGAGCCGTCTGGCGCGGTGAGGAGGCCGATATCGTTGATGCCGCCGATCCGGCCGCCCAGCTCCTGACCCGTGCCGGTCTTGTGGTTCCAATCCCATCCGGGGGCCAGGGCCGCGCGGACGCGCAGTTTGCCAGTGCGCGTCTGTCCCATGATCGAAAGGAGCCTCGCGGTCGACGCTGGAGAGAGCAACTCGCCCCGTTTGAGTGCCGCCAGCGCGCTTGCGACCGCATGAGGCGACGCCCCGTCATAGGGATCGGAGACGTAGCGCTCGAACGCGGCTCTTCGAACCGCCATAGGCAGCGCGTTTCTCGCTTCATAGAAGGCATTCCCGATCGAATAACTCTGGCTCCAGATCAGGCCCGCGATCTTCGACTGTAGAGCGCGTTCGCCGTTGTAGAAGCGGATCGAGCCCAGGCCCTTTCGGGCGATCATGTCGCGGACTTCCTGAGGCCCGCCAATCGTGCGCATCAGCTTGTCGTTCGCCGTATTATCGCTCTCCGTGATCGCGTCGAACATCAGCGACCCTAGCGTTGTCGTGTGACCGCCGCCGCCCAGAATCCTGTCGCGAAGGGGTTGATGGAACAAAGTGAGGTCGCCACGGCCGAGCGTGACCTTGTCATTGAGGCTGAGCTTGCCCTTGTCCACCGCGTCCATCGCGGTGATCGCGACCCAGAGCTTCGAGCAGCTTTGCTGCGGGAACAAGGAATTGGCATTCCAGTCGATTTCCCATCCGTCGCGGAGCGAAATGATTGCGATTCCGGCTTTGCCGTCGAACGCGCGCGCCAGCGCGATCACCTGGTCGTGAAGGTCCGCCGGGGCCGCAGCGGGAGCGATCCTGGCGGCCGGATTTGGGCGTTGGTAAGCGACTGGAGGGGGTACGGCGGCCGATGCCGTAACCTGGGCCGACGCGGCACAGACCAAGGCCGCTCCCAAACGCCTCTGAAC
>JBKPOO010000103.1:0-9199 GCA_046733175.1 Pseudomonadota bacterium
TGTATTGCCGCCCATCGACCGTGACCTGGACTTTGTCGGGGTAGGTTCGGTCGCTCATCCCGTCGCTGCATTTCACATGGACGATGTTCACGTTGAGCCGCGGGGTTTGATAGATCTCACCGGCAAAGCCGACGATCACGCGCGGCGTCGGCTGGGAAATGGGCTGGGCGTCGGGCTGGGTGAAGACCATCTGCCGCTCGTCGATCGTCAGCCCCCAGAAGGGCTCGGTTCCGGTAGCCCGATAGACCCCGCCGGGCGGATTTGGCGTCAGCGGCGGCGGCGGCGGAGCCTCCAGGCAGGCGGCGAGCGCGAGAGCGGGGAGAAAGGCGAACAGCTGTTTCATGCCCGCAATAAGCCCTTCCACCGATGTCAGGTTCCTGAACGCCACCGTGCCGTGATCGCGAAGGCCATGACGGCAGTCGCCATGGCCGCGTTGAGGCTATCGGCCCGGCCAGCCATCGGGATTTTCACCAGGAGGTCGCATTCCGCTTCGTAATCCGCCGGAAGCCCCTGCTGCTCGTTGCCGATCAGGAGGAAGCAGGGTCGCGTATAATCGGCCTCAAGATAATCCTTCGTCGCCTTGAGGCTGGTCCCAACGAGTTGGCCCTCGCCCGAGCGCAGCCAGGTCACGAAGTCCGGCCAGCGTGCGGTTGCGACCTGCTGGGTGAAAATGGCGCCCATCGAGGCGCGAACCGCCTCGACCGAATAAGCGTCGGCGCAATCGTCGATCAGGATCAGCCCGCCCGCTCCCACGGCGTCACCTGTCCTCAGGATCGTTCCGATATTGCCCGGATCGCGGAGCGCCTGAACGACGATCCACAGGGGCGACTTGGCGCGGTCGATCCGCTCGAGCGACGTTTCGGGCTGCCGATAAGCGCCGAGCAGCATCTGCGGATTGTCCTTCCCGCTCATCTTGGAGAGGATGTCGGGCGTCGTTTCGATCGCATCGCCGCCTGCCGCTTCGGTCGCGGCGATGATTTCGGCGGCGAGCGGATGGCCCGCGCCTTCCGGCGAGAAAGCGACGATTTCCGGAAGCTGGCCGCTGTCGCGAGCCTCGGCCAGGATCCTGAGACCCTCGGCCAGGAACAGCCCTTCGGCTCGACGATGCTTCTTGTCGCGAAGCGAACGCAGGCGCTTTACGGTTTCGTTGGAAAATGCGGTGACCTGACGGGGCATTCGTTCCCTCAAACCGCTCGTCCTGAGTAGGGACTGACCTGCCGAAGGCCCGTATCGAAGGACCGTCCTTCGATACGCCGCTTCGACTTCGCTCAGCGGCTACTCAGGATGAGCGGATAAGTGAAGGATCACTCTTCGCCGAAGCGGTCTTCAACCAGGTTCGCCAGCTTCTCCAGCGCTTCTTCCGAATTGGCGCCCGAGACGTGAATCACGATGCTGTCTCCCATCGCCGCGCCGAGCATCATCAGGCCCATGATCGATGTCCCGCAAACCCGGTGTCCGTCCTTTTCGACCTCGATTGCGGAATCGAGCTCGCTCGCCAAAGCGACGAACTTGGCGCTGGCCCGCGCATGCAGCCCGCGTTTGTTGGTGATCGCGACTTCGCGGGAGACCGCGCTCAAGCCGCGGCTTCCCCGAGAATCTCGGACGCGACGGAGATGTATTTCCGGCCCGCCTCGCGCGCGGCAGCAACGGCGGCATGCACGCCCATCACTTTGCGCGCGCCTTCGAGGCGAATGAGCATGGGCAAGTTCACGCCGGCGATGACCTCGACATTCTCGCTCTTCATCAGGCTGATCGCGAGGTTCGACGGGGTCCCGCCGAACAGGTCGGTGAGGATGATCACGCCCTGGCCGCCGTCGACCCGGCCGATCGCGTCGGCGATATCCTTGCGGCGGCCTTCCATGTCGTCATCGGGGCCGATGCAGATCGCCTCAATCGCGTCCTGCGGCCCGACGACATGTTCCAACGCGGTGACGAACTCGGCGGCCAGGCGGCCGTGAGTCACCAGCACTAATCCGATCATTCGTTCAACTCGCCTGCCTCAAGCCTGTCGCCGCGTTTCGGCCTCGATCGTATCGCTCGGCGGCGAGGCCAGGTCCCGGTGGCGGACATTCGGTGTAAAGCCACGTTCGCGCAACCGTTCCGTCATCTCGACTGCCGCGGCGACCGAACGGTGTCGCCCTCCAGTGCATCCGAACGCAACGGTCACGTAACTTTTGCCCGCGGCCCAGTAGCGGGGAATCCAGTCGATGAGAAGCGATTCGATTTGGCCGATCGTCTCGTTCCAAGCCGGATCCTCCTTGAGATAGGCGCGAACGGGCTCATCGCAGCCAGTCAGAGGACGAAGCTCATCGACCCAGTGCGGGTTGGGCAGGAAGCGCATGTCGAAGACGAGATCGGCTGTCCTGGAGATTCCCCGGGCGAATGCAAATGAAGCCAAGGTCAACACCGGTTGGTCCGAATCGCCCCCGTAGCGGCGACGAAGCTCTTCCCGCAGGTCGGCAGGGCTGAGGTCGGTCGTGTCGATCACGCTGTCGGCCGCGGCGAGGAGCGGGCCCATGATCTTGCGTTCGCGGGCGATCCCATCCTCCGGCGGCCGGTCGGGGGCGAGGGGGTGGCGGCGGCGAGTCTCGTCGAAGCGCCGGATGAGCTCGATTCCCGCACAATCGAGATAGAGAATCTCGGGCAGGACCCGCTCGATCGAGCGGATCATATCCGGGAGAGTCGCGGGATCGAAGCCGCGGCTGCGGACGTCCATTCCGACCGCGGCGGGCATAACCCGGCAATCCGCGCCGGAATTGACGAACTGGTTGAGGAGGTCGGCGGGCAAATTGTCGACCACGTCCCACCCCAAATCCTCGAGAGCGTCGAGTACGGTGGACTTGCCCGCGCCGGACATTCCAGTGACGAGCAGGAGACGAGGAGAGGTCGGGCGGCTGGACACCGCCGCCGTGCTTAAAACTTCAATCCGAGGCGGTCGAGGCCAAGAGCGACCTTCGACGCTGCCGACGCGGTCATCGCGTCGACGTTGATCAAAGGCACACTGACGCCAAGGATCCGCCGCTCCGGGCTGTCGTCCGGAAGGCGCAGCAATTCACCGGTCAGCTCGACGATCAAGGCGACCGGAACGTCTTTCACCGCCTCCATGTCGACGATTCCGATGCCGCGGATCTCGAGCTTCCCGGCGATGGTCGCCGGCGCTGACGCGATGACTCGGTCTCCCGACTTGCGAACCAGCGTCTGGTCATCGCTGACCAGGGTAAAGCCCCGATCCAGGAGCCGCAGCGCAAGGTCCGATTTGCCCGAACCCGACGGGCCGGTGATCATCACCGCACGACCTTCAATTGCGACCGTGCTGGCGTGGACGGTTTCGGCCGAAAGCCGCGATTCGCGGATGGTAACCGGGCCCGTCATGCGCGGTGTGCCGCCGGTAAGCGGATGGTGAAGCGAGCTCCGGAAGGCGCGTCGTCGCGGTCCTGCACGTCAATCTCCCCGTCGTGGCCTTTCACGATCGCCTGGGCGATGGCGAGGCCAAGCCCCGAATGGCGTCCGAAATTTTCTCCTTCGGGTCGTATCGAGTGGAACCGGTTAAAAATCGCTTCCCGAGCTTCGGGCGGAACCCCAGGGCCTTCATCGTCCACGCGGATTCTGACCTCATCGCCAACGCGCGCCGCCGCGATCTCGACCAGGCCCCCTGGCGGCGAAAAGCTCACGGCATTGTCGATGATCGCGTTGATCGCCCTCGCGAGGCGATCGGGTTTGCCCATGACAACCGCCGTCGCCTTCCGGGGGCGCGCAAAGGCGATCGAGGCATCGCCCGTCTCGCGGCGATTTTCCCAGCTCGCGGCGAGCTGCTCGATAAGCGGGCCAAGGTCGACCGGCTCGAAGGTCGCCCTGGCGAGCTCCGCGTCGGTGCGGGCGGCCTCGCCGATGTCATTGATCAGCCGGTCGAGCCGGACGACGTCTTCGCGCGCAACGGCGATGAGCTTCTGCTTGAGCTTCGGGTCATCGACGCGGTCGAGTCCGTCCATCGCCGATCGAAGCGAAGCGAGCGGGTTCTTGAGCTCGTGGGTCACGTCGGCCGCGAACGCCTCGATATTGTCGATCCGCTGCCGGAGCGACTGGCTCATGTCGGACACGGAGCGGGCCAGCAGTCCGATCTCGTCGGTGCGCGAGGGCAGGCGCGGGACGTTCACCTCGCGAGCCCGGCCGAGGCGGACCCGATGCGCGGCAAGCGCCAGGCGGCGGAGCGGCCTCACGATCGTCCGGGCAAGAAACACCGAGAGCAAAGCGGAAATGAGGATGACCGCCGTCATGATGATGGCGAGCGTGGTTCGTTGGCTTCGAATCGTCCGGGTGAAGGCCCGGTCATTGTCGGTGACCAGCAGCACCTGGTCCTTAACCGGCACTGCGGCGGAGATCACGGGCGTCAGGTCCGGAGCGTTCCGGACCTTGGATTCGGCGCGACCGCTGTGCTTGGCCTCGATCGCTTCGGGCCACGCCTGGAAGCGGTCGACAGCCGGCTCTTCGAAATCGTCGAGCGGCTGCGCTCCCACGATCCAGTTGAAGCCGCGGTCGAGAGCGCGCGCGACATCCTTGGTCCATTTCTGGGTGGCCGGGTCCTTCAATTCGTAGGTCGGACCGGTGAGGTGCCAGCTGTCCGCGACCAGCTGGCCGTTTGCGCCGTAGATGCGCATCCGGCTTCCTGTCGACCTCGAAATCGTGGCGAGAATCGCTTCGCGATCCTCAGGCCCCGCGGCGAGGATCGCCTGGGCGGTGGCAGTCGCCTCGATCCGCGTCTGCCGGGTTCGCTCGCGGCTCAGGCGATTCCGATACTGGTCGAGGTAGAGCACGCTGAGCGCGAGCAGAGCGACCGTCAGCACGTTCACCGCGAGGATGCGGTGGGCCAGCGACCAACGACCCGACCACTTGAGGGCCAGGTCCGGATCGTCGCCCTCATCAGTCGTCAAATCGATATCCGACGCCATACAGGGTCTCAATTGCATCGAACTCAGGGTCCGCCGACCGGAACTTTCGGCGGATCCGCTTGATGTGGCTGTCGATGGTGCGGTCGTCCACGTAAACGTCGTCATGATAAGCGATGTCGAGCAGCTGGTTCCGGCTCTTCACGACCCCCGGACGCTGGGCGAGGGCCTCAAGGATCAAGAATTCCGTGACGGTCAAAGTCACATCCTTTCCATCCCATCGCACCTTGTGGCGCGCAGGGTCCATCGTCAGCCTTCCCCGCTCCAACATGGGCTGCTCGGGTTGGGGATGGTCCGCGTTCGCCTCACCTCGCGCCAGCTCCTGACGGCGAAGGATCGCCCGGATTCGCGCGATCAGCAGCCGCTGGGAGAATGGCTTCGCGATATAATCGTCCGCTCCCATCGCCAGACCGAGCGCTTCATCCAACTCGTCGTCCTTCGACGTCAGGAAAATAACCGGCACGGCACTGTTTTCGCGCACCCGCCGCAAAAGCTCCATCCCGTCCATCTGCGGCATCTTGATGTCGAGCACGGCGAGGTCGGGAGCGTTTTCGCCAATCGCTTTCAGAGCGACCGTCGGGTCGGTGTAGACACGCGTGACGAAGCCTTCCGCCTGGAGGGCGATCGACACCGATGTGAGAATGTTGCGGTCGTCATCGACCAGCGCGATTACCTGGCTCATCGCTGTTCTCGACCGTCTCCGCCGCTTGCGGACCGGAACTAGCCAGCGGGGACCGATGAAACAAGCGCTCGCAATGTAATCGGTTACAGTGACTTTTTGGCGGGCGCCGGGTGCCGAAACCTGTCCGGAGCGTTTTGACCTCGCAACCTTTTCGTGCCTATAGGCGCGACTTGAACGCATACGTATGCGGCGGCAGGCCAAAACCGGCCGCCGCCGTTTTCCGCTTGTAAGGAAAGGGATTTCCGCAGTGACCGACCGGGTCCCGAAGCGCGGGCTTGACGCTCAGGGCATCGCCACACGCGCCGAGATCTTCTGGAATCTGACCACGGCACCACTCGTCGAGCATGCCGTTCGCCGGGGGGAGGGCCTGCTCGCGAAAGAAGGTCCGTTGGTCGTCCGTACCGGGAAGCATACCGGGCGGGCGGCACAGGACCGTTTTATCGTTCGCAATTCGGTCAGCGAGGATACGGTCTGGTGGGGCAAGACCAACAAGCCGATGGATCCGGATGCGTTCGATCGGCTCCATGACGACTTCCTGCGCGCGCTTGCCGAAAAGGACATGCTCTTCGCTGCCGATCTCTACGGCGGGTCGCAGGCCGAGAACCGAGTTCGAGTCCGAGTGATCAACGAGCTCGCCTGGCACAATCTTTTCATCCGCACCTTGCTGGTCAGGCCCGAGAAGGAAGAGCTGGCGGAATTTGCTCCCGAATTCACGATGATCGATCTTCCGAGCTTCCGCGCGGACCCTGAGCGGCACGGCTGCCGCACCGAGACGGTGATCGCGGTCAATCTTGAAAAGAAGCTCGTCCTGATCGGCGGTACCTCCTACGCGGGCGAGATGAAGAAGTCCGTTTTCGGCCTTCTCAATTTCATCCTGCCGCCTCGCGGGATCATGCCAATGCATTGCTCGGCGAATATCGGGCCCAAGGGCGATACCGCGATTTTCTTCGGCCTTAGCGGCACGGGCAAGACGACGCTGTCCGCCGACCCCAATCGCACGCTGATCGGCGACGACGAGCATGGCTGGTCGGACACCGCGGTCTTCAACTTCGAGGGCGGCTGCTATGCCAAGATGATCCGACTTTCGGCCGAGGCCGAGCCGGAGATTTTTGCGACCACCAAGAAATTCGGGACCGTGCTCGAAAATGTCGTGCTCGATCCGGTCACGCGTGAGCTCGATCTGGACGACAACACGCTCGCCGAAAACAGCCGCGGCGCCTATCCAATCGAGTTCATCGCCAATTGCTCGCGGGAGAATATGGGGCCGGTGCCGCGCAACGTGGTGATGCTCACCGCGGATGCGTTCGGCGTCCTTCCGCCCATCGCGAAGCTGACCCCCGACCAGGCGATGTATCACTTCCTTTCGGGCTATACCGCCAAGGTGGCCGGGACCGAGATCGGAGTGACGGAGCCGGAAGCGACCTTCTCGACCTGCTTCGGAGCGCCGTTCATGCCGCGCCATCCGTCCGTGTACGGCAATTTGCTCAAGAAGCGCATTGCCGAGGGAAGCGTCGACTGCTGGCTGGTCAACACCGGCTGGACTGGCGGCAAATATGGCGTCGGAAAGCGCATGCCGATCAAGGAAACGCGAGCGCTGCTCAACGCCGCGCTCGACGGCTCGTTGAAGAACGCAAAGTTCCGCAAGGACCCGAACTTCGGATTCGACGTGCCGGTCGCGGTGCCGGGCGTCGACACTGCCATCCTCGACCCTCGCACGACCTGGGCGAACCCAGCGGAATATGACGCGACCGCAGCGAAGCTCGTCGACCTGTTTGTCCAGAATTTCGCGGAGTTCGCGCCCCACGTCGACGAGGGTGTCCGACAATCGGGTCCCAAGGCCGGGCAACAAACGCACGCCCAAACGCAGACTCAAACGACACCAGCTTGAGCCCGGCCTGAGATCGGGCTCCACAAGGAACCCGATCGATGACCGAATATAGACCCCGGCTTTTCAAATCCGACGCCGAGATCGAACATCTGGGCGAAGGCCTCGTCAAGTGCGCGCTCAAGCGCGAGGAATGGACTCACGAGGCGCATCTCGCCGCCACGACCTATCTGCTGACCCGGCGCCCCGACATCGCGCTCGATAAGGAGCTGCCGGGCATGATCCGCCGCTTCAATGAAAGCGTCGGCGGAGTGAACGACGACACGCAGGGCTATCACGAGACCATCACACGCGTGTTCCTCCACGGCGTGAGGCTCTTCCTTCGCGAAGCGGACCTCGCCGAGCCGCTGCACGAGCTGGTCAACGAGCTGCTGCTGTCGCCGATGGGCCGGCGCGACTGGCCGCTGCGTTTTTATTCGGGCGAGCGGTTGTTCTCCGTCGAAGCGCGGCGGCATTTCGTTCCGCCCGATGTTGCCGCACTGCCGTGAGCGTTGCTACGCAGGCCGAGCGGAGGGCTGGATCATGATACGAGCTATCAGGCTTGCTGGGCTGCTGCTGGTTTCGGTGTCGACTTTGGCCTCGCCAGTACAGGCGGCGGCAGCCACTTCCGCAGCGCAAGCCAGTGCCGACGCTCGCCTCAGGGCGCTCTACAACGGCTATTCGACCTGGGACGCCGAGGAATCTGCGGTCTTCCAGAATAGCCGCGGCGAAGTCGAGGCGGCGGATCACCTGCCGAAGGTCGATCCTCTATCGCAGCAGCGGCGGGCCGCGCACCTGGCGGCCCTGCTGGCGATGCTCAATGCGATTCCCGAGGCGCAATTGTCGCCCGGCGAGCGGGTCAACGCCGCCGTCTTTCGGACGCTGCTCGAGAATTCGATTTCCGACGCGCATTTCCGGCTCTGGGAGATGCCGTTCAACAGCGACAGCTCATTCTGGACCTATCTCGATTCCGATCGCCTCGAAGATGCGGCGGCGTACCGCCGGTACATCGCGAGGATGCGCGATATCCCACGCTTCTTCGGCGAGCAGATCGGCAACATGCGCGCCGGCCTGGCGCGCGGGTTCAGCATACCGCGCGCGACGCTTGAAGGCCGCGACGCATCGATCGTCGCTTTTCTTGCAGAGGACGTGACGAAAAGCCCGTTTCACAAGCCGTTCGACACCATGCCCGCGACGATACCGGCGGCTGAGCAACAGGCGCTCCGTGCGGCGGGCGAAGCCGCGATCCGCGATGATGTACAGCCCGCCTACCGCAAGCTGCTGGATTTCTTCCGGACCGAATATCTGCCGAAGACCCGCAGGACCATCTCGGCGCACGACCTGCCCGACGGCGACGCTTATTACCGGGCTACGATCCGCGAATTCACCACGCTCGATATCAGCCCGGAAGAGATCCACCAGATCGGATTGAAGCAGGTCGCCGAGATCGAAGCCCAGATGCGCCAGACGATGCACGAAAGTGGCTTCAAGGGCTCCTTCGAGCAGTTCCTGAAATTCCTGAAGACCGACCCGCAATTCCAGGCGAAGACGCCGGATGAGCTGATGGGCGCCTCATCCTACGTTGCAAAGCGAACCGACAACGTCATCGGCGATTATTTCGGACTGCTCCCGCGCCGCCGCTTCGGCATCATTCCGGTGCCCGATGCCCTCGCGCCATTTTACACGGGAGGCCGTGGCGGCCTCGAGAAT
>JBKPOO010000104.1:0-19778 GCA_046733175.1 Pseudomonadota bacterium
ATACGGCCGCGAAGGCGACCACGGTTTCAGCGGCCGCCGCGCAATAATCCCCTCGGGCCGCGACATCTCACTCCCCTCAGTCGCGGCCCTTTTCTCATTCGCACTTGCACAAAAGCTCCGGCTCGCACCATCTTAGGGACGTGCTGAGGCAGTATGAGCTGATCGAGAAGGTCCGCTCCTATGATCCGGACGCGGACGAGGGGCTGATCAATCGCGCGTACGTCTTCTCGATGAAGGCGCATGGCGCGCAGCTGCGCGCGTCAGGCGATCCTTATTTCAGCCATCCGATCGAAGTCGCCGGCATCCTCACGGATCTCAAGCTCGACGACCTGACGATCGTCACGGCGATCCTTCACGACACGATCGAGGACACCGTCGCGACTCCGCAGGAGGTCGAGAAGCTGTTCGGCAAGGACATCGCGCGGCTGGTCGACGGGGTGACCAAGCTCAGCAAGATCGAGGCCCAGTCCGAAAACGAGCGGCAGGCGGAGAACTTGCGCAAGTTCCTGCTCGCGCTTTCCGACGACATCCGGGTGCTGCTGGTGAAGCTCGCCGACCGGCTGCACAACATGCGCACGCTCCATCACATCCCCGACGAGGAAAAGCGCCGCCGGATCGCGCGCGAAACGATGGACATCTACGCGCCGCTCGCGGAGCGAATCGGCATGTACGAGATGATGACGGAAATGCAGACGTTGGCATTCCGCGAGCTCGAGCCCGACGCTTATGCGTCGATCACCCGCCGACTCCAGCAGCTAACGGACCAGGGCGGCGACCTGGTCAGCAGGATCGGCCTCGGCCTTCAGCTCTATCTGTCCGACAACGGCCTCGAAGCCGAGGTCACCGGCCGCCAGAAGCATCCCTTCTCGATCTGGAAGAAGATGGCCGAGCGGCACATCAGCTTCGAGCAATTGTCGGACGTCATGGCCTTCCGCGTGATCGTCAAGGATAGTGCCGATTGCTATCGCGCGCTCGGCCTCATCCATCGCCGCTGGCCGATGGTCCCGGGCCGCTTCAAGGATTACGTTTCCACCCCGAAGCGCAACGGCTATCGAAGCCTCCACACGTCCGTCATCCACGATTCCAAGATGCGGATCGAAATCCAGATCCGCGACCGCGAGATGCACGAGCAGGCCGAGCGGGGCCTCGCCGCGCACTGGGCCTATAAAGAGGGCAAGCCCAGGGGTGAGCTCAGCATTCCCTGGGTCGATGACCTCGTCGAAATCCTCGACCATGCCGAGAATGCCGAGGAGCTCCTCGAGCATACCCGAATGGCGATGTACCAGGACCGGATCTTCGCCTTCACCCCGAAAGGCGAGCTGATCCAGCTGCCCAAGGGCGCGACCCCCGTCGATTTCGCTTATGCGGTGCACACGGGGCTTGGCGACCGGACGGTCGGCGCCAAGGTCAATGGCCGAGTCGTGCCGCTGCGCACGATGCTCGAGAATGGCGACCAGGTCGAAATCCTGACGTCCGAGGCGCAGCATCCGCAGCCGTCATGGCTTCGCTTCGTGGCGACCGGGAAAGCGCGCGCCGGTGTACGGCGGTTCGTCCGGCACAAGGAGCGCGAGGAGACCGTCGAACTCGGGCGCAAGATTTACGACGAGATCGTCGCTCGGCTCCCGGCCGACCTCGACAAAGACGCGCTGAAGCGCGCGCTCAAGAAGCTCAAGATCGAGAATGACGACGAATTGATGATCGCGATTGCGCGCAAGCGCGTGAGCGACGAAGCGCTGATGGAAGCGCTGATGCCAGGCTCAGCCGGCGGCGATGTCTCTCCCAAGCCGCTCGGCCAGCGCAAGGCGATCTCGATCAAGGGCCTTACGGCCGGGGTGGCCTATCATCTTGCCCAATGCTGCCACCCGATCCCGGGCGACCGGATCGTGGGCCTGAGGCGCGAAGACGAAGAGATCGAGGTTCATGTCATCGGTTGCGACACGCTTGCCAGCGGCGTCGATGCCGACTGGCTCGACCTCGCGTGGGGCGAGGGTTCGGACGGCGGCGCGGCCCGGCTTGCGGTAATCCTGCGGGACATTCCCGGCGCCCTCGGAACGATGTCGAGCATATTGGGCGCCAAGCACGCGAACATCATCAACCTTCAGCTGGTCCATCGCGACGGAAGCTTCCAGACCTTCCACCTCGACATCGAGGTGCACGACCTCGCGCACCTTCACGCGATCATCGCGGCGCTTCGCGAGGCGGACCCGATCTCTAGCGTCGAACGGATCTAAGGGCGCCGGCCTTGGCCGCGCCGGCGGCCTTGCCGGCACGCCGCTTGTGTCGTGCGTGAGCATCGCCCGCGGCGAGCACCGCCAACATGACGAGGTCGGACGCGGACGCAGTCATAGGCGCGATCTGCACGGGGTGATCTAGACCCAGGATGTAGGGCCCGAGAACGCTCTCGCCGCCGAGCTCTCGCAGCAGCTTGGCTGACAGGTTAGCCGATTGCAGTCCCGGCATCACGAGGATCGTCGCCGGACCGGACAGCCGGCTGAAGGGGTAAAAGCGCCGCTGCATGTCGTAATTGAGCGCGACGTCGGGCGCCATCTCGCCTTCATATTCGAAATCGCACTTGAACCCGTCGAGCAGCTTCACTGCGCCGCGCAGCTCTTCGATATGGACTCCGGGCGGGTTGCCGAACGTCGTGTAGCTGATGAAGGCGACGCGCGGCTCCAGCCCCATCCGCCGGGCGAATGCCGAAGACCGCATCGCGATCGCCGCATATTGTTCGGCGGTCGGCCGTTCGGTTACGGCCGTGTCCGCGATGAGCACGGTGTGAGCGCGGCCGACGATCACATTCACTCCGAATGGAGTCGCATCCGGCTCATCATCGATCACGGCTCGAACCTGCTTCAGCGATTGGCTGAAGGGCCGGGTCGTCCCGGTGATCATCGCATCGGCTTCGCCGAGCGCCAGCATGGCGGCCGTAAAATAATTGCGATCCTGGTTGACCATCCGCTCTATTTCGCGGCGGAGCAGCCCGTGGCGCTGATGCTTGTCGTAAATGAAGTCGACCGCGCGTCCGACCAGCGGCGAATTCCGGCTGTTGAGGACCTGATATTCCAGCGGGTCATCGACGCCCATGTCTTTCAGCAGGTCGTAGACTTCCTCTCGGCCGACCAGCACCGGAGTCCCGTAGCCGCCCTCCTTGAATGCGATGGCGGCGCGAAGGACGTTCGGCTCTTCGCCCTCGGCGAACAGTACGCGCTTCGGATTGGCGCGGGCATTCTCATAAGCAAGGCTCATCACCGCGACGGTGGGGTTGAGCCGCGCGCGTAGCACCTGCCGGTAATCCTCCATATCGCTGATCGGCTTCTGAGCCACGCCGGACCGGACAGCGGCCTCGGCGACGGCCGAAGCCACCACCTCCATGAGGCGCGGATCGAACGGGGCGGGGATGATGTAGTCGCGCCCGAAGCTGTGCGAGCGTCCGCCGTAGGCGGCCGCCACTTCCTCCGGAACGGGTTCGCGAGCGAGCTCGGCAAGCGCCTCGGCCGCGGCAATCTTCATCTCGTCATTGATCGCGGTGGCGCGCACATCGAGCGCTCCGCGGAAGATGAAGGGAAAACCGAGCACATTGTTGACCTGGTTGGGGTAATCGGACCGCCCCGTAGCGATAATCGAATCCGACCGGACTGCCATGACATCTTCCGGACGAATTTCGGGATCCGGGTTGGCCATGGCGAAGATGATCGGGTTCTTCGCCATGGACTTGACCATGTCCTTGGAAACGACATTCGCCGCGGACAGTCCGAAAAATACGTCGGCACCCTCAAGCGCGTCGGCGAGCGTACGCCGGTCGGTTTCGACCGCGTGCGCCGACTTCCATTGATCGATGTCCGTGCGCCCTTTGTGGATCACGCCCCTGCGGTCGCACATGATGACATGATCGGGCTTGACCCCCATCGCCTTCACCAGCTCCGTGCAGGCGATGGCCGCGGCGCCGGCGCCGTTCACGACCATCCGCACGCTGGATATGCTGCGGCCTGTCAGATGACAGGCGTTGATTAGGCCGGCAGCGCTGATGATCGCCGTCCCGTGCTGGTCGTCATGGAAAACCGGTATGTTCATCCGCTCGCGCAACGTCTGCTCGATGATGAAGCAATCGGGAGCGGCGATGTCTTCCAGATTGATTCCGCCGAAGCTCGGCTCGAGCAATTCGACCGCGTCGATGAAACGTGCGCAGTCGTTCGTGTTGACCTCGATGTCGATCGCATCGACGTCGGCGAAGCGTTTGAAGAGCACGGCCTTGCCCTCCATCACCGGCTTCGAGGCGAGAGCTCCGAGATTGCCGAGACCGAGGATCGCGGTGCCGTTCGAGATCACCGCGACGAGATTCCCCTTCGCCGTATAATCATAGGCGCAGCCCGGATTTTCGGCGATCGCGCGCACCGGCACGGCAACCCCGGGGGAATAAGCAAGCGCGAGGTCGCGCTGCGTCGCCATCGGCTTGGTCGCGATGACTTCGATTTTCCCCGGTCGCCCGCGGGCGTGGAATTCGAGCGCTTCGGCCTCGGTATATTTGACGTTGCTTTCCGACATGGCGGTCGGCCTTAGTCCATTTCCGCAGCGTCGCAAAAGCGGCAGCCCCGCGAGCTTTCCACAGAAGTAATTCCAAAAGCGGGATTCGGTGCTTTCGCGGGAATGAGGAACAAGAGTAGTCAGACTCATGGCCCGAGCCGACGCTCCGACCCCGATGATGGCGCAATATCGAAGCCTCAAGGAAGAGGCGGGCGATGCCTTGCTATTCTACCGGATGGGCGACTTCTTCGAATTGTTCTTCGACGATGCGAAGGTCGCGTCCGTGTGCCTCGACATCGCCCTCACGAAGCGGGGCGCGGACGCCGGCGAACCGATCCCCATGTGCGGAGTGCCGGCCCATTCCGCCGAATCCTACCTGGCCCGGCTCATCAAGGCCGGGCACCGAGTCGCCATCGCGGAGCAGACCGAGAGTCCGGCAGAGGCGCGCAAGGCCCGCGGCTCGAAAGCGCTCGTCGAGCGGGCGATCGTCCGGCTCGTCACACCGGGGACCCTCACCGAAGAGACGTTGCTCGAATCTGCATCGGCCAATTGGCTCGCGGCTGTCGGCCGTGCAGGCGACGAATGGGCGGTTGCGGCAGCGGATATTTCGACCGGCCGATTCGAGCTGGTTGGCTGCGATCCCGGCCAGCTCGCCGCCGAGCTGGCGCGGCTGGCACCCGCCGAAACCATTGCGGATTCGCCCGTGCCTGGGATCGCGACAACCCTGGGTAAGGGCGGCTTCGACAGCCTCGCCGGCGAACGCGAGCTGAAGGGCCGGTTCGGGCTTGCGACGCTCGATGGGTTCGGAGCGCCGTCGCGCGCGGAGCTGGCGGCGGCGGGCGGCCTCCTCGCCTATCTCGACGCGACGCAGAAAGGCGCCGGGATCCTGCTCGATGCGCCCCGGCGTATCGCCCGCTCCAGTCACATGGGGATCGACGCCGCGACGCGCGAAAGCCTGGAACTGACGCGGTCGGTTTCGGGCGGAGTTGCAGGAAGCCTGCTCGGCGAAATCGACCGTTGCCAGACGGCGGGCGGACGGCGCCTCCTTTGCGAGGACATCAGCGCACCTTTGACCGGCAAAGGCGAGATCGAGCTGCGGCTCGGCTTCGTCGCGTGGCTGCACGAGGATGCGATCCGCCGCGAACGCGTGCGCGGCCGGCTGAAAGCGATGCCCGATTTCTCGCGTGCCCTTGCCCGGCTCGCGGCCGGTCGTGGAAGTCCGCGCGACCTCGTCTTGTTGCGCGACGGGCTCGCCGCGGCGGCGGCACTCCGGCGCGAGCTCGAAGCGGAGCCGGACCGCCCCGCATTGCTCGATGCGCTGCTTCCAACGCTCGGCGGGCATTCGGAGTTGATCGACCGATTCGCCCGCGCGCTCGTCGACTCCCCGCCCGTCGATGCGTCGAAGGGGGGCTATATCGCCGAAGGCTATGACGCGGCGCTCGACGCGCTTCGCGAGGCCGCCTCCAACGGACGCCGGGCGATCGCGACGCTCGAGAACAGGTATCGCGATTCCACGGGCATCGGCTCATTGAAGATTCGCCACAATTCCGTGCTCGGCTATCATGTCGAAGTCGCCGCCCGGCACGCAGACAATTTGATGCATCCGGACAGCGGTTTCACTCATCGTCAAACGCTCGCGGGGGTCGTGCGCTTCAATTCTCCCGAGCTGCACGAGGAAGCGTCGCGCGTGGTCGAAGCGGGGTCGCACGCGCTTGCCGCGGAGGCCGCGCATGCCGCGGAGCTCACGCAACTCGCCGTTGCAGCAGCATCGCGCATAACGAACACGGCAGAAGCCGTTGCGCGGATCGACGTTGCGGCCGGCCATGCGCATCGCGCCGCCGAAGGCGGCTGGGCGCGGCCCGAGCTTACCGAGCAGCCATGCCTCGAGATCCGCGCCGGGCGGCATCCGGTCGTCGAAAGCGCGGTCCGCGAGGCCGGCGAGCGATTTATCGCCAACGACCTCGCGCTGGGACCCGACGACCGGCTGTGGCTGATCACCGGCCCGAACATGGGCGGCAAGTCGACCTTTCTCAGGCAATCGGCGCTGATCGCGGTGCTCGCGCAGGCGGGAAGCTTCGTTCCGGCCGACCGTGCGAGGATCGGGATCGTCGACCGCCTGTTCAGCCGGGTCGGAGCGTCGGACAACCTGGCGCGCGGCAGGTCGACCTTCATGGTGGAGATGGTCGAGACCGCGGCGATCCTCTCGCAGGCGACCGAGCGGAGCCTCGTCATCCTCGACGAGATCGGGCGCGGGACATCGACCTATGACGGCCTGGCGATCGCCTGGGCGGTGGTGGAGGCGATGCATGACGAGGTCAAAGGCCGGACACTGTTCGCTACCCACTATCACGAGCTCACGCGTCTGGCCGGCCGCCTCGACTGCCTGTCGCTTCATCATGTCCGCGCGCGCGAATGGAAGGGCGACCTCGTCCTGCTTCACGAAGTCGCCGACGGAGCGGCCGACCGAAGCTATGGAATCGCCGTCGCGAAGCTCGCGGGCCTGCCCCCCGCCGTCGTCGCACGCGCGCGGTCGGTGCTTGCAAAGCTCGAGGCGGGCCGGGACGCCACCGGCGGAATCGCCGCGGGGCTCGACGACCTGCCCCTGTTCGCGGCGGCCGAGCCGGAGCATGCGCCCGATCCGCTGCTGAGCGCGCTTGAGGATGTCGATCCGGACAGCCTCACGCCGCGTGAAGCGCTGGAGACTCTCTATAAACTGAAGAGACTCGCCGCCGAGCGAAGCTAGACGGCGGTTCGGGGCCTGAGCCGTGCCGGCGCGTCAGCGAGTCGGCGGCCGTATTCGCGCCAAGGCTTTTCGACCAGCGCATAGGTCGCCCCAACAACGCCAAACAGCACGCACAAGGCCATCGCGATCCAGAGGTTGGCGCCCCAGGACGTCGCCCGCCAGCCGGCCGGCGCGGCCATGAGCAGGAAATGGAATAGCGGCATATGGACGAGATACAGCGAATAAGAATGCCGCCCGAGCCACTGCGGCAGCCGCGCTTCCATGAAAGAGCGCACGATCGAGCCGGGATCGCGGACCATCGCCGCGATCATGGCCGCCGAAAGAAGGGGCATGATCAGCGTGAGATTCTCCTGCTGTCCTGCAAAGACAAGAAGCGCGAACATGCCGATGGCCACGAGCAGCTGAAGCGCTGCGGCAAGGTTGGACCCGAGCGGACGCCGGTTCCGGCACCAGCCCCAGACCGCCGCGCCCAATGCAAAGCTCATCAGGCAACGGGGCATCCGGAACAGGAGATCGCCGTCGAGGCTCCCGTCCCGCCAGACGATCAGGCTTACCAGCGAGACAAGCCCGATCCCGCCCAGCAATTGAAGGCGGCGGCGGGCGAGCGGCGTCAGGACGCAAATCCAGGCGAAGATGAGGTACGCGCCCCATTCGGTGCTGATGCTCCAGCTCGGTCCGTTGAGGACGCTTCCAGGGACCACGCCCCAGGCGTGGGTCATGCTGAGATTCAAGGCGACCATCGTGCCGTAGCCCGGAAGCGCGACCGTGCCGGACGGTAGGTCGACGACGATCAGCGCCGCAACCAGGGTTACCAGGTGCAGGGGATAGAGCCGGAAGAACCGACGGATCAGGAACTTACGAGCGGAGGCCGCGCTCGCCTCGCTTTCGGCATGGACTGCGGCGATCACAAAGCCCGAGAGGACGAAAAAAAGGTCTACGAACATCCATCCCTGCCGAAGAAAGGGGATGGACGCGAGCAACGAGCCCGCGTTGAGCGCCAAATGGTGAAGCACCACCAGCAGCGCCGCGATGCCCCGAAGCGCTTCAAGATTGGCATGAAATATTCGTCTCTCGGCTTGGATCGCGGCTTCCCCAGTTTTCGCCCCGGATCTTAGGAAATCGGCCTTTCCATTCAGTTGATGTCGAAAAAGGGCGATTCCTTCTTCCGGCCCGCCACCGCTTGGCTCTACTGTGCGCATGTGGCCGATCCGCGCTTCCTGGATGTCGAAAATCGCCGCTCGATCATCGACCGCCGAACTGTCGCCGAGCGTCTGCGCGAGTTGCGGCCCGGCAAGAAGCTATCCGCCGAAGCCGCGTCGACCCTGCGCGAGGCCCTCGAACAGGGACGGACGGAAATCGCCAGGCGTCTCGCCGAAAAGCCCGGCGACGGACGGTCAGCCGCAAAGGCCACCGCTTTCCTCCACGACCAGCTGGTTCGGCTCGTCCACGACTTGGTTACTGAGCGCCTGCTGGCACGGCCGCTCGGCGGACTGGCGCTCGTCGCTCTCGGGGGGACGGGCCGCGGCGAGATGGCGCCATTCAGCGATCTCGACCTCATGTTCCTGACCGCCAAGGCGCCTTCGGCCGACCAGGAGCAAGCCGCAGAAGCGATGCTGCATCTGCTTTGGGATCTTAAGCTCAAGGTCGGCCATTCGATCCGTTCGGTCCCGCAGCTGATCGCGCTCGCGAAGAAGGACATGACCATCCGCACGGCCGTCCTCGAAGCGCGCTGGCTGTGGGGCGATGACAAACTGTTCGATGCGACGATGAGGCGTTTCCGCAAGGAGGTCGTCGCAGGGACGACTGCGGAATTCGTCGCGGCTAAGCTTGCCGAACGCGACGAGCGTCACATCAGGATGGGCGACAGCCGCTACGTCGTGGAACCGAACGTGAAGGACGGCAAGGGCGGGCTTCGCGATCTTCACACGCTCTATTGGATCGGCAAATATGTCCACGGAGTCGAAAGACCTGGCGACCTCGTCGGCGCCGGACTTTTCACGGCCGCCGAGTTCCGGCGTTTCGATCGAGCTGAGCGGTTCTTCTGGGCGGTGCGCAGCCATTTGCACCTGCTTGCCGGACGCGCCGAGGAGCGGCTGAGCTTCGATTACCAAAAGCGCATCGCAGAAATTATGCATTATGCCGATCGGCCGGGGAAATCCGCGGTCGAGCGCTTCATGCAATTCTATTTCATCAACGCGAAGGCAGTCGGCGACCTCACCGGAGTCTTCCTTGCGCAGCTCGACGAGCAATTGGGAAAGAAGGGGTTTCGGTTCGGGCTGCCCACCATCCGCCGCAGTCCCAAGCGACTGTCGGGTTTCATCCTCGATCGCGGTCGAATCTCGGTTCCCTCCGACGATTTCTTTCGCGCGGATCCCTCGAGATTGCTCGAGATGTTCGCCGTCGCCGCGCGCGAAAAGCTGGAGATTCATCCGGCCGCGATGCGCTCGGCGACGCGCGATTCAGCGCTGATCGATCGCAAGGTGCGAGAAGACGAACGCGCCAACGCCTTGTTCCTCGAAGTCCTGACCTCGCTCAATCACCCCGAAATGGTGCTTCGCTGGATGAATGAGGCTGGAGTGTTCGGCCGCTTCGTTCCCGACTTCGGACGCGTCGTCGCGCAGATGCAGTTCGACATGTACCACCACTATACGGTCGACGAACATTCGATCCGGGCGCTCGGCCTCCTGGCGGCAATCGAACGCGGCGAATTGAAAACCGAGCATCCGCTGTCGAGCGCGATCATCAAGCAGCTGGCTTCGCGCCGGGTCCTATACGTCGCGGTCCTGCTGCACGACATCGCCAAAGGGCGAGGCGGCGATCACAGCGTCATCGGCGCCGAGATCGCCCTCAAACTATGTCCCCGGTTCGGGCTCGATCCCGCCGAGACCGAAACTGTGTCGTGGCTCGTCCGCTACCATCTCCTGATGTCGTCGACCGCGTTCAAGCGTGACCTCGCCGATCCGAAGACGATCGAGGATTTCGTCCGGCAGGTGCAGAGCCCGGAGCGGTTGCGGTTGCTCTTGATCCTGACGGTCGTCGACATTCGCGCAGTGGGGCCCGGCGTCTGGAACGAATGGAAGCGGACCTTGCTTCGGACGCTGTTCGAGGCCGCGGAAGAGAGGCTTCGGCTCGGCCATAAGCAGCACGGGCGAAGCGAGCTGGTCGATGCGCGGCAGGAAGAGCTCGCGGCGCAATTGGCATGGAAGGCGAGCGCGATCCGGGCGCACGCGAGGCGATTGCCCGACAGCTACTGGCTCGCCGAGCCGCTCGCCTGGCAGATCGCCAACGCCAAGCAGGTGGCGACCGCCGAAGCGCATATCGGCGAAGCGAGGCCCAACGTCGTCGCCGAGGAAGATTTCGAGAGCGGAGCGACCCGGATCAGCGTGTTCACTCCGGATCGCGAGGGCCTGTTTTATCGAATCTGCGCGGGCCTTGCGGCCGCCGGCGCCAACATCATCGACGCGCGAATCCACACGACGCGCGACGGAATGGCGCTCGACAATCTTCTCGTTCTGGACGCTCAGGGCCAGGCTTACGCCGACCGTCGGCTGCGCTCCCGCCTGGTGCGGTCGGTTGAAAGTGCGCTGACCAGCGTTGAACCTCCGCCGCTTCCAGCGCCGGAGCGCGGGCGTCCGCGAAGCTCCGCATTTCGGATCGCCCCTTCTGTCGCGGTTGCCGACAAGGCTTCGAGCCGAACCACGGTCGTGGAAGTGAACGCGCTCGACCGACCGGCGCTGCTCGCCGCGCTCGCTGCCGCAATTCATGCTGAAGGGCACCAGATTCATTCGGCGCATATCGCAACCTACGGCGAACGCGCAGTCGACGTTTTCTATCTGACTCGAGCGAACGGGAAAAAGCTCGAGGCCGACGACGTCGAGAAGTTGCGAACCGCCCTCATCGGCGCTGCCCGGGACGCACCGCGCGCCAAAGCCGCCTGAAAGAAAAGGGCCCCGCCAGTACGGCGGAGCCCTAAAGTCGAACCCATCCGCTCCGCTTAGTTGCCCCGCTCACCCCTTTCGACCGGCGGCGGGGGCGGAGGCGGCGGCGGTGGCGGAGGCGCGGGCTGCTCGACCACCGGCGGCGGCGGAGGCGGCGCCGGCGGCGGCGTGTAGACCGGCGCCGGGGGCGGAGGCGACCACTTCGCCCTCAGGGTGATACCGAAGGTGCGCGGCTCGCCAAGGAAGGCCCCGTAAAGCTGGGTCGCGCGGTTCGGAACGGAGGTCGACGCCCCGCAGAAACCCCTTGCCGCGCCGCGGGTGGTGCAGCCGCCCTGGATCGGGGCGTCGAAGGCGACCTGCAGATAGTCTTCGTTGAGGACGTTCTGGCCCCACAGTTCGACGGCCCAGTCATCGTTGCGGCCGTGGACTCCGACGCGCGCGTTGAACACCTGATAGCCGTCCTGGACCTTCTCGATGTCGAGGTCGGAGCCAGTGTTGTATGAGCTCACGAAGCGGCCATCGACATAGAACAAAGCGCGCATCCCGCTGTCGCCGATCGGCGGGGTCCAGGCGACCGAGGCCGTTGCGGTCCATTGCGCCGAGTTGGAAATCCGGCGACCCGGCAGCTGGAACAAAGCATTGGTCAGCGGCCGTCCGTCTGCACCGACGAGATTGTGCCGGTACTTGGTGTTGGCCCAGGTCACGCCGCCGTTGATGGAGACGTCCTGCATCGGACGGGTGAAAGCCTCCAGTTCAACGCCATAGCTCTTCACACCGGCGCGGGTATGTCCGCCGCAAGCGCCACTTCGAGGATCGTTGTCGCTGTCTGAATCCGGTGGGACCAGATCCTCATCGCAGCTGTTGACGTTCTCGACGATGAAATTGAGGCCATTGAACGTGTTCAGCTGGAAGTTCTTGAACAGCTGATGGAAGGCGGCGATGTTAATATCGACGCCGGGGCCGTTATATTTCGCGCCGACTTCGAAGGCGTCGTTGGTTTCCGGCTTGAACTGAAGGTCGGCGCCCGAAGCGACGATCCCCTGGCAGCCCGTCTGGGCCGCGTTGATGCAGATCGCGCCATTGCCCGACAACGGCGGGGTACCGATGCCCGTCGGAACGACCTGGGCCCGCCACAGGGCCGATCGATCGAGGTTGAATCCCCCCGCTTTGTAGCCGCGCGCATAGCTGACGTAGGTCAGCAGCCGGTCGGTCGGCTTGTAGCTGAGGACGACCGTGCCCGAGAGCTTCGACTCGGTCCGCGAATCGCTGAGGCTGAGCGCTCCGCCTGGGACACTCGGGCTGACGCACGGCAGAGTCTGCAGTGAGGTGCCCGACAGCAACGTGCAGATCGTGTTGTTGTCGGTGAGATCGGCGTCGAGCTTCTTCTTCTCGTGCGTATAGCGCGCGCCGACGGTCACCTTCAGCCGGTCGGTGATCGAAAAGATATTGTGGGTGAACAACGCCCAATTGTTGCTCGTCTGGTCATAAACGTCGTCCAGCGCCGAGCCGTTCAGGCTGAGCGCGGTACTGGTGAGATTGGAAAAACCGCTGTTGGTGAAGGTCGACGCATTGAACGGCGTGAGCCGCGCAAATGCCCGAAACACACCCGCCTGCGCCGGAGACAAAATGCCCGGCGTTGTGGCGATTATGTTCGCGGTGGCCTGGTTGAAACAAGTCCCGCCGCCGGCCGCGCCTGGCTGGACCAGACTCGAGCCGAGCGCCACGACCGCCGGAACGCCGCTGTTGATCATACCTTGCGCGAAACTGTTCGCGACCAAGCAGTTGGCGTAGCGGGCGTAATCGGCGCCGTAGGCGAGGTTGTCCTTGAGCCGTAGCTTCTCATTGGCGAAGTAGCCGCCGACCAGCCAGTCGAGCTTGTTGCCGAAGGCATTGCCTTGGAGCCGCACCTCTTCGGTAAACGTCTTGAAGCGGTTGAACGCGCTGCCGTCGTCGTCGCGGTAAAGGATGTCGAGATTGTTGAAGTCGGCATCCTGGCCGCGGATATATTTGTTGAACCGGTAGGCAGTGATCGACGTCAGCTCGGCCCCGCCGAAGTCGTAGACCAGCTCGCCCGACGCGCCGTAATCCTTGACGTCGCTCCGATAGCTGCGTCCCGGCGTGATCGACACGTGCCGGTGGAACGTATCATCGTTGATGATCGCCCCGAGGCCGCGCTCGATCGCCGCGATGGTCGACGGCGCCTCGATCCCCGAGCCGACCGTGTCGTGCGCCGGAAGATAGGTCGCGGCGCAGCATTCCTCGTCGCGCTTGGAATAATCGCCGATCAATCGGAATGAGAGGTTGTCGTTCGGCTGGAACAGTACCTGGCCGCGAACCATCCAGCGATCGCGGTCGTTCACCCGCCGTCCCGAGATGTCGTCCTTAAGGAAGCCGTCCCGCTTCAGATAGACGCCGTCGATGCGAGCGGCGATCGTGTCGCCGAGCGGGGCGTTGAGGCTGAGTTCGGCGCGGCGTTCATTATAATTGCCGATGTCGATCTGGCCGCCGACTTCGGTCGTGAAACGCGGCTTGGCGGTGATGATCGAGATCAGGCCGGCAGAGGTGTTGCGGCCGAACAGGGTTCCTTGCGGTCCGCGAAGGACCTCGATTCGGTCCAGCGGGCCAAGCTCGGTGAGCGCGACGCCGGCGCGCGAGCGATAGACTCCGTCGATGAACACGCCGACCGAGCTTTCGAGGCCCGGGTTGTCGCCGACCGTGCCGATGCCGCGGATCCGCGCGACGCCAGCGCCCGCTTCCGACGACGTCGAAGAGACGAGCAGCGACGGAGCGACCTGGTTGAGCTGCCGGATGTCGCTGGCCCCGGTATATTCGAGCTGCTGGGCGGTCACTGCGCTGACCGCCATCGGAACGTCCGAGAGCGCCTGGTTGCGCCGAGTCGCGGTGATCACGATGTCGCCGGCATTGACCGGCTGCTGCTCGGTCGCCTGGTCCTGGACGGCGGCGCCTTCTGTCGCGCTTTCGGGCGGCTTGGCCGAGCTCTTGTCCGTATCCGTGGTGGATTGTGACGTCTGGCCGATGGCCGGCGATGCAATTGTGACGAGCGCTGCCGAAAGCAGCCACACCGACTTGCGCATATTCCTCTCCCCTGTCGGAGCGATGCTCCGGCAAGGGACGCTAATGCCGTTCGAGCGACAAGGAAAGCGACGGCGAGAGCGGCGCCATCCAAAGCGTCGACAGATGAAGCATAATTGCAACAGTGTAAGTAGAGCTGCGCGGGACCTAAGCGTAGCTTTCGAGGTAGCCGCAGCGCCGGCAGCGGTAGGTCGAAACCTCGACCTGCTCTTTCCCGCGGACTCTGAGACCCGTCCAGAAACCCTTGTCGGGTTCGCCGGCAACCCACCTGGCGACGACTTTCTTGCCGTAGCCCTCGTCGATGATGAATCCCGCTTCCATGCTCCCCGAGCAGCGCGGGCATTCGAGCGATTTATCCCAGGTGCCCATGGCCTATTTCGGCGCGAGCACCATCAGCATCTGGCGCCCTTCCATGCGCGGGTGCGCCTCGATCTTGGCCATGTCGGCGGTCTGTTCCTGGACCCTGCGCAGAACGGCCATGCCGAGCTCGCCGTGGGCCATCTCGCGGCCGCGGAACCGCATGGTCACCTTGACCTTGTCGCCTTCCTCGAGGAACTCGAACACCTTCTTCATCTTGGTGTCATAGTCGTGATCGTCGATGTTCGGACGCATCTTGATCTCTTTGATCTCCTGCGTCTTCTGGCGCTTGCGCTGCTCAGCGGCCTTCTTCTGCGCTTCATATTTGTAGCGCCCGATATCGAGGAACTTGGCGACGGGAGGGTCGGCATTGGGGGAGATCTCGACGAGGTCGAGCCCGACCCCCTGCGCCTGTTCGAATGCCTCGCGCGTATACATCACGCCCAGATTTTCGCCGTTCTCATCGATCACCCGAACCTTGGGCGACTGGATGAACTCGTTGTAGCGGGGGCCGGACATCGGCTGCGGCGGCGCCATCGGGCGGCGCGGGTAGGGCGGTGGTATAGCGAAGACTCCGTTATCGTTGGTCGAAGGGTGCGAGTTAGGCGTTCCGGCGTCCGTTGAAAAGGTTCGCAACGGACAGGTGAGTCGTTTTTGCAGCAACCTGTGGCGGACTCGCGTCAGCGCAAATCGGGTGGAACGGCTTCCTCGCGGATCATGGCGATCGCTTCATCGAGGCTCATCATCACCTGGCGATCGTCGCTCCCAAGGCGGCGCAGCGCGATCGTGCCTTCGTCCGCTTCGCGCTTGCCGACGACCAGCAGCAGCGGGACCTTGGCAAGGCTGTGCTCGCGCACCTTGTAGTTGATCTTCTCGTTGCGAAGGTCGGTTTCGACTCGAATTCCCGCATCGGCGAGCCGCGAGGCAACCTCATCGGCGTAGCCATCCGCATCGGAAACGATGGTCGCAACGACCGCCTGCACGGGCGCCAGCCAAAGCGGGAATTTGCCCGCATGATGCTCGATCAAAATGCCGATGAATCGCTCGAACGTCCCGAGAATCGCGCGGTGCAACATCAGCGGATGATGCTTCCCACCGTCCTCCCCTACGTAAACCGCCCCTAACCGCTGCGGCATGCTCGGATCGAGCTGGTGGGTGCCACATTGCCAGGTTCTGCCGATTGCATCGGTCAAATGGAATTCGAGCTTCGGGCCGTAAAATGCGCCCTCCCCCGGCAACACTTCATAATCGAGCCCCGTCTCCTTTAGCGCTTGCTCGAGGTCTGCCTCGGCGCGGTCCCACTCCTCATCGCTGCCGATGCGCTGGTCGGGTCGGGTCGCGAGCTTCACCTGATAGTCCGGAAAGCCGAGGTCGCGATAAACCGAGTCGAGCAAGGCGCAGAAGGCCTTGGTCTCATCGACCAGCTGATCGCGCGTGCAGAAAATGTGGCCGTCGTCCTGAGTGAATTGGCGGACGCGCATGATCCCGTGCAGCGCTCCGTGCGGCTCGTTGCGGTGACAGCAGCCATATTCCGCGAAACGAACGGGCAATTCGCGGTAGCTCGTAATGCCCTGCTTGAAGACCTGGATGTGCGCCGGACAGTTCATCGGTTTTAGGGCAAGCAAATCCGCGTCGCCGGTGATCACCGGCTTGCCTTCTTCGGTTCCGGGAATCTCATCGGGCACGACGAACATATTCTCGCGGAACTTGCCCCAATGGCCCGACTGCACCCACAGTTTCGAATCGATGAGTTGTGGTGTCTTGATCTCGTTGTAGCCGGCAGCGTCGAGCCGGCGGCGCAGATAGGCCTCGAGCTGCCGCCAGATGACCCAGCCCCTGGGGTGCCAAAAGACGCTTCCGTGGGCTTCGGCCTGAAGGTGGAATAGGTCCATCTCCTGCCCGATCTTGCGATGATCGCGCTTGGCCGCTTCCTCTAGTCTTACGAGATATTCGTCGAGCTGCTTCCGGTTGAGCCAGGCGGTGCCGTAAATGCGCGAGAGCATCGGATTCTTGGGATCGCCGCGCCAATAGGCGCCCGACACGCGGGTGAGCTTGAATGCATTGGGATCAAGCTTGCCGGTCGAAGCGAGGTGCGGGCCGCGGCACAGGTCGACCCATGCTTCCTCGCCCTCGCCGGTGCGGTACATGGTGATGGTCTCGCCCTCGGGCAGCTCCATCACCCATTGGGCCTTGAATGCCTCGCCGGACTTCTCGAAGAAGTCGCGGACCTGGTCGCGAGACCAGACTTCACGCAGCAGCACCTTGTCGGCGCCGATGATGCGCCGCATTTCTTCCTCGATCGCGGGCAAGTCCTCCTCGGTGAAGGGTCCGCGTTCGGCGGTCGGAGCGAAATCGTAATAAAAGCCGTCGTCCGTCGCGGGACCGAAGGTGATCTGCGTTCCGGGGAACAGGTTCTGAACCGCTTCTGCGAGCACGTGGGCGTAATCGTGGCGGACGAGTTCGAGCGCCTCGGCCTCGTCGCGGGACGTGATAAGCGCCAGGCTGGAGTCGCCTTCGAACGGACGAGTGATGTCGCGGATCTCTCCATCGACCTTTGCGGCGAGGGCGGCCTTGGCGAGGCCCGGCCCGATCGCCGCGGCGACGTCGGCCGGGGTCGAGCCCTCCGGCATTTCCTTCACCGAACCATCGGGAAGCGCGATCTTGAACATCCTGGTCATTGCGCCGGGCATGTAGCGGCGCCCACGCAGGGCCTCAACCGTGCTTGGCCCTGCCCTATTCGACATCTCTCGCCCGGACGACGCCGTTGAGGCGTAAAGCTCGCTTGACAGAGCGACACCGCGTGAGTAAAGCGATCTTGACACTTTGAAAAGGACGCTTGTCATGGCAGTGCGAACTGCAGCGTGGAAAACCTACAATTATCGCGTGATCTGGTTGAGCCTGCTCTACGCGATCTTCCTCATCGGTGCGGTCTACGGCTTTAAGCATAAGCTCATCGATGGTCCGGCGGCGTACATTGCGGCCATCCTGCCGGCACTTCCGATCATCGGGATCTTCGGCGCACTCGGGCGCTATCTGGTCGAGGAGCAGGACGAATATATTCGAGCCCTGATGGTCCGGCAGGTGCTGTGGGCGAGCGGCTTCACGCTGAGCCTCGCTTCGATCTGGGGCTTTCTCGATAATTTCAGCCTGGTCGGCCACATCGACGGCTATTGGATCGTCGTGGTCTGGTATTTCGGATTGGCCATCGGCGCCCTCGCCAACAAGCTCACCATTGGCGACGCCGGCTGCTGATGGAAAACCGACTCCGCCTCCTCCGCGCCGAGCGCAACTGGAGCCAGCAGGACCTCGCCGAGCGCCTCGAGGTCTCGCGCCAGAGCGTCAATGCGATCGAGACCGGCAAATATGATCCGTCGCTTCCGCTCGCTTTCCGGGTCGCAGAACTCTTCGATTTGCCGATCGAGGAGATTTTCGTCTCCCCCTCGCGTCGCAGCTCCAAGGCGATTTGATCAGGCGGGCTGGCCGGCGAGCGCCTCGTCGAGGATCGCCTCGGCCCGGACGAACAGCTGAGTGTCGACGATCACCCCTGAAGCGTGGGCGTTTTCGCGGACTTGCTCGGGACGCGATGCCCCGATGATCGCCGACGCGACATTCGGTTCGCGGAGCACCCAGGCGAGAGCGAATTGCGGCAGCGTCAGGCCGGCCTCCTCGGCAAGAGGCTTCAGGCGCTGGACGGCGCGAAGCACGCCCGGCTGCATCAGCCGGTCCATCCATCCGCCCATCTCCTCGCTCGCTGCACGCGAATCCCTGGGCGGCGGCTGGTCGGGGTCGTACTTGCCGCTAAGGACTCCCTGGCCGAGCGGCGACCAGACGATCTGCGAAATGCCGTTGGCCGCGCACAGCGGGATGACCTCATCTTCGGGCTCACGCCACAGCAGCGAATATTGCGGCTGGCTCGAAACGAACTTGGCGACGCCGGTCATGTCGAGCGCGGCCTGGATCCGCTCCGCCGGCCATTCGGAAAAGCCGATGTAGCGAGTCTTCCCGGATTCGACCGCGCGGGTCAGCGCCTCCATCGTTTCTTCGAGCGGAGTGTCCCAATCGTACCGATGGCACTGATAGAGATCGACGTAATCGGTCTTGAGCCTCTCGAGCGACGCGTCGAGCTGCTTTTCGATCTGCTCGCGCGACAGCCCGCGATCGGTCTCGCTCATCGGGAAATAGGCTTTGGTCGCGAGCACGTAGGAGTCGCGTGCCCGGCCCTGCAGCGCGCCGCCAAGGAAGCTCTCGGCAGCTCCGCGGCCGTAGACGTTGGCGGTGTCGATGAAATTGATCCCGACCGCGAATGCCTCTTCCAGGCAGGAGCGCGCTTTGTCGGCCTCGACCCCAACCCCATAGGTCAGCCACGATCCGAGCGAGATTTCCGAAACCTCGAGGTCGCTGTCGCCGAGCTTGCGATATTTCATGGCTGAAACCTCCTTCGGTCACACGAACTGCCGCGAGCGGATGCCGTTCCTAAGCGCATTGCGCTTTCGCTGACGAACTGTGAAGACTCGCGCGCATGCTCGCCGATCTTCGCGCTGCCGAGGAAATCTCGGCGTCTGACTTGGGCTCTTTGCCCGATTCGGTCCTGAAGGGCGGACGCCCCGTGGTCCTGAAGGGAGCCGTCCGGCAGTGGCCGCTCGTTCGCGCCGCCCTCCAGTCCGACGATGCCGCAGTCGAATATCTCAACCGCTTCTACGGGGGCGAACCAGTCGCAACGATCGTCGCTCCTCCATCCGAACGGGGGCGATTCTTCTACCGCCCGGATTCGAAGCAGATGAACTTCGAGCGGTCCATGGAGCCCTTGTCCGCCATCCTCCGCGGGCTCTTGCAACAGCGGGACGCTGAACAGCCGTTCGGCATCGCGATGCAGGCGATCCCGGCCGCCGAGATCCTGCCCGGCCTGCAGGAAGAGAATCCCAACGCGCTCGTCCCGGCGGGCACGCCGGCCCGGTTGTGGATCGGTAACCGCGTCACCGTCGCGGCCCATTTCGACGTCTCCGACAATCTCGCCTGCGTCGCTGCCGGGCGGCGCCGGTTCGTGATGTTCCCGCCCGATCAGACCGCCAACCTCTATCCCGGGCCGATGGACGTCACTCCGGCGAGTGTTCCGATCAGCATGGTGT
>JBKPOO010000105.1:0-23959 GCA_046733175.1 Pseudomonadota bacterium
GGTCAATCGGGCAGACTGGCGAATGCTGCGCTGCAGCAAGGGCCGATTCTGTTTAATCTGAATTAATCCGCAGGAACCGTTAGGCCCTCCGGCCCGTTCCTGCCGATGTTACCAATCATACGGAGGAAAAACGGAAAATGCTGACTCGCGCCGGAGTGCCAGTTGAGTTCGAAGCCGAGCACTCGGCCAGCGACCCAGAGGCGCCCACACTCATATGCTTTTCGCACTTGCGGTGGAACTTCGTCTTCCAGCGGCCGCAGCATCTGATGTGCCGTTTCGGCCGCGACATGCGGGTTATTTTCTGGGAAGAACCGGTCGAGATCGGTCGAAAGGAAACGGCCTATCTCAAGGTGAGCGATACGGACGACGCGAACGTCCGCCTGGTCGTCCCGCACCTGCCCCAGGGAATGCCCGAAGATGCGCGCGAAGCCGCGCTCGCCCGATTGCTCGATGCGCATTTGGCTTCGGTGCGTGGGCCCCTCATCGCCTGGTACTACACGCCGATGATGCTGCCCTTCTCAAAGCACGTCACCCCGGATGTGACGGTCTATGACGCGATGGACGAGCTTTCGAAATTCAAGTTCGCGCCCGAACATCTGCTCGGTTTGGAGCAGGAATTGATTGATCGCGCCGACATCGTCTTCACGGGCGGGTCGAGCCTCTTCGAAGCGAAGAAGGACCGCCATCCCAACGTTCACTGCTTCCCGTCATCGGTCGATCGCGCCCATTTCGCCAAGGCCCGCGCGCGCCTGTTCGATCCGGCCGACCAGGAGGACCTCCGGCATCCGAGGCTGGGCTTCTACGGCGTGATCGACGAACGGTTCGATACCGCCTTGCTCGGCAAGGTTGCCGAAATGCGTCCCGACTGGTCCTTCGTCATGGTCGGCCCGGTCGTGAAGATCGGCGAGGACGAGCTGCCCAAGCGGCCCAACATCCATTATCTCGGGTCCAAGACCTACCGCGAGCTCCCGGCCTATCTTTCGGGTTGGGATGTCGCGCTGATGCCGTTCGCGATGAACGAGTCGACCGAATTCATTTCGCCCACCAAGACGCCCGAATATCTCGCGGGCGGCAAGCCGGTGGTGTCGACCCCCATCAAGGACGTCGTTCGCCATTACGGCAAATTGAAAGGCGTCGAGATCGCATCGACCGCGGAGCAATTCGTCGAGTCCTGCGAAAGAGCGCTGGAGTTGGCCGGCGACCCTGAAAACGGTTGGCTCGCCGAAGCCGACCTCATGCTCTCCGCCACGAGCTGGGACACGACTCAAGCGCGGATGGCGGGCCTCGTTGCCGACGTGCTCGGCACGCAGAAGGCCACCGCCGGTTCAGCGCTGCTCGTGGCAGCGGAATGAAGCCGGGCCTTCGAGCGCAAAAGCGCTACGACTATCTGATAGTCGGGGCGGGCTTTGCCGGATCGGTCCTCGCCGAGCGGCTCGCGAGCCAGAGCGGTGCCCGAGTGCTCCTCATCGATCGGCGCAATCACGTCGGCGGTAATGCCTATGACGAGCCGAACGAGGCCGGGGTCCTCTATCACAAATACGGCCCGCACATTTTCCACACGAATAGCGAGCAGGTGGTCGACTATCTGTCCCAATTCACGGAGTGGCGACCGTACGAACACCGGGTTCTTGCGCGCGTTCGCGACCAGCTTGTGCCCATCCCGATCAACCGGACGACGCTTAACCAGCTATTCGGTCTAAGCCTGGAGACCGACGAGGAAGCGGCGGAATATCTCGCGTCGCGTGCCGAACCGGTGGAGGACATCCAAACCTCCGAGGACGTCGTAATCAACGCCGTCGGGCGCGAGCTCTATGAGCTCTTTTTCCGAGGCTATACGCGCAAGCAATGGGGGCTGGATCCGAGCGAGCTCGACAAGCAAGTCACATCCAGGATCCCGACCCGCACCAACACCGACGACCGCTATTTCAGCGATACGTTCCAGGCCATGCCGGCCCACGGCTACACGGCGATGTTCAAGCGGATGCTCGACCATCCTTTGATCGAGGTCCGGACGGGCGTCGATTTTCGCGACATCCGCGACGAAGTCGAAGCCGACCACATCATCTATACCGGGCCGATCGACGAATATTTCGATTTCCGTTTCGGCAAGCTGCCGTATCGGTCGCTTAAATTCGATCATCAGACACTCGACGAGGAATGGCACCAGCCGGTTGCGGTGGTGAATTATCCGTCGCCCGACGTGCCTTATACCCGCATCACGGAATACAAGCATTTGACCGGGCAGGATCATCCCCGAACGACGATCACCTATGAATATCCGAGCGCGGAGGGCGATCCTTATTATCCGGTGCCCCGCGACGAGAACCAGGCGCTTTACAAGAAATATGAGGAGCTGGCCGATTCCACCGAGGGCGTGACTTTCGTCGGCCGCCTCGCCACCTACCGTTATTACAACATGGACCAGATCGTCGGTCAGGCCCTTGCGACATTCCGCCGAATGGAAGACGCAAAAACGAGTGAAGGAAACGAGGCGAGCGCGCTCGCGGCCGGCTGAAGATTCCCGAAAACTCGGCGGGTCGGCTTTCCCCGCGGCGACGACCGACGTATCTGCATTCGATGCATCCATCGCTCGATTCTGCCGACTTCGCCAGCGAGGGTTCCGGCGACACCCCACGCGCGGGTCTCAAACCCGTGGCCGGAGCTTATCTTAATCCCATCCTCGATGCCGATTTCCCCGACCCGGCGGTGATCCTGGCGCCTGACGGATATTATTATGCGTACGGGACCCAGACGCTGCGCGAGGGCCAGTGGATCAACATCCAGGTCGCGCGCTCTCGGGACTTGATCGACTGGCAGCTGCTGGGCGACGCGCTTCCCGAAAAGCCCGATTGGGCGCAGGCGACCCAGGACTTCTGGGCTCCGAGCGTGATTTACGACGGCACGACCTATTTCATGTATTATTCGGCGACGCCCGACGCGCACCGCGACGGGCCCGACCACGCGCTCGCCGTTGCGACGGCATCGTCTCCCATTGGGCCATTCGCCGACATCGGCCAGCCGCTGCTCGCGGGCAAAGGGTTTCACAATATCGACCCCATGGCCTTTGACTGCCCCGTCACGGGCAAGCACCTGCTCTACTGGGGATCAGGGTTCCAGCCGATCAAGGTCCAGGAACTGGCCGCAAACCGAACGTCCTTCGCAGAGGGAAGCAAGCCGATCGATCTCGTGTGGCCCAATCGCAAGAAAGGCGCCTTCCCGAGGCTCGTCGAAGCGTCCTGGGTGATTCATCACCAGGGTTTCTTCTATCTGTTCTACTCGGGCGATAATTGTTGCGGGCCGGATGCCGAATACGGCGTCATGGTCGCCCGTTCAAAGAGCGCTTGGGGACCGTTCGAAACGCTTGAGCAGGCCAAGGGCGTTCCCCATAGCCTGATGCTGTTCAAGAGCGAGCGCTGGCTTGCCCCCGGACATAATTGCATCGTCCAGGACAAAGCCGGGCAGGAATGGATTCTCTATCATGCCATCGACGTGAACCGGCCGAGGCAAAGGCAGGAGGATGAGATCAACAGCCGGCGGATCCTGATGATCGATCGCATCGAATGGAAAGAGGGTTGGCCCCACGTTGGAACTCCCTCCGACGACCAGCAGGAAGCGCCGCTAATCTAGCGCCTTCTACCGCCGGCCACGATTCGAAGTTCGGGTCTGAGCGCGGCGAACTTCTCCCGCTGGACCTCGAACTCGGCGAGCAGCCGGTCGTCGACGTGCCGGCTGCCGTCCGCGACCACTGTCGATAGAAGGCCCGTCTCGGCATGGCGGCTGTTGTCCCAGCCGGGATAGGCGGTGATCGGGTACCAGCAAATGCCGCGCACATCGGCGCCGCGGCTCATCGCATCGCGCACTTCGTTGCAGACATAATGGAGCCAGGAGGCCTTGCCGGAACCTTCCGCGCCGGTTTCCGAAAGGAAGACCGGCTTACCGTAACGCTCGCCCATCTCGACCAGCATGTCCGCCAGTGGGCGATATTCGTGGTGGCCCATGGGAACGGTTGCTCCCTGGAAATACCATTGGTTGTGCGGGTAGAAGTTCCAACCAACCACGTCGACCAGCGACAAGTCGCCGCCCAGTTCCGGCTCCGCCAAGCCCATGATCCAGTCATAGGCTTGGTACATCCCATGGAGATTCCGTTCTGCAGCGCGCAATGTCGCGCGGCGGCGGTCATGCGGCGCGATATGAATTAGGGGCTCCGCCCAGACGATCGTCGATTCGGGCCAGCGCTGCTTGATGGCCTTGGCCGCCATGATCGCCGTCCGAACGAGCTGGCGTTTGAACCACCCCTGCTGCTTCGGGCCGACCTGCGGAAAATATCCGTCGTCCACCGCCCAGGCGAGGAAGTTGATCTCATTGAGCGGGCAGACCACAGGCGGACGGGCACTTATCGACTGCTGAATCTCGATCGCGGCGAGCGCGAATCGGGTGAATCGCTCGGGAAAGTCCGCCGCGGCCTGATCGACGCAATCGGGCGATCCGTAATGGAACAGGTCCCAAATGACCTCGACGCCGGCCGCCTCGGCCGCTTCGACGGCCGGAACCCAGCTCGACCAGTCATATTTGCCCGGAGTCTTCTCGATCAGGTGCCAGCGAAGCCCGTCGCGAAGCGTTTGGAAGCCCAATTGCCTGCACAGCCGATAATCCTGCAGCACATGCCTGTCGTGGCCCGTCGCCCGAATGAGGTCGAGGCGAACGCCGTCGCGCCGCCGATGGGACGAGCATTCAAAGCCGGCCTGGAAGAAGCTGGCAAAGGTCCGGGCATTCTGGCCAGTCATTGGAACAACCAATGCGCGAAGCCGAAAATGGAGCCTTCTTGGCCGCAGAAACGGCACGGCCCGTCCGTCTCGAAGCGCTCTGCCGGTCTCGCTAAGCCTTTGAGCGGCTGTACTTCTCGAGTTCGTCCCCAATCAGCCGGACGACGTGCAGCACATTGGTCGAGCCCGACACTCCGAACGGCACCCCGGCCATCAGAACCAGGCGGTCGCCGCCTTCCGCGATCCGGTGGCGAAGCGCCATGCGCTTGCCCTTTTCGACCATCTCTTCGAAGTTCGACACGTCGCGCGTGTGAACCGCGTAAACGCCCCAGATCAGGCCCATCCGGCGGGCGGTAATCATCGATGCGCTCATCGCCAGGGTCGGTACCGGCGGGCGCTCTCGCGCGATTCGCCGAGCAGTCGAGCCCGAGCTCGTGAAGCAGACCATCGACTTGGCCGAAACCGTGTGGGCAATCTGCCGCGCCGAGCCCGCCAGCGCATCGGCCGTGGTCGGCTCGAGCTTGGTTTGCGTGAAGTGAATGCGCGCCTGATACGCCGGATCATGTTCCACGCTGTTGGCGATGCGGTCCATCATTTGCACCGCCTCGATCGGATATTGGCCGGTCGCGCTTTCCGCCGAGAGCATCACCGCGTCGGCCCCGTCGTAGATCGCGGTCGCGACGTCGCTGACTTCGGCCCGAGTCGGGGTCGGCGACGTCACCATCGATTCCAGCATTTGGGTCGCGACCACCACGGGCTTCCCGAACTGACGGGCGCAAACGACGATCCGGTTCTGGAGCGGAGGAACGGCCTCCGGCGGGAGCTCGACGCCAAGATCGCCGCGAGCGACCATCACCGCATCGGCAAGCTCGACGATGTCGTTCAGTCGATCGATCGCGGCGGGCTTTTCGATCTTCGCGAGCAGCGCGGCCTTCTCACCGATGAGCGAACGGGCTTCGGCGACGTCTTCCGGACGCTGGACGAACGATAGCGCGATCCAGTCGGTTTTCTGCTCGAGCGCAAACTGGAGGTCGTCACGGTCCTTGTCGGTCAGCGCCGGGATCGGGACGACGATGTCGGGGACGTTCACGCCCTTGTTGTCGGTCACGGTGCCGCCGACCTTCACCTCGCTGACGATCTGGTCGTCGCCCGCCTCAAGCACGTTCAGCCTGACCTTGCCGTCGTCGATGAGGATGCGCGTCCCCGCCTTCATCGACTGGAACAGCTCGGGATGGGGCAGTTGGACCCGGTGGCTGTCGCCGGCCTTTGACGCCCGGTCGAGGATGAAGCGGCTGCCCTTTTCAAGCAGGGCGCCGCCTCGGGCGAAATGGCCGACACGCAGCTTCGGCCCCTGAAGATCGAACAGGATCGTCGTCGGCCGGTGAAATTCCTTTTCGAGCCGGCGGATCGCGTTGACCAGCTTCGCTTTCTGCTTCTGGTCGCCGTGGCTCATGTTGATTCGGAACGCGTCCGCGCCCGCAAGCATCAGCCTGCGGATCGTCTTCGCGTCGCTCGAGGCGGGACCGAGCGTCGCCAGGATTTTCACTTTGCGCGAGCGTGGGCCGAGAGTGTCCGTCACCAACCTGCCCATAGCCGCTTGATATGACGGTTCAACCCGCATGGGCCCAGACCCACAACCGGCAACAGCCGGGATCGCGCGGAGAAGCCTACCGGCAAGGAGCGCAGCGCCGACGCGTAAAATCCGCTCCGTCACGGCTATTGCCGGTTATGGGTCTGGGCCCTAGAGCCCCAGCTCCACACATCTTGCATCGGAGTATTTGAGCAATGGCGGAAGGTACCGTCGCGGCCGACCAGCTGCGGCTGTTCATCGAGCGGATCGAGCGTCTCGAGGAAGAAAAGAAGGGCATCGCCGACGACGTCCGTGACGTCTACGCCGAGGCCAAGGCGAACGGCTACGATCCCAAGATCATGCGCATGATCGTGCGCCTCCGCAAAATGGAGACGCATACCCGGCAGGAGCAGGACGCGATCCTTGAAACCTATCGCCAGGCGCTGGGTCTCGCGTAAGGGAACGCCATGGCCGGCCATTCCAAATTCAAGAACATCATGTACCGGAAGGGGGCGCAGGATAAGAAGCGCTCCGCCCTCTTCTCCAAGCTCAGCCGCGAAATAACGGTAGCGGCCAAGCAGGGCCTGCCGGATCCCGATGCGAACGCTCGGCTCCGCGCCGCGGTCATCGCTGCCCGGGCGCAGTCGATGCCCAAGGACAATATCCAGCGCGCGATCGACAAGGCCTCGGGGTCGGACGCCGAAAATTATGAAGAGGTCCGCTACGAAGGTTTCGGTCCCGGCGGAGTGGCGCTGATCGTCGAGGCGCTGACCGACAACCGCAACCGCACCGCGACCAACGTCCGCACCGCCTTTTCGAAGAACGGAGGCAATCTGGGCGCGAGCGGCAGCGTCAGCCACGGCTTCGAGCGTCTCGGGCTGATCGAATATCCGGCAGCGGCCGGCGATGACGAGAAGGTCCTCGAGGCGGCGATCGAAGCCGGTGGCGACGATGTCGAAAGCGACGAGGACGGCCATCGCATCTGGACCAGCGTCGAGAATTTGCATGAGGTGGCCCGGGCGCTCGAGCCGATGCTCGGCGAGGCCGAAGGCACGAAGCTTGCGTGGAAGGCCTCGACCGAGGTTGAGGTCCGCGGGGAGCAGGCGCAACAGCTCGCACGCCTGATGGAAGCGCTCGACGAGGACGACGACGTTCAAACCGTCTGGGGCAACGAGCGCATCCCCGACGAGGAGCTGGAGAAGCTCGCCTGACCCTCATTCTCGGTCTCGACCCCGGACTGGGGACGACAGGCTGGGGAATCATTCGTGCCGACGGCAACCGGCTCGGTCACGTCGCCAACGGCCAGATCAAGACCAGCACGAGCGCTCCGCTGCCGCGGCGGCTCGCATCGCTGGCCGAGCAGCTAGAGGTCCTTATCGCCGAGCACCGCCCCGACGCGGCCGCGGTCGAAGAAGTGTTCGTCAACCAGAACCCGCAATCGACGCTGAAGCTCGGCCAGGCGCGCGGAGTCGTCATCATGACCGCCGCCCGCGCGGGGATCGACGTCGGCGAATATGCCGCGCGGCTGGTGAAGAAGGCGGTCGTTGGCACCGGGGGCGCCGAGAAAGCCCAGGTCCATGCGATGGTTTCGAGGCTACTTCCGGGAGTGAGGGTCGCGGGGCCCGATGCCGCCGACGCGCTCGCCGTGGCCATCACGCACGCGCATCATCTGGCGACCGCGCGGCGTATCGCTTAAGCCTACGGCTGATGATCGCTCGCCTCTCCGGACTTCTCGCTGAACTCTCCGCCGAAGGCGCGGTGATCGACGTCGGCGGTGTCGGCTACCTAGTCCAATGCAGCGGCAGGACGCTGGACGCGCTCGGCCCGATCGGCGGCGAAGTGCTGATCCTGACCGAGCTCCAGGTGCGCGAGGACGCCTGGACGTTGTTCGGCTTCGGCTCGGCCGCCGAGCGCGATACGTTTCGCGTGCTGACCAGCGTCCAGGGCGTCGGCGGCAAAGTGGCGCTCGCCATTCTCTCCGCGCTCACGCCTGACGAACTCGCTCGAGCCGTCAGCCAGAAGGACCAGGCGATGATCGGCCGCGCCAACGGCGTCGGACCCAAGCTCGCCGCGCGCATCGCCAATGAGCTTCAGGGCAAGCTCGGAGTCGTCGGGCTTGGCGGTGCGGCACCCGCGCCTCGCGCCGGAGCGGCCTCAGACGCGCTCTCCGCCCTCGCCAATCTCGGATTCAAACCCGCCGAAGCATCCGTCGCCGTCAATGCGGCTCAGGACGAACTCGGCCCGGACGCAGGGCTCGACGCGCTGGTGCGCCTGGCGCTGCGGAAAGCGGCGAAGTGATCAGCCGAACCGCCTCCTGCCGCTGCGGGCAGCTGAAAGCGACCGCGACCGGCGAGCCGGCGCGAGTCTCCGTCTGTCACTGTCTCGATTGCAAGAAGCGGTCGGGCAGCGCTTTCGCCGCTCAGGCGCGATGGCCCGCCGAGCAAGTCACGATCGAAGGGCGCTCGAACAGCTGGGTGAACATTGCCGACAGCGGCAACCGGATCACTTTTCACTTCTGTCCCGACTGCGGGTCGGACGTGCATTACGAGATCGATGGAAAGTTCGACGGGCTGGTCGCGATCCCCCTCGGCGCGTTCGACGACCCCTGCTCGCTCCAGCCGCGCTTTTCGGTGTGGGAAAGGCGCAAGTGCGACTGGGTCGAGATTTCGGGTGACATCGAGCACACCGACTAGCCAAATTCGTCATTCCCGCGAAAGCGGGAACCTAGCGAAAACAAGAAATCTGGGTCCCCGCTTTCGCGGGGATGACGATTCAGCGCCCTAACCGCCCCAGGCCTCGCGATACACCCGCAGGAAATTGCCGCCCATGAGCTTCTCCAGCCGAGCCTCGCTCCAGCCGCGCCTGGCGAGGTCGGCGGCGAAACGGCGATAGCGGTCGATGGTGTTGTAGTCGGCGAGATAAGGATAGATCCCGACCGCTTCGCCGGGCGCGGCGATCCCAAGCTTGATCCGCTGACGCTGCCAGTCGTCCATCCGCTTCCTGCTTTCGGGATCCATCGCCACCGGCAACGGGCCATTGTCGGTACCGATCCCGACATGATCCTCGCCCGCTACATTGGCGATATGCTCGACATGGGCGATCAGCTCCGCTCCGGTCGGATGCTGGTTCACTGCGAGATAGGGCATGAAATAGACACCGACGACTCCGCCCTTGTCGGCGACGGCCTTGATGGTGTCGTCGGCGGTGTTGCGCGGATGATCGATCAGCGCGCGCGAGCCGGTGTGGCTGATGACCAGCGGCCGCTTGGCGAAGGCCGCGGCCTCGGCCATCGTCTTCGCCCCGCCATGCGCGAGGTCGAGCAACAGTTTCTCGCTTTCGATCCGCCGGATCGTATCGCGGCCGAGGTTCGACAAACCGCCGTTGGCCGGCTCGAGCGAGCCGTCGCCGGCGAGGTTCCTTAGGTTGTAGGTCAGCTGGACGGTCAGCACTCCGTCCTTCTTGAGCTGGGCGAGCCGATCGAGCTCCGGTCCGACCATCGCCGAATCCTGCGTCCCGAGCACCCAAGCCAGCTTCTTTTCGCGCTTGGCCTTGAGGATGTCGGCCGCGCTCCGGACCAACAGCAATCGGTCGGGATTGGCATTGGCGAAGTTCTGGCTGTTCGTGACTGCCTTTTTGTACTCGTCCCACGGGTCTGCAACATTGCCCACAGGGAACACGGTATCGCGCACGACGGTCACGCCGGTTTCAAGAAGCTCGTTCCAGGCGCGGTCGCTGAGCCGGAGCTGCTCCTGCGGCGCATAGGGGTCGCTGAGGCCGCCGAGCGCGTCGACGATGATCGCTCGGTCGTACCAGGGAGGCCCCGCCGGTTTGGCTTTCGCCAAAGCGGGCCCCGCGGCCAGCGAGGCCGCCGCACCCGCCATCATCGTGCGCCGATCGATGTCCATACGCCCCCTCCATCACAAAATCCGCTGTCCTACACGGCCCCGAATGTGCATCATCGTCAAGTGTTGAGCGGGAATGCAATCGGATCGCGCAATAACGGGGGTTCGTTCGAGCCATGCCGACAGGCGCGCATTCACGTTAGTGTGAACATTGGGAAGTTTCGCGGGTCCCATGGCGACTGATCCCGCGCGAATCACGACCCCCGAGCGCACGGCGGAAGACGTCGACCAGGCGCTTCGCCCGAAGAGCCTCGACGAGTTCATCGGCCAGCAGTCGGCGCGGGAGAATCTGCGCGTCTTCGTGCATGCCGCGAAGAGCCGCGGCGAGCCGCTCGACCATGTCCTGCTCCATGGTCCCCCCGGGCTCGGCAAGACGACGCTGGCCGGGATCCTGGCGCGCGAGATGGGGGTCGGCTTCCGCGCCACGTCCGGGCCGGTGATCGCCAAATCCGGCGATCTCGCCGCCCTGCTCACGAACCTCGAGGACGGGGACGTCCTCTTCATCGACGAGATCCACCGCCTCAATCCGGCGGTCGAAGAGGTGCTCTATCCGGCGATGGAGGACCGGGCACTCGACCTCATGATCGGCGAAGGGCCGTCGGCGCGCTCGGTCCGGATCGAGCTTCCGCGCTTCACACTGATCGGCGCGACGACTCGGCAGGGACTGCTGACCACCCCGCTGCGCGATCGCTTCGGGATTCCCGTCCGGCTGAATTTCTACACAATCGAAGAGCTGGAGCAGGTCGTGCGCCGGGCGGCGCGGCTATTGAACGTAGAGCTGACCGAGGACGGCGGTCGGGAGATCGCGCGCCGCTCGCGCGGGACTCCCAGGATTGCCGGAAGGCTGCTTCGCCGAGTCCGCGACTTCGCCCACGCTTCGGGTTCGGACACGGTTTCCGCAGAAGTCGCCGACAAGGCGCTGTCGCGGCTCGAGATCGACAGCCTCGGCCTCGACGCGATGGACCGGCGCTATCTGACCATGATCGCGGACCTTTATGGCGGCGGCCCCGTCGGCGTCGAAACGCTCGCGGCGGGCCTCAGCGAGCCCCGCGATACGATCGAGGACGTGATCGAACCGTTCCTCATTCAGCTCGGCCTCATCGCCCGCACCGCACGAGGGCGGTGCCTCAACGGACGCGGCTATTCCCACCTCGGATTGCCGGTCCCGCAGGGCAGCCAGTCCGGCCTGTTCGAGGCCAAGTGACGGAGTTTTGATGAAGACCAATCCCTCGCCCGCGCCGCTTCGCGGCTTCTCCCTCTCCCGCCCGCGGGAGAGGGTTGGGGTGAGGGCCCTTCTTGCTCTGCTCGCACTTTGCGCCGCTGCTCCGCTTCCGGCCCAATCCAGCGCCTCGGCGCCCGACTATAAGAAGGATTCCACCTGGCTTTGCCTGCCGGGCCGCGGCGATACATGCTCCACTCCGCTGGCGACGACCGCGCTCAATCCCAATGGTTACGGATCGACCGGCAAGAGCGCAGTCGCGAAGGACCCGCCACTCGACTGCTTCTACGTCTATCCCACCGTGTCGACCGACAAGGGGATGAACAGCGACCTCAATGTCGACCGGTCGGAGACGCTCGCCACCGAGAGCCAGTTCGCGCGCTTCGCGTCGGTCTGCCGGCCGTTCGCGCCCATCTATCGCCAGATGACCCTGAGCGCCGTCGCCGCTTATTCCGCCGGCGCCGACATCAGCCAAGCCGCCGGCGTGGCTTTCAGGGACGTGGCCGCGGCGTGGGACAATTACATCCGCACCCGCAACCAGGGCCGGCCGTTCGTCCTGATCGGTCACAGCCAGGGCAGCTTCATGCTGCAGATGCTGATCGCTCGCCGGATCGAGACAAATCCGGCGCTCGGGGCACGGATGAAGCTCGCCATCATCCCAGGATTCGACCTGCTCGTGCCCGAAGGGAAGCTCGTCGGCGGGACTTTCAAGACAATTCCGCTCTGCAGCCATCCGGGCGAAACCGGCTGCGTCATGACTTGGACGAGTTTTCGCGAGAAAAACGTCCCGCCCAAAGGCGCGATCTTCGGCTATTCCGACCGGCCGGGAATGACGGTCGGCTGCGTCAATCCGGCGCGGCCCGGATCGACCGAGTGGGTGCCGCTCGACAGTTACTTCTACGCCCGATCGAGCTTGCCGGTGCCCGGCGGTCCGGTCGAGTGGTCGAGCGAGGGCCCGCCCCCGACCCCTTATCTCCGGTCCGAAGGTCTGGTTTCGGGAAAATGCGTCAACGACGGCCCGCGCGGCTATCTGTCCATCCGCACCAATCACAACCCTGGCGACAAGCGCACCGACCGGGTCGGCGGCGAAGTCGCGGTGCTCGGCATGTTCCTACCGGGGTGGGGGATGCACCTCGCCGACGTGCCGGAAGCGCAGGGCGACCTGATCCGCGAGGTCGGCGAAATCACCGCTCAATCCAGAACAATCGTTCGACACTGAGATCGAGCGCCTGAGCGAGCTTGATCGCGAGGGTGGCGGATGGCGTGAAGACGCCATTTTCGACGGTATTCACGGTTTTGCGAGTGACCCCCACGCGCTCGGCAAGCTCGGCCTGGGTGAGCCCGAGCTCCGTCCGGCGTTCCTTGAGCCGATTGGCGAGCCGCTCAGGCATCGCGGTGCGCGCGTTTTTCGAGGACGCCCCAGCGAAGCAGCGCTGCCGCTATTCCGAAGGAGAGCACGATGTGAACCGCCTCACGCCCCGTCACGATTTCGAACATCGTCAAGACGTAGACGGCGATCGCGCTGCCCATGGCGAACAGGAATCCCCAGCGCATCGCCTCGTTGCGGTTGGCGCGAGTGTTCTCGTCGTCGATAAGATCGCGCACTTCCTTGGGCTCCAGCCAGAACCCTTTGGTCGCAAGTCCGAACAGCAACAGCACCGACAGGACGAGCCAGGCGCTGATTTTGGCTTTTTCGGCCGAGACGTGCCCGCCACCGGACATTTGAGAAAAGAAGGTGGCCTGCTGCGACAGGAAGATGATCGCGAGCGCGGGGAGCATTCGCGCCCTGCGTCTGCTCAGATATTCCGCCTTCCCTGCGACGCTCGTCGGCCTGTTGCCGCCACGCAATTTGATCGTGGCCATCAGCACAACGACCGCGAGTCCCACCACTATACCGATTACGAACGCGTTCATTCTCTGCTCCTCGTGTAACCTGTACGTTACATGTAACCTTAGCGTTACACGAGAGTCAAGCGGGGTTACGCGCTGAGTCCGTGGCCGCTAGAGCCGGTCCGATGGCGGGAGATTTCGACACACCCTATCGCGGCGGCTTCGTCGAACAGCAGCACCATTTCGCGCTCACCGTTTATTTCGAAGACACGGACACCGCGGGGGTGGTCTATTACGCCAACTATCTGAAGTTCATGGAGCGGGCGCGCTCCGACATGCTTCGCGCCGTAGGGGTGGACCAGAACGAGGTGCTCCACAGGGGCGCGGGCGCTTATTATGTCGCTGAATGCAACATCCGCTACCTGAGGCCAGCGCGGCTCGGCGAGGAACTTCTGGTTTTGAGCAGCGTCGAGCAGGTCCGCGCGGCTTCGGTCGAGATTCATCAACGAGTCATGCGAAATGGGGAACTGCTGACCGACGCTCGGGTGACGGCCGCCTTCCTCGATGCGAATGGCCGCCCGCAGCGGCAGCCCAAAGATTGGGTCGACAGGTTCAGGAGTATTACGAAATCAGAATGAGTCCCCGTTTCGCGTCGATTGCCTTCCTGAGCCTGGTCCTGTTCGCAGCCCCCGCTGCCGCCCAGGAGCCGGCGGTTGCGGTCGTCGCCGTTCCGCCGCTGGCCACTCCGGACAATAGCCCCCGGGGGGCCGACAGCCCCGCCGCGATCGCGTGGCAGGCGTCGCAGCTGATCGCCTCCGACCTGCGTTCGACGGCCGAGCTCGTTCCGGTCGGGCCGAACCAGAAAGACTATTATTCCTATCCGGAGGTGACGGCCCCGACTTTTTCCAAATGGCGGACGCAGGGCGCCAAATATCTCCTGACCGGCTTCGTCCGCTCCAATCCGGACGGACGGTTCACCGTCGGCTGCTATGTCTATGACGTCGCCAGGGGCCGCGAGCTGGGACGGATCGGCTTTGCCGTGGCGGGCACAGAATGGCGCCGCGCGGCGCACAAATGCTCGGGGCTCGCTTACACCGCCTCGACGGGCGCTCCGGCCGGTCTGTTCGACACCCGCATCGCTTATGTCGCTGAAACCGGGCCTCTCAATGCGCGAGTGAAGCGCGTCGCGGTCATGGATAGCGACGGCACCAACCAGAGCTTCGTCACGGTCGGCGATTCGATCGTGCTCATGCCCCGTATCGCTCCGAAAGCGGATGCGCTCGCTTATGTCAGCTTCGTGGGCGGTCAGCCGCACATCCGGATCATCGATTTCGACACGAACCAGCAAAAGGCGCTCGTTCCGACGGGCGGGATGACGTTCGCGCCACGTTACTCCGCGGACGGCAACAGGATCGTCTTTTCAATGCAGCAAGGACCGAACACCGACGTTTACGTCGTCAATTCCAACGGCGGCATCCCGCGGCGGCTGACGGCATCGCCGGGGATCGACACCTCGCCAAGCTTCTCGCCCGATGCCGCCCAGGTGGTCTTCGAAAGCGATCGTTCGGGCACACAGCAGCTGTACGTCATGAACTCAGACGGCACGGGACAGCGACGGATCAGTTTCGGCGGCGGCTGGTATGCCGACCCGGTCTGGAGTCCGGACGGCGAGTGGATTGCCTTCACGAGACGGATTCCCGGAGTCGGAACGCGAATCGGCATGATGAAAGCGGACGGGAGCGGTGAGCAGCTTTTGACCGCGGGCCCCGGCGACGAAGCTCCGGACTGGGCTCCAAGCAGCCGGGAGCTCATTTTCCAGCGTGCTGGGCTCGACGGACGGACGGCGCTGTACCGGGTCGCAATCTCCGGCGGCGAGGCGCGAAGGGTGGTGACTCCGCAGGACGGCTCGGATCCCGACTGGTCGGGAGTGATCGACTGATGCGCCGTGCGATCCTTCTGCTGGCTTTGTTTTCCGCTGCGGCTTCGGCGCAACTCCCCGGCCTAAGAAAGCGGCAGCCGCTCCCGCCCGTCCCCATGCTCGTCGGAATCGATGCCTTGAGGGCCGATTTCGTCGCCAGGTCCGGAAGCGACATCGTCTACTTCGGCGGCGACGCTGCGGTTCTCACCCCGCAGGCGCAGGCAACCCTCCAGGCGCAGGCCGCCTGGCTTCGGCTGCATCCGGAGGTGGTCGTGCGCATCGAGGGCTATGCCGATCCGAGCGACACGCGCGATCATGCGCTGGCGGTCGGCGCGCGCCGGGCCGAGGAGGTCCGCTCCTATCTCGTGCTTCTGGGAGTTCCCGCGGCCCAGCTGACGACGCTCAGCTGGGGCAAGGAGAAAGTCGCGGTGCCGGGAACGGCGCAAGCTGCGCTGGCGCTCAACCGCCGGGCAGTGACGGTGCTGGTCCGCTAGTTACGCCGCGCGGCGCTGGTCGCCCGTGGCCGCCAGCCAGGCGCGCGCCTGGCGTTGCGCTTCAGCAATCTCGCGCGCGGTCATTTCGACGGCGATCTCGGCCCGGCATTCCTGGCCGCGAGTGCTCCCGTTGAGGGCCGCGAGATTGAACCATTTGTGAGCTTCGATGAGGTCGACTGGAGCGCCCCCGCGTCCGGTCGAATAAACGATCCCTAGCTCGAACAGGGCATCGACGTCCCCATTCTCCGCGTCGGTAAGTCGGCTGCGGATCAGGAATTCCGCCCCTTTCTGGCTAATCGCTCCCATGATTTCCCCCTCAAACGCTGTCTGGAAGGGAAATTCGGCGGTGACCTGCAAAAAAATGGTTAACGCGATTCAGGGAAGTTCAAACGGGGAGATTGTCGATGAGGCGCGTGGTGCCCATCACGGCCGCCGCGATGAGCCGCATTTCCCCTCGTGGGGCGCGTATCGGTTCGAGCGTCGCAGAATCCACCAGCGCCAGATAATCGACCCTCAAAAAACCTGCGTCGACCAGCGATTGTTTCGCTTTTCGGAGGGCGTCGGAGACTTCCGAACCGTTTCGGATCGCGTCTTGCGCCGCTGCGAGAGCCTCAGGCAACGCGATTGCGCGCCGGCGCTCGTCAGCCGACAACAGGGCATTGCGCGACGACAGAGCGAGGCCGTCGGGGTCGCGAACGGTGGGCACGCCAACGATATCGACGGCGATATTGAGGTCGCAGGTCATCCGCCGGATCACCGCCAGTTGCTGGAAATCCTTCTCACCGAACAGCGCGACATCCGGCCTGACCGAAAGCAGCAGCTTCGCGACGACGGTGGCCACCCCGTCGAAGTGACCGGGCCGGGCCTCTCCCTCCCAGCGGTCGGAAATCCCTGAGACGTGGACCGTCGTCGCAAATAACTGTGGATAGATATCGTCCACAGGAGGCATCCACAGCAGGTCGCAACCCGCGTCCGTCAGCGTTCGCGCATCCTCCGCTTCCCGCCGCGGATAGCGCTCGAGGTCAGCCTTGTCGTTGAACTGCGCAGGATTGACGAAGATGGTCGCCACGACCTTGTCGGCGCGTCTTTTGGCCTCGTCGATGAGCGCGATGTGCCCCGCGTGAAGAGCGCCCATGGTCGGCACCAATGCGATCGCGCCGTCCCCGATTTCGGCCAGCGCGCGCGTCAATTCTTCACTGGTGCGAACGGTTTGCACGCGGGAAGTCCCTAAGTTAATCTTTGCCGGGGCGGCGTTTCGGTGCCGCAGGGGAAAAGATCAAGCATGGCGCAACCGCATTTCATCGTCTTCGCCAACGAAAAGGGCGGTACCGGCAAGTCGACGACCGCAGTTCATACTGCGGTCGCGCTGGCCGCCTCCGGTCACCGCGTCGGAGCGCTCGACCTCGACAGCCGCCAGCGGACCATGACCCGCTATCTCGAGAACCGCGATGCGACCATGCGCCGGCTGGAGAAAGATGACCTGCCCCGCGCGGCCTTCGAAGTGCTCGAGGACCATAGCGAAAAAGGCTTCAGGGAAGCGATCGAGCGGCTTTCGGCCGAAGCCGATGTCATCGTCGTAGACACGCCGGGGCGCGACGACGAAATCGCCCGCGCCGCGATCCTCATGGCCGATACGCTCGTGACGCCGATGAACGACAGTTTCGTCGACCTCGACCTCATCGGCCAGGTGCATCCGGAAAATTACAAGGTCACTCGGCCGAGCTTCTATGCGGAGCTGGTGTGGAACAGCCGCACGCAGCGGGCCAAGGAGACGGGCAAGAGCGTTGATTGGGTGGTGCTGAGGAACCGGCTGCAGCACGTCGAATCGCATAATTTGAAGCGGGTCGGGGCGGCGCTCGACGAGTTGGCCCGGCGCGTCGGCTTCCGGGTGATCCCGGGGCTCGGAGAGCGCGTGATCTATCGCGAGCTGTTCCCCAAGGGGCTGACCCTGCTCGACCTGCAGCACTTGGGCGACGTGGGGATCGCGCACATCGCCGCCCGGCAGGAGCTTCGAGAGATGATCGCGGGGCTCGGAATACCGGACGCGAACGAGGTCGAGAAAGCGGCCTAGCCGGTCATTGCGAGCATAGCGAAGCAATCCAGCCGTGCATCTGGATTGCTTCGTCGCTATTCGCTCCTCGCAATGACGACCCACACCTTCAATCCCACCATCCTTCGCGAATATGACATCCGCGGGATCGTCGGCGACACGCTCACCGAAGACGACGCTTATGCGCTCGGCCGGTCCTACGGCGCGAAAGCGCATGGCGAAGGCGCTCGGACCATCGCCGTCGGCCGCGACGGGCGAACGCATTCGGGAATGCTCGAAGCCGCGCTGATCCGCGGGCTCATTGAGACCGGCCTCAATGTCATGCAGATCGGCCTGGGTCCTTCGCCCATGCTCTATTTCGCGACCCATTTCCTCGACGTCGAAGGGGGCATCCAGGTCACCGGGAGTCACAATCCCGCCGATTACAACGGCTTCAAGATGCTCCTGAAAGGCCGATCGGTCTTCGGTCAGGAAATCCAGGAGATCGGCGAGCGCGCGGCGGCCGGACATTGGCGCGAGGGCAGCGGGACGATCGAACAGGTGGACATCCGCGCGGCCTATGTCGACCGGCTCCTGCAGGATTTCTCGGGGACGGCGTTCCGGATCGGGTGGGACGCCGGCAACGGCGCCGCCGGCCCGATCCTCGACATGATGGTCGAGCGTCTGCCGGGTCATCACCACGTCATTTTCAGCGAGGTCGACGGGCGCTTCCCTAACCACCACCCCGACCCGACGGTCGAAGAGAACCTCGCCGATCTCAAGTCGCTCGTTGAGCGCGAACAGCTCGACTTCGGCATCGCCTTCGACGGCGACGGCGACCGGATCGGCGCCGTCGACGGCAAGGGCCGCGTCATCTGGGGCGACCAGCTATTGATGGTTCTGGCGGAGGCCGTTCTTCGCGAGGTTCCGGGCGCAATCATCATCGCCGATGTGAAAGCCAGCCAGACTCTGTTCGACCGCGTTGCCGAACTGGGCGGTCAACCGCTGATGTGGAAGACCGGCCACAGCCTCATCAAATCGAAGATGAAGGAGACGGGTGCCCCGCTCGCCGGGGAGATGAGCGGCCACATCTTCTTCAAGCATCGCTGGTACGGATTCGACGACGCGCTATACGCCGCGGTTCGGCTGATCGAAGCGGTCGGAGCGAGCGGCAAGAGCCTGGCCGAGCTCAAGAGCGCGATGCCCAAATCGGTCGCGACCCCGGAATTGCGTTTTGCGGTCGACGAGGTCCGCAAGTTCGCAATCATCGACGAGGTTCGCGACCGCCTCGCCGCCGACGGCGCGAAGGTCGACGCGACCGACGGCGTGCGGGTCAGCACGCCCGACGGCTGGTGGCTGCTACGCGCCTCGAACACGCAGGACGTGCTCGTCGCGAGGGCAGAATCGGCGGATCACTCCGGTCTCGACCGCCTCGTCGCGCAGATCGACGAGCAGCTGGCGAAATCGGGCGTGAAACGCGGCGAGGCGGCGCACTAACCCTCCATGATTTCCTGTGAGCTAAAACGGGCGCGCGACCCCACACTCGTGCGATGAAGCGATTCTACCTGGCTCTTGCAGCGCCATTTGTTTTGTCAGCCGCGCCGCCACCAAATCTGGAAGTAAGCAAGGATTTGCGTTGTTTCATGGTCATGAGTGGTCTGGCTGAGGACGCATTGGCCGCGCGGAATGAGAAGCTAAGCAATTATGCCAATGCAGCTGCCGCTTATTTTCTCGGCAGAGTTGACGGCCGCGCACCAAACCTCAACCTGGAACAGGCAATGGCCGCTGAAGCAGCCGTAATCGGCGATCGGCCGATGGGCGATTTCGTACCTGCTTGCGTCGAACGAAGACTGGATCGCCTGAGCCTGATCACCCAAATCATCGAAAAGCGGGCGCGCAAGAAGAACTGATTTCAATCATCCTCGTCCTCATAGCCGACGAGGTTCAGCTCGCATGCCTTGATCTGGTGCGTCATGCACCAATGCTTGAGCGCCTCCTCGCGGCCGTGCGTGATCCACACCTCGGTCGGAGCGAGCTCGCGGACAGTCATGGTCAGCTCCTCCCAATCCGCGTGGTCCGAAATGATCAGGGGCAGCTCGACATTCTGCTGCCGGGCGCGCTGACGGATGCGCATCCAGCCCGAAGCCATGGCCGTGACCGGATCGGGCAGTCGCCGCGACCAGCGGTCGTTGAGCGCGCTCGGCGGGGCGATCACGACATGGCCCGCCATTTCGGACTTGGTTGCGCCGCCGGTGTGGCGAAGCTCGCCAAGCTGCACCCCAAAGCTCTCGTAAAGCTGGTTCAGCCGCTCGATCGCGCCGTGGAAATAGATCGGCTCGTGGTGGCCGCGGGCGCGAAGCTCGGTGATGATCCGCTGCGCCTTGCCCAGCGCATAGGCGCCGACGAGCACGCAGCGTGAGGGGTCCGAGTGAAGGCGGTGGAGCAGCCGGTCGATCTCGCTTCCGGTATCGGGATGGCGGAAGACCGGAAGGCCGAACGTCGCCTCGGTGATGAAGATGTCGCACGGCACAGGCACGAAGCAGGCGCAGGTCGGGTCAGGGCGGCGCTTGTAATCGCCCGAAACGACCACCCGCTCGCCTGCATGCTCGAGCACGATCTGCGCGCTGCCCAGCACATGGCCGGCGGGAACGAAGCGCACGTCGACGTCGCCGACTCGAATCACGTCGTCATAAGCGAGCGCCTGCCCGTTCTGCGGGCCGCAGCGCACCTCCATGATCGCCAGCGTCTCCTCCGTCGCCAGAACCGCGCCGTGCCCGGCGCGGGCATGATCCGAATGGCCGTGGGTAATCAGCGCCTTGGGCTTGGGCTGCGATGGATCGATCCACGCGTCCGCGGGACGAACGTAGATACCTTCCGGGCAGGCCTTAATCCAGGAACCCAATCTCGCCATTGCGAGCTATATAGGCGAGAAGCTCGCGCAGTTCCCGCAGGAGACAATAATGAGCACTGACACGGCCCACTGGTGGATCATCGATATCGTCCTGCCAGCGATCCTTCTGATCATTCTCGTGTGGCTCGTCATGCGCCGCGGATCCACGGGCAAGTCGGGACGGACCGAGCAAGCGACGCACGACCTGTACCAAGAGGAAGAACAGCGCCGCCGCGAGGGAACCGACGACGCTGAGGGCTGAGGCGCTTCCTTCGGTCGTAAGCGGCTGGTTCGAATCCAAGGGCTGGCAGCCCCGCCGCCACCAGCTTGAAATGTTGGATGTGGCGAAGCGCGGTCGGAGCGCTTTGCTCGTTGCCGCAACTGGCGCGGGCAAGACGCTCGCTGGCTTCCTCCCGACCATCTGCGAACTGGCCGAGGAACCGGCCGAGGGACTGCACACGCTCTACGTCTCGCCGCTGAAGGCGCTCGCGGTCGACGTCCAGCGCAACCTCATCGCGCCGATCGAGGAGATGGGCCTCCCGATCCGGGTCGAAACCCGCACCGGCGACACACCCTCCGACCGCAAGGCGCGGCAACGCTTGAAGCCGCCGCAGATGCTCTTGACCACGCCGGAATCGCTCAGCCTGCTGCTGAGCTATCCCGACTCGCCGCAAATGTTCGAGGGGCTGAAGACCATCGTCGTCGATGAGCTCCACGGCTTTGCCAAGGAGAAGCGCGGCGACTTGCTCTCGCTGTCGATGAGCCGCCTCCAGAGGCTCGCGCCAGGACTGCGTCGTGTCGGTCTCTCCGCCACGATCAGCGATCCCGACGCCTATCGTTCATGGCTTGCACCTGATGCCGACATGGATCTCGTCGACCTCGTCATCGGCGATCCCGGTGCCGAGCCCGACCTTTCGATCCTGATCCCCGAGAACAAGATCCCGTGGGGCGGCCATTCGGGATACCACGCTATCGCCGACGTCATGCGGCTTATCGAGCAGCACAAGACGACGCTCGTATTCTGCAACACGCGGGGCCTGGCCGAGCTCATCTTCCAGAAGCTGTGGGACGAGAACGAGCAAGCGCTGCCGATCGGCATCCACCACGGCAGCCTGTCGGTCGAAGCCCGACGCAAGGTCGAAGCGGCGATGGCCGCGGGCAAGCTGCGCGGGCTGGTCGCGACCGCCAGCCTCGACCTCGGGATCGACTGGGGCGACGTCGACCTCGTGGTGCAGATGGGCGCCCCCAAGGGCAGCTCGCGCCTCCTCCAGCGGATCGGGCGAGCGAACCACCGGCTCGACGAGCCGTCGAAGGGCATGATCGTTCCCGGCAACCGGTTCGAATATCTGGAAGCGCGGGCCGCGCTCGACGCGATCGACGATGACGAGCTCGACCCTGAGATCTTCCGCCCGGGCGCGCTCGACGTCCTCGCGCAGCATATCCTCGCAATGGCGGTCGCCGCGCCGTTCCAGCAGTGCGAATTGCTCGCCGAAGTGCGCTCGGCCGCTCCTTACGCCGGCCTCAGGCAAGAGACGTTCGAGGAGATCCTCAATTTCATCGCCACCGGCGGCTATGCGCTGAAGGCTTACGACCGCTTCCGCCGCCTCGTCCCTGAGCCTGAAGGTGTATGGCGGATCGCCAGGCCGAGCATCGCCCAGCAACACCGGCTCAATGCCGGCGTGATCGTCGAGCAGCCGCTGCTAAGCGTTCGCTTCCGCAACGGGCGAAAGCTCGGAACGGTCGAGGAGGGTTTCGCATCGGTGCTGGCGCCGGGCGACCGCTTCTTTTTCGCGGGGCTCAGCCTCGAGGTCGAGCAGATCAAGGACACCGACATCATCGTCCACGCCTCCTCCAAGCGCGGCCAGGTCGTGACTTACGGCGGGCAGCGCATGTCGATGTCGACCCATCTCGCCAACCGAGTCCGCCAGATGCTCGCCGACCGCAATGACTGGCACCGCTTCCCCGACGATGTCAGCGAATGGCTCGAGGTCCAGTCCGAGCGCTCCGTGCTGCCGGAGCCGCACCAGCTGCTCGTCGAAACTTTCCCGCACGAGGGCCAGCACTTCATGGTCGCCTACAGTTTCGAGGGCTGGAACGCGCACCAATCCTTGGGAATGCTGCTCACGAAGCGGATGGAGAAGGCCGGGCTGAAGCCGCTGGGCTTCGTCGCCAACGACTACGGCCTGGCCTGCTATGGCCTCGAGCCCATCACCGACCCGAAGTCTTTATTCTCCGCGGATATCCTGGAGCAGGAATTCGTCGATTGGGTCGAGAGCTCCTACCTCCTGAAAACCGCCTTCCGTGAGGTGGCTGTCATCGGCGGGCTCGTCGAGCGCCAGCACCCGGGCCGCAAGAAGACCGGCCGCCAGGTAAGCTTTTCCACGGACCTCATCTACGACGTCCTGCGACGTTATGAACCGCAGCATTTGCTGCTGCGTGCAGCCTGGGACGATGCGCGGCGGCGGATGACGGAGCTCGGCCGTCTGGTCCGGCTCGTCGATCGCGCGCAGAGCACGATGCTTCACGTCGAAACCGACCGGATCACGCCGATGGCGGTGCCGTTGATGGTGATCGTCGGCCGCGAAGCCCTCCCGCCCGGAGCCGAGGCCGACGAAGCGATCCTGACGCAGGCCGAAGCGCTCGCCGAAGAGGCGATGCAATTGTAATCCTTCGACGCTTCTGCGACGTTCTAACGATGAAGCGGCTCGCGATCCTCTTGCCTCTCGCCTTGAGCGGCTGCGTCGTCGGCACCGTCGCCAAGACTGCCGTCGATGTCGCGAAGGTCCCTGTGAAAATCGCTTCGGCCGGGGTCGACGCCGCGACGACCAGCCAGTCCGAAGCCGACGAGAAACGCGGCCGCGAAATTCGCAAGCAGGAAGAAGAGCGTGGGCGCCAGCTTCGCCTCGTCGAGGAACGCTGCCGCAAAGGCCAACCGCTAGCGACAGACGATTGCAGATCCTTTCCACAACGATAGTCGTCATTGCGAGGAGCCTATTTCGTTCGTCCTGAGCGTAGTCGAAGGGCGCTGTTCCGACGCCGGCGCAATACGCCCTTCGACTTCGGCGCTGACGCGCCTTCGCTCAGGACGAACGGTGAGTTAGAGCGGCACAATGCGCTATTTCCTCGACACCGAATATAACGGCTGGGGCGGAGCGCTTCTCAGCCTTGCCCTCGTGCCCGACGACGGCGACGAGCTCTATTTGACCCTCGACTGGGACGGCACGCTCGAGGAATGGGTCGAGCGCAACGTCGTCCCGTATCTCGACAGCGTTCCCGAAATGCTCATCTCGCCCCGCCTCAGCCGCGCTGACGCCGCGCGGGCGATCTCGCATTATCTCGCCGGC
>JBKPOO010000106.1:0-11849 GCA_046733175.1 Pseudomonadota bacterium
GTTCAGAGCAATAGCTTGCAAACGCAGAACGGCGTCTATTAGCAGGCGGAGCATGTATTCCTGCGAAAGCAGGAATCCAGATTTTTTCTAGGACTGGGCTCCTGCCTTCGCAGGAGCACGAGGAGCAATTTGAACATGCGCGCCGAAGCGCAGGCCCATATCGACCAGATCAACGCTGCGACCGCTCTCCTCCGCCGGTTCCTGGACTGGGATCGCGCGCTGAAGCGGCTCCAGGAGTTGAACGCCAAGGTCGAAGACCCGGCGCTTTGGAACGACCCCAAGGCCGCCCAGGACGTTATGCGCGAGCGTCGGCGCCTGGAAGAAGCGATCAAGGCGACCCAAGCGATCGAAAGCGAGCTCGCCGACACCGCGGAACTGATCGAGCTTGCCGAGAGCGAGGGCGATCAAGCGCTCGTCGACGATGGAGTCCGCAGCCTCGCCGAGCTCGCTGACCGGGCAGAACGCGACAAGGTCGCCGCGCTCCTCGCCGGTGAGGCGGACGCGAACAGCGCCTATGTCGAAATCAACGCCGGAGCGGGGGGCACCGAAAGCCAGGACTGGGCGGAGATGCTCCAACGCATGTACACGCGCTGGGGCGAGCGCCACGGCTTCAAGGTCGAGCTGATCGACCATCATTCCGGCGAGCAGGCGGGAATAAAATCGGCGACGATTCTGGTGAAGGGCGAGAATGCCTACGGCAATCTCAAGGTCGAAAGCGGCGTGCATCGCCTGGTTCGCATCAGCCCTTACGACGCCAATGCCCGCCGCCACACCAGCTTTTCAAGCGTCTGGGTCTATCCGGAAATCGACGACGACATCGACATCCAGGTGAACGACGCGGAGCTTCGCATCGACACCTACCGCGCATCGGGCGCGGGCGGACAGCACGTCAACACGACCGACAGCGCGGTCAGGATCACGCACATCCCCACAGGGATCGTCGTCGCCTCCCAGAACGACCGGTCGCAGCACAAGAACCGCGCGCAGGCGATGAAGCAGTTGAAGGCCCGCCTCTATGAGGCCGAGCTCCAGAAACGCGAGGCCGAAGCGAGCGCCACCAACGCCGCCAAGACGGACATCGGCTGGGGTCATCAGATCCGGTCGTACGTGCTGCAGCCCTATCAGCTGGTGAAGGACCTTCGGACCGGAGTCACCTCGACCAGTCCGAGCGACGTCCTAGATGGCGATCTCGACCGGTTCATGGCGGCCGCCCTCTCCCAGCGCGTGACCGGTGAGACGGTTGAGGTCGAGGATGTGGAGTAGAGCGTCGGCGATCGGAGCGGCACTGGCGCTTACCGCCTGCCGCGCCCAGCCGAGCGAACCGCAATTCCCCAATGCCCACCGTTCGGTTGCGCCGATCGTCGGTGATACGTTCTCGACGGAGGATGCGCGCGACCGGCTCGGCGAAGCCGAGGAGGTCATGCAGCTCGCCGGGATGAAGCCCGGCATGTCGGTCGCCGACGTAGGCGCCGGCGGAGGCTATTATACGGTTCGACTGGCGCGGATCGTTGGGTCGAAGGGCAGGGTGCTTGCCGAAGACATCGTTCCCGATACTCGCGACCGGCTCAGCGACCGGATCCAGCGAGAGAATCTCGACAATGTCGCGGTGAAGCTCGGCACGGCGGATAATCCGATGCTGCCTCACGCTTCGTTCGATCGGGTTTTCCTGGTTCACATGTATCACGAGGTGGCGTCGCCCTACGCGTTTCTCTGGCATCTCCGCGACGGAGTGAAACCCGGCGGCTTGATCATCGTCGTCGATTCCAACCGCCAGGTTCAACGTCACGGGATCCCGCCTGCGCAACTCAAGTGCGAGCTTGCGGCCCTCGCGCTTGAGCCCGTAACATTCAGGTTCCTGACGGGCGGCGAAGTCTATCTGATGGCGTTTCGTCTTGCCGGCCCGCGCCCGGAGCCGGGCAAGATCAAGGCCTGCGCCGGCTAGGGCAGGCTAGAGCAGCCCGATCCGCCGGAAGCTGGTGCATTCGCCGCCGGCGAAGACGAGATGATCGAGGATAGCACAATCCAGCGCTTCGGCGGCGGACGCGAGGCGCCGCGTCGCCCGGCAATCCGCCTCGCTGGGCCGCGGATCGCCGCTCGGATGGTTGTGCGCGAGGAGGATTCCGGCGCTTCGATGCTCGGCGGCGTCGGCGATGATGTCCCTCAACGGAAAATGCGCGCCCGCCTCGTCGCCGTCGTGGCGTGAAACATGGACGCAGCGTGCCTTGTCGTCGACATGGGCCACCCACAGGCACTCCCGCCGGGGATCGGATTCCGCCAAACAGCCCGCGAAAAAGGATTTGGCGGCGGAGAGGCCGTCAAGCTTCAGCGGATGTTCGGCACGCTGATACCGCATGGGTGCAACTTACGTGCTCAAGCCTTTGGGGCCACTTCAACTGAGTCAGGAACGTACCAAGTCTTATCCACAATGGAGTTTGCCTACCGTATGGACGCCTCGGCCGCTTGCATTAGATTGTCGTTAATGCGCCAGTATCTCGATCTCATGCAGACCATCCTCGAGCGCGGAGTCGCGCAGGAGGACCGAACCGGGACCGGCACCTTATCGTGGTTCGGTGCGCAAATGCGGTTCGATCTTGCCGACGGTTTCCCGTTGCTGACGACCAAGAAGCTTCACCTGCGCTCGATCATCGTCGAGCTGCTTTGGTTCCTCCGCGGCGACACCAACATCCAATGGCTGAAGGACCGCAACGTTCGTATCTGGGATGAATGGGCCGACGAAAGCGGTAACCTCGGACCGGTCTACGGGAAGCAATGGCGCGATTGGGAATCCGCCGATGGCGGTCACATCGACCAGATCGCGAATCTGGTCGAGCTCATCAAACGCGATCCCTATTCGCGCCGCCAGATCGTCACGGCATGGAACCCCGGTGAAATCCACAGGATGGCGCTCGCCCCATGCCATTGCCTGTTCCAGACGCAGGTCGCGGCCGGACGGCTCAACCTTCAGCTTTATCAGCGCAGCGCCGATATTTTCCTGGGCGTGCCGTTCAACATCGCGAGCTACGCGCTCCTGACCCACATGCTCGCGCGGGAATGCGGGCTGGAGCCCGGAACGTTCGTGTGGACAGGCGGCGACTGCCATCTTTATTCGAACCATCTCGAACAGGCGCGGCTGCAACTCAGCCGCGAACCGCGAGCGCTGCCCAAGCTGATGATCAAGGATCGTGGCCAGGGGCTGCTCGATTACGAACCGGACGACTTCATGTTCGAAAGCTACGACCCACACCCGCACATCTCCGCGCCCGTCGCGGTCTGATCGCGTTTCACCGATAACAGCGCGTTCACGTCCGCCCGAGCGATGGAGCCGTTCGCGCGGCTCGGCGTTGGTTGCGCCACAGACAGGAGAACAGACATGTTCCAGAAGGTTCTTACATTCGTGCTTGTGGCTGGCGCGCTCGTAACCGCGGCCTGCAACACGGTTCGCGGCGCGGCCAAGGACGTGAACTCCGTCGCAAACTGCACGGAAAATGCCATCAACGGCCAGAAGACCTGCTAACCGTTCAGGCTCTGGACAATCAGCAGTTTCTAGGACCATGATCGTTCCACAGGTCAAACAAAGGGAGCGGACATGGTGCAGAAGATTGCGGTCGTCATTTTGGTAGGCACGAGCCTGGTGCTCGCCGCGTGCAATACGGTTCGGGGAGCGGCCGCGGACGTGAATTCCGCAGCGACCTGCACCGAAAATGCGATGCACGGGGGCAATTGCTGAGCTTCTAGCCATCGCTCGACGGTCGAAGAAATAGCCCCGCCGGTTTCCGCCGGCGGGGCTTTTTTTATCAACGAACCTCAGTCTGCGTATTTGATCGGGCAACCGTAGGGACGTGTATCGGCGATGGAGACCTGCTTACCTGCGCGGATCTCGCCGACCGCTCGGAGAACGTAATTTTCGGCTCCGCGAATATCGGCGGGCTCGAGCGTCGGCTTATCGTCAATCGACCCCTGATAGACGAGCTTACCGGTGCGATCGATTATCACCAGGTGAGGGGTGGTCTTGGCGCCGTAAGCCTGACCGACAGTGCCGTTTGGGTCGAGCAGGTAATCGCTTGGGTTCCCCTTCCACATTGCGAGCGAAGTCTTGACCTTCGAGGGAGAGACGCCCGCGCCCGAATTGATAGTGAGCCAAACAAACCCGGCTTTCTTTGCTGCGGATTGCGTGCGCTGCATGTTGCCGGTTCCGTAATGCTTACCGCAGAACGGGCAGGCGAGATTGTTCCACTCAAGCACCACGGTTCGCCCGCGAAAAGCTGACAATTTCACTGATTTTCCGGAAATGTCGGTGAGCGTGAAATCGGGAGCCGGCGCTCCGACGCGAACCCCGGCTGTTGCCGGCGCCGTCAGTGCCAGCAATGCTGCGGCGGGCAGACTCCAGGTCTTGAACATGATTATTCTCCTTCTTTGACGAGATCGGTGAGCGTTGACGGAGTGAGGATCTGCGGCAGGATTCGCGCCGGCTTGTGCGGCGCGTACCAGAGGTAGAGCGGCACCCCGGAACGGCCCTGTTCTTCAAGGAAGCGAGTGATTGACGGATTGCCGTTGGTCCAATCACCGACGAGAACCGCAACGCGTCCGGCAGCGAAGGCGCGGCGCACCTCGTCTCGATCGAGAGCTACGCTTTCGTTGACCTTGCAGGTCACGCACCAGTCGGCAGTGAAATAGACGAAGACAGGGCGTCCCTCGGCCCGTAGAGCGGCAAGGCGAGCTTCACTGAAACGTTCCGCGCGGAGCTTACCGGACGGCTGCACCTCTGCTGCAGGTCGGCGGTCGACCTCGTGGACCAGCACCCAGGCGAGCCACAACGCCGTGAATGCCATCGGTACGGCAAGAATTGCTCGCAGCCGCACCATCCAAGAACCAGGCCTTGGAAGCTTTCGGCGAAACGCCGGAACACAGGCAATGAGGAGAAAGGGAAGCGCGAGTCCGAGCCCCAATCCGCCGAAAATCGAGAGCGCCGCAGGAGCTGGAAACAACAGGGCTGCGCCCAAAGCGGCACCCATGAACGGCCCGGTGCAGGGCGTCGCGATGAAGCCCGCCAGCGCACCGGTCCAAAATGCGCCGGCAGCCCCAGGCGTGCGTGTCAGCCGATCGCCGGTGATGATCGGCGGCAGTTCAAAAAGCCCTGCAAGGTTGAGCGCGATTGCTGCGGTGAGCAACAGAAGGGCAAGGACGACCCACGGATTTTGCAGCTGGAATGCCCAGCCGACCGCCACTCCACTAGCTCGCAGCGCCAGGAGCAGCGTCCCAAGGCCAAGACAGGCGAGCACGCTGCCCAACGTGTAAGCGGCGGCCTCTCTACGCGCCCGCCCTTCGCTCGTCCCCGCTTTGGCGAGGCTCAACGCCTTGAGGCTCAGGATCGGGAATACGCACGGCATTGCGTTGAGCAGCAATCCGCCGAGCAACGCTCCGCCAAACGCGAGGACAATCGACTGCCAATCCAATGCGCCTTCTTCAGCGGCTGAATGCGCGGTGCGGACGGCGGAGAGCGAAAAGGCGCGATTGCCGATCGACAACACGCCTTCGATCCTATGCAGCGAAGTGGCCGAACGGCCGGCCTCAGCCTCGATGAGCAGTTGATCGCTATTGCGCCAGATGTGCTGGGGCGAGGAATAGACCAGGGCCCCGTCGGTCAATGGAAAGAAATAGGCGTTGCTTACCGAGATGGTGGACGGGATCGGCACCGAAAGGCGGAATCGCTCGTTCGCCGCGTTGAAATGAGCTTCCGTTCCCAACGGTAACGGCAGCGCTCGGCGATATTCATCAAACTCGGCCACGCGGAGATGCGGCAGTGGAGTATCGGCGACGTGGAGAACCGTTTCGAAGTCGGCTCGCTGCGGAACGCACATGTCGTCGGTGCAAGCGAGGAAGGTCAGATCGGCTCTGACTGGCAGCGCAGCGCCGGCGCGCAGTGAAGGCGAGAGCTTCAAGTCGGCGAGGATCGCGTAGCGGCCCTCATAAACGAAGTTCATGATGCCGCTTCGAAGCTTGGGCTTCGGCACCGGATATCGCAGCGGTCCGGCGCTCACGCCTTGCGGCAAATCCCATTTGATCGTGTCGGGTGCGCCGACGTCACCGGGATTCTGCCAATAGCCGTGCCAGCCCGCTTTGGGCGTAATGACGAGGGCCAACGTCACGGTCTCGCCTGGGGCGGGTGTATCGGACTCTGCGACCAGGCGATGCGCTGTTGCCGGCGCAGTCGCCGCCGCCGAAACAGCCGACTCCATGCTGAGAAGAGCCGCAACCCACAAGAGCCAGACCGAGAAGACAATCCGTCGCATTCGTCAGCCCAGCCATGATGATCCGGCTGGCGCAGTACCCCTTTCGACCAACGCCCATGCTTTCCGCGGATCGTGCGCAAACCGCCGATGAACGGCTTGAGAAGCACTGCCCCGCTCATGAGCGTCGTTCAGCGCCAGATTGTGTCGTTTATCGATGCGATTGGGGAAGATCTGTAAAACCGGCGCTACAAGGGCGCATGGCTACGACCCTTGAATCGCTGACGGCATCATTCCCGCCGAGGAAAATTTTTCGCGGATGGCCGCCTGTCAGGTTCTCTTCCTCTGCGCCGTCTATCGAATGGCTGGCGCTGGCCACCGTATGGATCGCAGGAGCGATGATGAGTGCCGGAGTGAGTCGCACCGATGTGAAGCCCGTCGAACTCGCGCTCGCGATCGACCGCGGCCTGATGGGACTGCTCATCTGCTATGTCTTCATTCCACGCCTTCTACAGACTGGCCGTCACCTTATCTTTTTGACACTCACGGCAGTGTCGCTGCTGCTGCTGGGGACTTTCGAGATCTATGGTGTGGCGCGGCTGTTCCACGATCCCGACGCCGTTAGAAATTACCGCTGCTTCTTCCTTTGCAGCTTTCCGGTCATTGCGACGATGGGCATGGTTAAGCTTTCCTGGCTCGTCCTGAATCAGCAGAGACAAGCCGCGATCGTCGGACAAGAGCGTTCGGACACCGAACTTCGCTTCCTCCGCGCGCAGATGAACCCCCATTTACTGCTCAACAGCCTCAACAACGTATACGCTTATGCGCTCGAGCGCTCCAAGCGCGCTCCGGAGATGATCCTCAAACTGTCCGGGGTGCTCCGGTACATGCTCTATGAGGCCGGGGACGAGCTCGTACCTCTCAAACGAGAGATCGATTATATTCGCGATTATTTCGCCCTTCAAAAGCTCGCGACCGAAGGGCGTGGGACTGTCACCCTCAGCATCTGCGGCGATCCGGAACGCGCAGCGATCGCGCCGCTTGTGCTCATCGTTCTGATCGAAAATTGCTTCAAGCACGCGGTCGAAACCACGGACTCCATCTTCGTCCGAGTTTCGATCCGCATTGAGGAAGACGCGTTGCTGCTCGAAACCGAGAATAATCTGCCAGCGTCTGGGCAGTCGCGAGGAGCCGGCGGAATCGGTCTCGAAAATGTTCGCCGCCGCCTCGAGCTGCTTTATCCGGGCAAATATCAACTGGATGCGGGCGAGAAGTCCGGATCGTTCCAGGCAAGGCTCAGGCTTGTCCTCGACCGGCAATGAGCCTTGCTTGCCTGATCGTCGAGGACCAAGCGCCGGCCCAACGCATCCTGGCGCGCTATATTGCCGACCTTCCCCATCTTGAGCTTGCCGGAACCTGCGGCAGCGCGTTGGAAGCAATGGCACTGCTTCATGAGCGATGCATCGACCTCATCTTTCTCGACCTCAACCTGCCACGGCTCGGCGGATTCGATTTTCTGCGGTCGCTGGCGCAGCCACCCAAAGTGATCGTAACCACCGCCTACCCGCAGCATGCGCTCGATGGTTTTGACCTTGCGGTCGTGGACTATCTGGTCAAGCCGATCGCCTTTGATCGCTTTATGCGCGCCGTCGATAAAGTGAGAGGGCTAGCCTCGTCCGAAATATCTGACCCGCACAAGCAGGGCCAGAGTCCCGGTAAAATCTTCGTCAAAGTCGACAACGAACTTCGACCCGTCGCGCTTGACGACATCGTCTTCCTGCGTGCGGAGGGCGATTATGTGACGATCGTCACTCATTCGACGAAGCTCTTCGTCGGTGGACCGCTTGCGCATTGGGAAAGACGCTTGCCCGCGCAACGGTTCATCCGAACCCACAAGAGCTATATCGTCAACCTCGCGTCTATTGCGCGAATTGCCGGATCCACAATCATCACAAGTGCCGGCGGCCTTCCCATCGGGCGAAGATATCGCGAACAGCTACTTCAAGGGCTTGCCTTCTAAGAAAAGCCCCGCCGGTTTGCGCCGGCGGGGCTTTTGTTTGGGTCAACAACGCGTGCTTAACTACTCTTTCAAATAGTCGCCCGCGTCGGCGTCGAGGCCGTGGCCCGAGGGAGCGACCTCACCGAGCGGGTCGGCGTGGATCGCCGCTTCGGGCCCCTGCGCCAGCTCGGCGGCATGCTCCTCCGCAGCGCTGTTCGGGAGGATCAGCGATTCCTGGAGCTTGCGGTGAGCCGCACGAAGCGCCGTATCGCGAGCCGTGGCGGCGACGCGCAGCCGGTTCATTCCGGCGCCCGTGCCCGCCGGAATCAGCCGGCCGACGATGACGTTCTCCTTGAGGCCTTGCAGCGTGTCGGTCTTGCCCTGCACCGCCGCCTCGGTCAGCACGCGCGTCGTCTCCTGGAACGACGCCGCCGAGATGAAGCTGCGGGTTTGCAGGCTCGCCTTGGTGATCCCGAGGAGCACGGGCTTGCCGTCCGCCTTCTTTTGCTTCTTCTCGAGCTTGGAGTTGATCTCGTCCATCTCCTCGCGGTCGACCTGTTCGCCCGGCAGCAGGGTGGTGTCGCCGCCGTCGGTGATCTCGACCTTCTGCAGCATCTGGCGAACGATCACCTCGATGTGCTTGTCGTTGATCTTCACGCCCTGCAGTCGATAGACTTCCTGGATCTCGCTCACGAGATATTCGGCGAGCGCCTCGACTCCGAGGACTTCCAGGATGTCGTGCGGATCGGGTGAGCCGCCGACGAGATTGTCGCCGCGCTTCACGAAATCGCCTTCCTGGACCTCGATCATCTTCGACTTGGGCACGAGATATTCGACCGGCTCCGAACCGTCGTCGGGGACGATGGCGATCTTACGCTTGGCCTTATAGTCACGCATGAAGGTGACCTTGCCGCTCACCTTGGCGATGATCGCATTTTCCTTCGGCTTGCGCGCCTCGAACAGCTCGGCGACGCGCGGAAGACCGCCGGTGATGTCGCGCGTCCTTGCGGCTTCGCGCGGCATACGGGCGAGGACTTCGCCGGCCTCGACCTGCTGGCCGTCTTCAACCGCGACAATCGCACCCGAAGCGAGCCGGTAGACACCGGCTTCCTTCGCTTTCGCGCCTGTCAAAGTGAGACGCGGGTGGAGCGACTCCTTCTTCGACTTGGTCGTGTCGTCGGTCACCACCCGCTGCGTGATTCCGGTCGACTCATCGACCTGCTCGATCATGGTCCGGTTCTCGATCAGGTCCTGGTACTTCACGGTACCGGCCTTTTCGGTGATGACCGGGCTGAACGAAGGATCCCACTCGGCGATACGGTCGCCGCGGCTGACGATATGGCCGCTCTCGCACAGCAAATGCGCGCCGTAGGGCACGCGGTGTGTCGAAAGCTCGCGGCCGTCCATGTCGAGGATCGCGATTTCGCCCGAGCGCGACAGCGACAGGTGCCGGCCGCGCGGATCGACGATCGTCGGCATGTCGCGAAGCTCGATGGTTCCGTCGACCGGAGATTCGAGGTTCGACTGCTCGTTGAGCTGCGCCGCGCCCCCGATGTGGAACGTCCGCATCGTCAGCTGCGTGCCCGGCTCACCGATCGACTGCGCCGCGATGACGCCGACCGCCTCACCGATGTTGACCGGGGTGCCGCGAGCGAGGTCGCGCCCGTAGCATTTGGCGCAGACGCCCTGTTTCGACGCACAGATCAGCGGGGATCGGATCTTCACGCCCTGCACCCCGATCTCCTCGATCTTGGCGACCATCGCTTCGTCGAGAAGCTCGCCCTCGTTGATGAAGACGTCGCCGCTCTTCGGGTCGGCAATGTCCTCCGCGGTGGTGCGTCCGAGGATTCGCTCGGCGAGCGACGCGATGGTCGCGCCGCCCTGGACAATCGCCCGCATTTCGAGGGCGCGGTCGGTGCCGCAATCCTCTTCGATGATGACCGCGTCCTGCGACACGTCGACGAGGCGGCGCGTCAGGTAGCCCGAGTTCGCCGTCTTGAGCGCCGTGTCGGCGAGGCCCTTGCGGGCGCCGTGGGTAGAGTTGAAGTACTCGAGGACGGTCAGGCCCTCCTTGAAGTTCGAGATGATCGGAGTCTCGATGATCTCGCCCGACGGCTTGGCCATGAGGCCGCGCATTCCGGCCAGCTGCTTGATCTGGGCCTGCGAACCGCGGGCGCCCGAGTGAGCCATCATGTAGATCGAATTGAGATCAGCCTGGCGGCCGTTCGCGAGCTTCGGCGTCGCCGAAATCTCCTTCATCATAGCGGACGCGACCTGGTCACCGCAGCGCGACCAGGCGTCGATCACCTTGTTGTACTTTTCCTGCTGCGTGATGAGGCCGTCCTGGTACTGCTGCTCGTAATCCTTCACGAGCGTGCGGGTCTCCTCGACCAGCTTCTCCTTCGCCTCGGGGATGACCATGTCGTCCTTGCCGAATGAGATTCCCGCCGCGAAGGCGTGACGGAAGCCGAGCTGCATGATCGCGTCGGCGAACAGCACGGTCTCCTTCTGGCCCGTGTGGCGATAGACGATGTCGATGACGTCGCCGATCTCCTTCTTGGTCAGGACGCGGTTGACCGTCTCGAAAGGCACCTTGTGGCTCTTCGGCAAAGTCTCGCCGAGCAGCATTCGGCCCGCGGTGGTCTCGAACCGCTTCATGTAAGCGTTGCCGTCCTCGTCCGTCTGGGGGACTCGGCTGACGATCTTGCTGTGAAGGGTCACTGCGCCGGCGGCGAGGGCCTGGTGGACCTCGGCCATGTCCGAAAGCAGCATGCCCTGGCCCGGCTCATCCTCTTTCTCGAGGCTGAGATAGTAGAGGCCCAGCACCATGTCCTGCGACGGAACGATGATCGGCTTGCCGTTGGCGGGCGACAGGATGTTGTTGGTGGACATCATGAGGACGCGCGCTTCCAGCTGGGCCTCGAGGCTCAGCGGAACGTGCACGGCCATCTGGTCGCCGTCGAAGTCGGCGTTGAAGGCAGCGCAGACCAGCGGGTGAAGCTGGATCGCCTTGCCCTCGATCAACACCGGCTCGAACGCCTGGATTCCGAGACGGTGAAGCGTCGGAGCGCGGTTCAAGAGCACGGGATGCTCGCGGATCACCTCGTCGAGGATGTCCCAGACTTCCTTGCGCTCCTTTTCGACCCACTTCTTCGCCTGCTTCAGCGTCATGCTGAGGCCCTTGGCGTCGAGGCGCGAGTAGATGAACGGCTTGAACAGCTCCAAGGCCATCTTCTTCGGAAGGCCGCACTGGTGCAGTTTGAGCTCCGGGCCGGTCACGATGACTGATCGGCCCGAATAATCCACGCGCTTGCCGAGCAGATTCTGCCGGAAGCGGCCCTGCTTGCCCTTCAGCATGTCGCTGAGCGACTTCAGCGGACGCTTGTTCGCGCCCGTGATGGTGCGGCCGCGGCGGCCGTTGTCGAATAGAGCATCGACGGCTTCCTGAAGCATGCGCTTCTCGTTGCGCACGATAATGTCCGGAGCGCGAAGCTCCATCAGCCGCTTCAGACGATTGTTGCGGTTGATGACGCGGCGATAGAGGTCGTTCACTGTCTCTTATACACATCTCCGAGCCCACGAGACCACCTCTCTTATCTCGTATGCCGTCTTCTGCTTGAAAA
>JBKPOO010000107.1:0-14343 GCA_046733175.1 Pseudomonadota bacterium
ACGGTGTAATAACGGTCTTCGTACAGCTGCCTCGCAGCGGCGTCGCTCATTTGGCGAGACCCGTTCGCAACATCCGGCTGGTTACCTCGGCGACATGAGCCGCATCTCCACTCGACCAGACTTCGAATTTCATTCCGAGGAAGACGTTTGCTCCCATGACGGCCCAGGACAGGATGTCGAGGTCTTCGTCCGACAGATCGCTCGCGATCTCGCCCTTGTCACGGCCAGCCTTGAATCGCATCGCGATGCGCCTCGCCGTCGTCTCATAATGCTCATGATACGCGACCGGCTCGACGAACTCGGCTTCGTCGATGATTCGATAGACGTCCCGGTGCATGCGCGCGAAAATCAGGAAAGCCTCAAGCGCGCGCCGCTCGCCGTCCAGCGTGTCGATAGCATCCTTGAATGACGGTGCGACATGGTCGCGAACCTGTGCCGACATGTCGCGAACGACCGCTCCGAATACGGCCTCTTTGGAATCGAAATAGGTGTAGAAGGTGCCGAGCGCCACGCCCGCGCGCTGGGTGATGCCAACGATTGACGTATCGGCGAATCCGCGTTGGCCGAATTCGGCCTGGGCCGCGTCGAGGATCTTCCGCAAGGTGCGCTCGCCGCGCGGCGTTCGCGGCGCCTTGCCGTCGCTCGCCGGGCTGATCTGCACCTCTTTATCCACGATTTCCCCCATTTCGACCCGATAGCTGTGTAGCGCGAATTTTCGCAAGTTGAAAGCCGGTTCAACTTTCATTATGACCTATTGTACAGCTTGGGAGCCTTTGGGCTGCCCGCCAGGGGGAGAAATCGAAATGCGCCTTACCCACGCCCGCGCCGTCCTATTCGGCAGCATCTCTGCGGCGGCGTTCATCGCCAGCCCAGCTGGCGCCCAGGACAATCCGCCGGCCCAGTCGGCAGTAACAACCGCCCCGGATTCCAACGCGCAAACGCAGGGAACTGCGGCGACCGGCAGCGATCAGGAAATCGTCGTTACCGCCCGCCGCCGGAACGAATTGCTGCTGGACGTGCCGGTCGCTGTGACCGCTTATTCAGGCGAGCAACTCAACCGGCAGGGTGCTCTCGATATCACCGACATCAGTGACACGACGCCGAACGTGAACCTGGAAACGTCGCGCGGGACGAATACGACCCTTACCGCCTTCATCCGCGGCGTTGGCCAGCAGGATCCGGTCGCTGGCTTCGAGCAGGGCGTCGGCCTCTATCTCGACGATGTCTATTTGAACCGTCCGCAAGCGGCCTTGCTCGATATTTATGACGTCGAACGGGTCGAGATCCTGCGTGGCCCTCAGGGGACGCTTTACGGACGCAACACGGTCGGCGGCGCGATCAAATATGTGACGCGTCCAATTCCGACGGACGGGACGCATTTCAGCGTTCGCGGCAATGCCGGCACCGACGAGCAAGCCGATTTGGTCGCCAGCATCTCATCGCCGGTTGCTGACTGGCTGCGCGTCGGCGCTGCCTTTGCCCGGCTTTCCCGCGGAGGCTTCGGAAAGAACCTCACGAACGGTCTCGAGAACTACAATAAGGACACCTGGGCAGGGCGGGCGACGATCGAGTTCCAGCCGGCGCAGAACGTCTTCTTCCGGCTGTCCGGTGACGCCACCGCGGACGACGCTAACCCTCGCGGCGGTCACCGCCTGATCCCGAATCTCTGCGTGCTTGCCGCCTGCAACACGGCATTCCCGGTTCTCGCCGACGTGTTCGACAGCCAGGGCTCGCTCAACGATCCGAAGCAGAGGGTTCGCGCCTGGGGTGTCGCGCTGCACGGGGAAATCGGCCTCTCCGACTGGCTGACGTTCAAGTCCATCACGGCCTATCGAAAAGACCATACGAAAACGCCCATCGACTTCGACGCCTTGCCGTTCGTCGATGTGGACGTTCCCGCGATCTACAAGAACCATCAGTTCAGCCAGGAATTCCAGCTCGTCGCGGACCGAGGTCCGCTTCAGGGCGTCGCCGGCTTCTATTATCTCAATGCCAACGCCTTCGACGTGTTCGACGTGCGCCTGTACACCAGCAACGCGCTACTGCCCGGGCTGACGGCGGCGACGCGCGGCGACGTGGACACGAAGACCTGGGCCGTGTTCGGCGATTTCACCTACGACATCTCCCCGCAGTTCAGCGTGTCGGTCGGCGGACGCTACACCAACGACAGGCGACACGCCCGCGTCTTCCGGCAGAACCTCATCCTCGGCGGTTCGCCGGAGCTCGGCGGATCTCCGCCGTTCGACCAAACCGGCACGCCGTTCCCCAATGCGGCCGCCTCCGTCACGTCGAACTTCGACGGGCGTCGCAAGGATACCGCTTTCACTCCGCGCGTGTCGGTCAGCTTCAAGCCCGACAAGAACAACAATCTCTACGTCAGCTACTCAAAGGGCTTCAAAGGCGGCGGATTCGATCCTCGCGGTCAAACGACTTCGACTCCGCGTTCAAATCCCGCCGTTGCTCCGACAGCGCAGGAAATTTACGACTTCATGGCCTTCGATCCGGAGAAGGTCGACAGCTACGAAGCCGGGTGGAAGGGCTCGCTCTTCGACCGGCGGCTCCAGTTCGCGGCGGCGGTGTTCGACGCCGAATATAAGGATGTACAGGTGCCCGGCTCGGCCGGCGGGTTCACGGCGGGCGGAGTTCCGACGTTCATTGGGATTACCACCAACGCCGGCAAGGCGCGCTTTCGCGGGGTCGAGCTCGAGACCAACTGGCGGATCGCCAGCGACTTCGCAGCCGTGGGCGACCGTCTGACCTGGGCGGGAACGCTCGGCTACCTCGACGCCAAGTATCTCCACTTCATCACCAACGTCGGGCGCGACATCAACGGCGTTGTCATTCTCGATCCCGTCACTCACCTGCCGACGACGATCGAGGTGGATGTCGCCAAGTTCCGCAAGATCCAGAACACGCCTAAATGGACGCTGAGCGGCTCGCTCGATTACGACACTCCGGCGTTCGGAGGGCGCCTCGATCTCAACACGACGCTGTCGTATCGCAGCAAGAGCCAGCAGTTCGAGCTCCGCTCGCCGGGCCTGGACCAGAAGGGTTTCGCGCTGTGGGACGCGAACCTCGTCTGGCGTTCGGCCAGCAAGCGATTCGAAGTGGGCTTGCACGGCAAGAATTTGGCGAACAAGAAGTATGTCGTGTCCGGCTACAACTTCCTGCTGCAGAATCCCTGGACCGGGGACTTCATCACTTCGGCAGGCGTCCCGATCACCTCGCCGACTCAGGCGGTTCCGACGCTTGGAAAAACGGGTGTGCTGACCGCTTTCTACGGGAATCCTCGCCAACTATGGGTATCGCTCGGAGTCAATTTCTGAGCGGGGCGGCGGAGCGGCAGGCTCGCGCGGTCAGCACCCGCGTCCTGCTGCTCCTGTTGCTCGCCTACATCTTCAATTTCCTCGATCGGACCATTCTCAGCATCCTGGCTGGGCCGATCATCAAAGATCTTAAACTGAGCGACACTGAGTTCGGATTGCTCAGCGGTCCGCCCTTTGCGGTGCTTTACTCGGTCCTCGGTATTCCGTTTGCCTATTTGGCGGATCGAACGAGCCGGAGCCGGGTCATAGCCAGCGCGCTGGCCATCTGGAGCGCCTTTACCGCCCTGTGCGGTACCGCGGGGGCATTTTGGCAGCTGTTTCTGTTTCGCATGGGCGTCGGGGTTGGAGAAGCGGGGGGCGTCGCTCCTTCTTACGCGCTCATTGCCGACTACTTCCCGCCGCAGCGCCGAGCGCGAGCGCTGGCCATCTTCTCGCTCGGCATTCCCATCGGGAGCTCTGGAGGGGTCTTGATCGGCGCGTATCTCGCATCGTGGATCGATTGGCGAGCGGCGTTCATCGCCATGGGCCTGGCCGGCCTCGCCTTGGTACCAATCATGTTGATTTCCGTCCGCGATCCACAGCGAGCTGCGGCAGAACAGCGCGCGCCCCTCTGGCAGGTCTTTCCGCTCCTCGCGGGCAAGTCGTCCTTTTGGTTGTTCGCCTTTGCCGCCTCATCCAGCTCACTTGCCGGCTATGGGCTATTGGCCTGGACCCCATCCATTCTCGAGCGCAGTTTCGGTCTTCAATTGGTGGAGCGCGGCCAGTTTACCGCGTCTCTGCTCCTCCTCGGGGGGGCTGCAGGAGTTTTTGGCGGCGGCTGGCTCGCTGATCGTTTCGGCACACGCGATCGCGGCTGGTATGCCAGGCTTCCCGTCATTGCGTGGCTAATCACCGCGCCAACCTTCGCCGCGGGCTTCCTGTCGCCGAATCTGTGGCTTGCCTGGCCGCTGCTGTTGATTCCGAACGCGCTCAACATCCTGTGGCTCGGGCCCGTGACCACAGCGATTCAGCACCTGGTTCCGCGAAGCATGCGCGCCACCGCCTCGGCCAGTTTTCTGCTGATCAACAATCTGATTGGCCTCGGCGTTGGTCCTTTATTGATCGGTCGTGTCTCCGACGGCCTCAAGTCGACCTATGGCACGGAATCACTGCGCTTCGCAGCCGTCGGAATCACCGCCTTTTATCTCGTCGCTGCCTTGTTGATGTTGCTGGCAGTGAAGCGCCTCAGCGGCGACTGGGTCGACGACCAGTCTTGACTTTCAAAGCCCTATCCGCTTGAGCGCAACGCATCGGCGGGCTGAGTGCTCGCCGTTGCTTTTTTGGGGTTTGCGCGCTGCCCCCATCCAGCGCGTGGCCGGAGCTACCTAATACGGGCTCCTGACGAACGAAAGGAAATGACGATGCGTCATCGCGTCGGCGGACGGAAACTCCAGCGCACCTCGAGCCACCGGGCGGCCTTGTTCCGCAACATGGCGGCCGCGCTCATCAAGCACGAACAGATCACCACGACGACCGCCAAGGCGAAGGAGCTTCGGCCTTACGTCGAGAAGCTGATCACCCTCGCAAAGCACGGCGGGCTTTCGAACCGCCGGCTCGCCCAGTCGCGGCTGATGGACGATGCGCAGCTTGCGAAGCTGTTCGACGTTCTCGGACCGCGGTATGCGGACCGCAACGGCGGCTACACTCGAGTCATCAAGGCGGGCATTCGCGCGTCCGACGCGGCGCCGATCGCGATCATCGAATTTGTCGACCGCGACCCCGCCGCCAAGGGCCAGGACTCGGGCCCGGTCATGACCGAGGAAGAATTCGAAGCGGCGTAGGTTCCGCGAGTCCTGCCGTTCGTCGAACGGCTTCTTGAGAAGTTGCGGGTCCCATTGCTAGCAGGGGGACCCGTTTCTTCTTTGGGTGGATGTTATGCGTCGGAGCTTGCTTGCCGTTGCCCTTCTCTCCTCTGCTTGTGTGATGGTCCCATTCGATGCCGGCGCTGCGCAGCCGGCCGCAGCCGCGACGAGCGCAATCGCTTACCCGCAGACGAAGCGCGTGGACCTGGTTGAGACGCAGTTCGGGGTGCCCGTCGCAGATCCGTACCGCTGGCTCGAAACCGACGTTCGTAATGACGCCGGAGTTCGCTCCTGGGTCGATGCCCAGAACAGGGTGACCAACGCTTTCCTCGCCACGCTTCCGGGCCGCAAGGCGCTTGAGAAGCGCCTCACCGAGCTTTACGACTATGAGCGTTTCGCCGCCCCGGAAAAAAAGGGCGGGCGCTATTTTTACACCCACAACAGCGGGCTCCAGAACCAGGCCGTTTTATTCGTCCGCGATAAGGTCGACGGCGAAGGCCGCGTGTTAATCGACCCCAACCCCTGGTCGAAGGATGGGGCGACCGCGCTCGCCGAGTGGGAACCGAACGAGCAGGGCACGAAGCTTCTCTATGCGATCCAGGACGGCGGCACGGACTGGCGCACGGTCAAGGTGCGCGACGTCGCCACGGGCAAGGACCTGTCCGACGAGATCAAGTGGGTGAAGTTTTCCAACCTCAGCTGGGCCAAGGACGGGAGCGGCTTTTATTATTCGCGCTTTCCGGCTCCCAAGGCCGAGGGCACGTACCAATCGCTGAACGAGAATCAGCAGATCTACTTCCACAAGCTGGGCACCAAACAGTCGGTGGACCGGCTGATGTTCTCGACCCCGAGGCAGCCCAAGCTCAACAATGTTGCCGAAGTCAGCGACGATGGTCGCTGGCTGATCGTTTATTCCTCCAGCGGTACGGATTCGCGTTACCAGGTCAGCCTCGTCGATCTCAAACAGGCGAAGGCTCGGCCACGCACGCTGATCCGCGGATTCGACAACAATTGGGCGTACATGGGCAATCGCGGATCGACCTTTTATTTCGTCACCGACAAGGCGGCTCCGAGGCAGCGAATCGTCAGCTTGAATGTCCTCGCCGCAAAGCCCGTGCCGAGGACGATCGTCGCGGAAGACCAGGCGACGCTGGACAGCGCTCATCTCGTCGGCGGAAGGCTCATCGCCAACTATCTCGCCGACGCGAAGACCGAGGTCCGGGTCCACGCGCTCGACGGCGCCCTCCTAAGCAAGGTCGAGCTCCCCGGCATCGGCACTGCTTCCGGGTTCGCCGGCAAGTTCGAAGATCCCGAAACCTTCTTCGCCTTCACCAGCTACAACCGCCCCACGACCATCTATCGCTATGATGTGAGGAGCGGCCAAGAGAGTATCTGGGCGGCGCCCAAGCTCGCTTTCAACCCGGACGATTATTCCGTCAGCCAGCTCTTCTATGCCTCGAAGGACGGGACCCGGGTGCCGATGTTCGTTGTTAAGAAGAAGACCGTGGTGGGCCCGGCGCCGACGCTGCTTTATGCCTATGGCGGGTTCAACATCTCGATGACTCCAGCCTTTTCGGCGACCCGCCTCGCCTGGCTGGAAAAAGGCGGCGTCTACGCCGTCGCCAACCTTCGGGGCGGGGGCGAATACGGCAACGCATGGCACGACGCGGGCCGCCTCTCGCACAAGCAGAACGTGTTCGACGATTTCATCGCAGCCGGAGAGTATCTGAAGGCCCAGCACATCGCATCGCCGCACGGTCTGGCGGTCGAAGGCGGTTCCAACGGAGGCCTCTTGATCGGGGCGGTCGTCAATCAGCGCCCGGACCTTTTCGACGCCGCGCATCCGGCGGTCGGGGTCATGGACATGCTGCGCTTCGACCGGTTCACCGCGGGTCGTTATTGGGTCGACGATTACGGCTATCCCAACAAGGAAGCCGATTTCCGAACGCTGCTTGCCTATTCGCCGTACCACAACATCAAGACCGGCGTTCATTATCCGCCGGTGCTGGTGACCACGGCGGATACCGACGACCGGGTCGTTCCGGGGCATAGCTTCAAATATATTTCCGCGATGCAGGCCGACGATCCGAACGGCGCTCCCCACCTGATCCGCATCGAAACTCGCGCGGGGCACGGGTCGGGCAAGCCGACGACCAAAATCATCGAAGAAGCGTCGGATGTCATGGCGTTCCTGGGGCATTTCACAGGGCTCGACCTCGGCGACTAAAGCGCTGACCTCCAACGGGTTTCATCGATTTAGCTGAACCGCGGCAAACGCCCGGTTCAGCCATTGTGCAGCACCGTAACAATATTGAGCCGAAGTAAGCCGCCGAGCGTTTTGCCCGGCGAGTCGTTGCGTATCGAGGAGAGGGGCCATGAAGGCTTTGAAGTTTGTGATTGCCGGCGGCGTCGCCGCTGCCGCGCTAATGACCGCGGCGCCTGCCGCGGCGCAATATTATCCGGGCTATGGTTATCCGGGTTACGGCGGCGGTAACGTCGTCGGCCAGGTGCTCAATCAGGTGCTTGGTGGTGGTTATGGTGGATATGGCTACAACCAGTACAACCAGCAGGCCATCGTCAACCAGTGCGTCAATGCCGTCCAGGCGCGCCTCAACGGCGGCGGCTATGGCGGTTATGGCGGCTACGCGCCCTACGGCTACAACAACGGCTATAACGGCTACGGCTATGGTGGCGCGCGGGTGCTCGGAATCAGCCGGGTCGAGCCGCGTTCGAGCGGCGGCCTGACGGTTCGCGGAGTCGCCAACAGCGGCATGGCCGCGGGCTATGGTTACGGCTACGCCGGACAGGGCCAGGTCGATCTCACCTGGAAGTGCAAGACCGACTATCGCGGGTTCATCAGCGACATCGATATCGATCGCGTGAACCGTTCGTCGAGCTACGGTTACACCCCGTACGACTACAGCCAGTACGGCTATCGCCGCTACTAAGCTTTAGGGGGCAAAAGGAAGCGCGGGCGCTGGTTTCCAGTGTCCGCGCTTTTCTTATGCATTGACGGGCGACCGGGCCGGTCTTTATCGGCCCGCCATGACGGTCCAGCCCACCGAATCCATTCTCATCATCGACTTCGGCAGCCAGGTGACCCAGCTGATCGCCAGGCGAATCCGTGAGGCTGGGGTCTATTCCGAAATCGCTCCCTTCAATTCGGCCGAGGAGGCCTTCGAGCGTCTTCAGCCGAAGGGCGTGATTTTCTCTGGCGGCCCTTCCTCGGTGATGTGGGAGAACGCGCCCAGCGCGCCGCAAGTGGTGTTCGACAGCGCCGTCCCGCTGCTTGGCATCTGCTATGGCCAGCAGACGCTGCACCAGCAGCTCGGCGGCAGGGTCGTCGCGTCGGACCAGAAGGAGTTCGGCCGCGCCTATATCGAGATCCTCGCACCCAGCGCCCTGTTCGACGGGCTGTGGAGCGTCGGCGAAAAGCACCAAGTATGGATGAGCCACGGCGACCGCGTCGAGACTCTCGCGCCGGGGTTCACGGTCGTGGCTGCATCCGAAGGTGCGCCGTTCGCGATCGCGACTGACGAACAGGCCAAGCGCTACACGGTCATGTTCCACCCGGAGGTCGTGCACACTCCCGACGGCGGCAAATTGCTCGCCAATTTCGTCCGCCACGTATGCGGCTGCGCAGGCGACTGGACGATGGCGAGCTTCCGCGAGGCGAAAATCGCGGACATCCGTGAGCAAGTCGGCAGCGGCCGAGTGATCTGCGGTCTTTCCGGCGGCGTCGACAGCGCCGTTGCCGCAGTCCTCATTCACGAAGCCGTCGGTGACCAGCTCACCTGCGTGTTCGTCGACCATGGGTTGATGCGTCTGGGTGAGGCCGAGCAGGTCGTGAGCCTGTTCCGCAACAGCTACAACATCCCGCTCGTCCACGTCGACGCGAGCGCCGACTTCCTCGCGGGACTTGAAGGACTCACCGACCCCGAGGCCAAACGCAAGTTCATCGGCTCCGAGTTCATCAGCGTGTTCGAAGCCGAAGCGAACAAGATCGGCGGCGCCGATTTCCTCGCCCAGGGCACGCTTTACCCCGACGTGATCGAAAGCGTCAGCTTCACCGGCGGCCCGTCGGTCACCATCAAGAGTCACCATAATGTCGGCGGCCTCCCCGAGCGGATGAATATGAAGCTCGTCGAGCCGCTCCGCGAGCTGTTCAAGGACGAAGTCCGGGAACTCGGCCGCGAGCTGGGCTTGCCCGAGGCGTTCGTGCAGCGTCATCCCTTCCCCGGACCGGGGCTTGCGATCCGGATCCCCGGCGAGGTCAGCCAGGAGAAGTGCGACATTCTGCGCAAGGCGGACGCGGTTTATCTCGAGGAGATTCGAAACGCGGGTCTGTACGATGCGATCTGGCAAGCTTTCGCGGTGCTCCTGCCCGTCCGTACGGTCGGCGTGATGGGCGACTATCGCACCTACGATTACGTCTGCGCGCTCCGGGCGGTGACCTCCGTCGACGGAATGACGGCCGACGTCTTCCATTTCGATCCCGAGTTCCTGAGCCGCGTGGCGACGCGGATCGTCAACGAAGTCCAGGGCATCAACCGCGTCGTCTACGATTATACGTCGAAGCCGCCCGGCACGATCGAGTGGGAGTGATGCACCGCTCGCGGATCAATGGGATTTTGATCGACTGCAACGTTGAGGACATCGACGCTGCGGCGCGCTTCTGGGCCGAAGCCCTCGGACGCCCGATCGATTCAGGCCATCCCGGAACGCGCGGCAATTATGTGATGCTCGAAGGCCGGCCGGATGAATGGAGCGTCCAGATCCAGCGCGTCGACCACGAAAGCCGGGTCCACATCGACATCGAGACCGACGATATCCCGGCCGAGGTCGAGCGCCTGGAAAAGCTCGGCGCAACCGTAGACCAGCGCTTGGACCGGTGGGTGGTCATGCGGGCTCCGAGCGGGCAGCGCTTCTGCGTCGTTCGTGTCCAGCGCGACGGCTTCCCGAAGGGCGCTGTGACCTGGGATTGAGTTAACCGCTAAATTCGCGTTTACCGTCGGATTGACAGACGGATGGGCGTTCGTTGTTCAATGCTGCAAACCTGATCAGTGGTGGGGACCGGTGGTGCGGATATCCAGGAATCTCATTGTGGCGGCGATCGGTGCTGCCCTTCTCGCTGGCTGCGCGACGGCGCCGAAGGTTGTGCACGCGCCTCCGCCGGCGGCCCCGCCACCCGCTGAGCTGCCCTATCGATGGACGCAAGGCAATGCACCCCAGGCGCACAAGGATGCCGTCGCCTTGTTCGGTCCGCTCTACATGAAGCCGGGCGAGTTCAAGTGGGCACCCACCGTCCCGCAAGCCGGCGATACGAAGGTGGTCATCGATACGCTGACGCAGCTTTTCTACGTCTATCGCGACGACAAATTGGTCGGGGTCTCGACGATTTCGACCGGCAAGAAGGGCCGCGAAACTCCCCTCGGCTTCTGGTCGGTGATGCTGAAGAAGGTTAAGGGCTACAGCCGTAAGTACGACAACGCCCCGATGCCCTTCATGCAAATGTACGATCCGATGGGCATCGCTTTTCATGCGGGCCCGAACCCCGGCTACCCGGCAAGCCACGGTTGCGTTCGGCTACCTCTCAAGTTCGCGGAGAAGCTGTTCGGGCTGACTCAGGTCGGAACGAAAGTGATTATCGAGGGCTGATCATTCGACCGTATTTCCGGCGGAATGCTCAAGCGCCTTTACGTGCACGCTTTTGATGTTGGTGAACTCGCGGATCCCGAACGCGGAGCATTCGCGGCCGTAACCGGAATGCTTGACCCCGCCGAAGGGCATTCGCGGGTCTGACCGGACGTTCTCGTTGACGAAGCTCAGGCCGGCCTCCAGCTCCTCTGCCGCAATCCTGCGCCCCCGATCGATGTCACCGGTGAGGACTCCCGAACCCAGGCCGAACTCGCTCGCATTCGCGATGCGGATGGCATCGCGCTCATCCTCCGCAGCGATAACCGCAGCTACGGGGCCGAACACCTCTTCGTCGTGGGCGGGCTGGCCGGGGAGGACGTTGGCGAGCGCCGTGGCCGGATACCATGCCCCGGGTCGATCGGGGACCTTGCCGCCAAGGAGAAGGCGCGCGCCCTTGCGGACGCTTTCGCTGACCTGCCGATGGATTTCATCGCGCGCCTTGACGCTCTGCATCGGCCCGAGCTTCGTTCCCTCGCGTCGCGGGTCCCCCATTTCGTAAGTTCTCAATTCGGCGACCAGCGCGCTCTCGAATTGTTCGAGGACTTGCCTCACGACGATGAATCTTTTGCCTGCGATGCAGCTCTGGCCGCCGTTCACCATCCGCGCGGTTGCCGCGACCTTGGCGGCGGCTTCGATATCGGCGTCTTCCAGCACGATGTACGCGTCGGACCCGCCCAGCTCGAGCACGCATTTCTTAAGGACCCCGCCCGCCGCCGCCGCGACGCTCTTTCCCGCCGCAACGCTTCCCGTCAGGGTAACCGCCGCCACGTTCGGGTCCTCAATCAGCGCTTTCACATCGCCGCTCGAGAGCAGCAGCGTCCTGAACAGGTCTTTGGGAACACCCGCCTGATGCAGCACTTCCTCGATCGCGAGCGCGCAGCCGGGGACGTTGGCAGCGTGTTTCAACAACCCGCCATTCCCGGCCATCAGCGCCGGCGCGGCGAAACGGAAGACCTGCCACAACGGAAAATTCCACGGCATGACGGCGAGCACGACCCCGAGCGGATTGTAAGTGACGAAGGCCTCGGGTCCATCGATGTCCACGGGCTCGTCCGCGAGATATTCCGACGCGTGATCGGCAAACCAATCGCAGTGGAAGGCGCATTTCTCGACCTCGGCGCGGCCGTCGTCGAGCGTCTTGCCCATCTCACCCGTCATTAGCTCAGCGAACTCGTCCTTTCGCTCGCGCAGGATCGCCGCCGCCTTTCGGATCACGGACGCGCGGTCGGCGAATGTGGTCGTGCGCCATTGTTCGAAAGCCTTATGCGCCGCGGCGGCGATTTCATGCGCTTCTTGGACCGTGTGGCCGGCATAGCTTCGGCCCGGCTGGAGCGTTGCAGGATTGACCGTTTCGAATGTTCGCCGCTCGGTTGAACTGATATTCGCGCGATCTTCGCTTACGAGTTGGTCGCTCATCGCTTCGACTCCTTCAGCGCCACAAGTTCGTCTTGGCGAGGTCGAGAACCTCGTCGCTCCGGCCGCTAAGCACAGCCTTCACCATGAACAAGGTAAAGCCTTTGGCCATTTCGGCTGTAATCTTCGGTGGCATCACGAGCTCCTGACGGTTCACCACCGCATCGACCAGGACGGGGCCGTCATGCGACAAAGCGTCGCCGATGGCGCGTTCGACCTCGCCTGGATCTTCGATCCGAATGCCGCGAATGCCCGCCCCCTCGGCCATCGCGGCGAAATTGGGGTTTTGGAGGTCGACGGCATAATCGAGAAAGCCCGTCGACTTCTGCTCGATTTCGACGAACCCCAGTGAGCTGTTGTTGAACACGATGATCTTGATCGGGAGCTTCAGCTGCGAGAGGCTCAGGAAATCCCCCATGAGCATCGCGAAACCGCCGTCACCGGATAGGGAGACGACCTGCCGTCCCGGGTTGGACGCCTGCGCTCCGATCGCCTGCGCCATGGCGTTGGCCATCGAGCCGTGAACGAAGGATCCGACAAGCCGGCGCCGCCCGTTCATTGTGAGGTAACGCGCTGCCCACACCGTCGGCAGACCGACGTCGCAGGTGAAGATGGAATCGTCTGCGGCGAGCTCATTTACCACCCGCGCGACGTGCTGCGGGTGCACCGGCGGCTCGCCGCTGTCGCCCCGAGCCAATTCGTCGAGGTCCTTTCGAGCCTTTCGATAATGTTGAAGCGCGCGCTCGAGATGGGATCCGTCCGGCTTGTCGGCGAGCATCGGCAAAAGCGCGTTGATCGTCGCTGCCACGTCCCCCACGACTCCGAGCTCGACCGGCACCTTGCGTCCAAGATTCTCCGGCCGGCTGTCGACCTGCGCGACACGGGCCTCTTGCGGATAAAATTGGCGATACGGAAATCCGCTTCCGAGGATGAGCAACGCGTCGCAGTCGTTCATTGCGAAATAGCCGGACGAGAAGCCGATGAGTCCCGTCATGCCGACGTCGAAGGGATTGTCCCATTCGACATATTCCTTGCCGCGCATGGCATGGACGATGGGCGATTGAAGTTTTGCAGCCAGTGCGAGCAGCTCGGAGTGCGCCCCGGCGCAACCGGCGCCGCACAACAGGGTCACCCGCTTCGAAGCGTTCAGAAGGTCAGCGAGCGCCCGGACATCCCCCCCGCTTGGGGCCAGCGGCGGCTGCCGAGGCGAAAGATCGATGCGCGCTGGCGGTGGCGCGTCCTGGGCCCGCTGCAATGCCACGTCGCCCGGAATGACGACCACCGAGACGCCGCCTTTGCCGAGCGCTTCGCGGATCGCGATTTCGAGGACTCGCGGCATTTGCGTCGGGTGGGAGACGAGCTCGCAATAATGGCTGCACTCGCGGAACAGGTTTTGCGGGTGGGTTTCCTGGAAATAGCCGGACCCGATTTCCGCTGATGGAATGTGCGCCGCGATGGCGAGCACTGGGACGCGCGAGCGGTGGCAATCGAACAGCCCGTTAATGAGGTGAAGATTCCCCGGGCCGCAGCTTCCGGCGCACACCGCAAGCCGCCCGCTCAGCTGCGCCTCGGCGCCCGCCGCAAAGGCCGCGACCTCTTCATGCCGGACGTGGAGCCAATCGATTGCCGCTTCTCGCCGGACTGCGTCCGTAATGGCGTTGAGGCTGTCCCCGGCGATCCCATAGATTCGGCGTACGCCCGCCGCGGCAAGCGTCGCGATCAACTGTTCGGCGACCGTCTGCGCCATGACTCCTAAGCGCGTGTCGAGGTAGAACGATCCAGCGGCAATCGCAGCACTGCGATCAAGCCGGGCTTATTGTCCTCGAGCACCAATTCGCCGTCGTGGAGATGCGCGATCGCCCGGACGAGAGCGAGGCCGAGGCCCGCGCCCGCCTCGGACCGGCTGGAGTCGAGCCGGCCAAAACGCCTCAGAGCTTCGGCCCGGCGTCCCTCGGGAATCCCTGGGCCCTGGTCCGCAACGGTGATGGAAAGATCCTTAGCATCCTCGCCGACCGTGACGTCGATCGACTCTCCCGAAGCTCCGTAGCGAACGGCATTTTCGATCA
>JBKPOO010000108.1:0-5597 GCA_046733175.1 Pseudomonadota bacterium
TAATGGCCGAGGGCCGGGGCGGAGTGACGCTCGTCAATATCGGGGTCGGCCCGTCCAACGCGAAGACGATCTGCGACCATATCGCCGTGCTGCGCCCCGAGGTCTGGCTGATGATCGGCCATTGCGGAGGCCTCCGCCCGAGCCAGTCGATCGGCGATTACGTGCTCGCGCACGCTTACCTTCGCGACGACCATCTGCTCGACGACGTGCTGCCTCCGGAAATCCCCATTCCGGCGATCGCGGAGGTTCAGAAGGCACTGTTCGAGTCGGCGATGATGGTAACCGGCGAGGAGGAGGACGATCTGAAGCGCCGGTTGCGCACCGGCACGGTCGTCACGACCGACGACCGCAATTGGGAGCTGCGCTACACCGCCTCATCGATGCGCTTCAACCAGAGCCGCGCGGTCGCCATCGACATGGAATCGGCCACGGTGGCGGCGCAGGGCTACCGCTTCCGCGTGCCGTACGGGACCTTGCTCTGCGTCTCGGACAAGCCGCTCCACGGGGAGCTCAAATTACCGGGCCAGGCGAATGCCTTCTACGAGCGGGCGATCAGTCAGCATCTGCGCATCGGAATCGAAGCGCTGACCCTCCTCAAGCGCGAGGGCGATGCCCTCCACAGCCGCAAGCTCCGCAGCTTCGACGAGCCGCCTTTGCGTTAGCGCGGCGTGGCGTTCGTGACCCGCTCGTCGGCAGGGACCGTGGGATTGGTCGCGAGCCATGCTTCGAGCGCGTCGAGGTCCAGCCCAGCATCGAACGTGTCGGTGCCGCCGTTGAACACCGAGAAGCCGTCGCCGCCGCTGGCGAGGAAATTGTTGACGGTAATCCGGTAACGCCCGTTCGGATCGATCGGCTTGCCGCCGAGAGTCATCGACAAGATCCGCTGGCCGGCCGGCTTCGACAAATCGTAGCTGAACCGAAATCCGCGAGCGGGGACCAGCAGCGAAGCGACCTTGGCAGCGCCGTTCTCGACCTTGAACTGCTGTTCCAGCACCGCCTTCAGCTGCGCGCCGGTGAGGGTTTTTACGACGAGATTGTTGCCGAAGGGCTGGAGCGCGAAGATCGCGCCATAGGTCACGCGGCCGTCGGGCAGCGGTACCAGGTCGGTGCGGACTCCGGTCGCGTTGATGAAGCTGATGTCCGCGGCGCCGCGATTGGGCGCCTTCGTCGCGGCCAGCTGCGCATCGGCGATTAGGTTCGACGCCGGGGATTCGCCGTCGCCTTCGGACTTGCGAGCGGGTCCGCCGGACAAATGGCCGACGATCCGGCTCGCGGCCGGCGCGGCTGCATCCCCATAGCGCTTCACCAGGGCGGCGATGGCCGCGTCGCCCTCGCCTTGGCGGATCATCGGGACATTGCGCGCATGCTGCGCCAGCAGGCGGTGGGTGGTCGGATCGAAGTCCAGGCGAAGGTCGCTGACGAAATAACCGTTCTTCCCGGCGCTGGTCAGCAGGCGCTTCGCGCCGCCGCGCTCCATCTCGCACGCATAAGCATGATGCGTATGGCCCGAGATCACGGTCGCGATCGCCGGATCGAGCTTGTCCAGGATGGGCAGGATCTCGTCCTTTAGGCCTTCGCAGTCCTGGAGGTGGTAGCTGCCGGGAATATGCCCGCCCTGGTGAATGAGCAGGACGATCGCGTCCGCGCCCCCCGCCTTGAGCGCGGGCACCAGCGCATTGGCCGTCGCGGCCTCGTCGGTGAAGCGAAGCCCCGCGACTCCGCTCGGAGTGACGAGGATCCCAGTGTCCTTCAGGGTCATGCCGATGAAGCCGATCCTGATCGGTCCGAACTGGCGGATTGCTGTGGGCGGGAAAATCGTCGTGCCGTTCGACCTCAGCACATTCGCCGCCAGATATTCGAAATGCGCGCCCTTGAACGGCTCGAGCCGGCAAGGAACGCGCGTCGTATATTTTTCGCAGCCGCCATTTTGCATCCGGAGAAGCTCGGCACTCCCCTTGTCGAACTCGTGATTGCCGACCGACGCGAGACTGAGGCCCATCAGGTTCATGGCGTCGATGGTCGGCTCGTCGAGGAAATAGGCCGAGGTCAGCGGCGACGCACCGATGAGGTCGCCAGCGGCAACGGTGATGCTGTGGTCGTGACCGGAGCGGAGGTTCGCGAGCTCCTGTCCGACGATCGCCGCTCCGCCGGCGGGCGAGGTCGCGAACTGGTCGGGTCCGAGCTGGAATCGGACTGGGTCCGCGGGACGCTCCACATTTCCGTGAAAGTCGTTGAGCGCGAGGATTTGCACCTCGACGACGCTGGCCGGGACCGGCGTCGGAGCCGGCCGCTGAACGGCACAGCCGGCAAGAAACAGGGCCGCAACGGCGGCCATAAAGAACCGGGCATTCATCGCAAACCCTCCAACGGCGTCATTGCGAGGAGCGCAGCGACGAAGCAATCCAGAAAGTCGTCCACTGGATTGCTTCCCCCGGCTCGGGGCCGGGGTCGCAATGACGGCTGGCTGCTCTTATGGACGGGCTCATGACAGAAGATGAACTGGTCGAGCTCGCCCGCCAAGCCGCGGCCCGCGCCTATGCGCCTTATTCGCGCTTCCAGGTCGGATGCGCGGTCGAATCCGTCGACGGGGAGGTCGTCACCGGCGCCAATATGGAGAATGCCTGCTACCGCCTCGGCCTGTGCGCGGAGCAGAGCGCGCTGACGACCGCACAGCATGCATTCGGGCTCGATAAGGTTGCGCGGATCGCCGTGGCGGGCGGGACTGGGGACGCGGTCTGCACTCCGTGCGGAGGCTGCCGCCAGGCGATCCTCGAAGCCGCCCAGCTAAGCGGCCGCGACGTCGAGATCCTGTGCTCGAGCGGAGACGGATCGAAGGTGGAGCGTTTCACCATCGGCGCCCTTATCCCGCACGGCTTCGGCCCGGCGAACCTGAGCGATTCCAAGCCCGGCTAGTTCAACCGCGGCAGCAGCGCGTCGAAGACCGCCTCGTGGATCGGCTTCGCAAATTCGATTCCGGCCTGGAATCCTTCGACCCAGCAGACGAACCCCTCGACGGCATCCATTCGCTCGAACTTGACCCACACCCGCTCCTCGAGCCGCGGCCGCTCGACGAACTCGAGCTTGCAGCCGAGCGGCGAGGCGTCAAACACCCGCACCCGATAATTGAGCGCTCCGCTGCGCCGGAGCGAAACTTCGGCGTTGACCGCGACGCGGTCCAACCTCCGCTCGTAGAGGGACCGAATGCCGTCTGATTTTGGTCTCGCGCTGCCCACGACGGGAGCATGATGAGTCGTTGAGGTCCTTTTTGCGAGGCAGGACTGATCGAAAATGGAGGAGTCGGGCCGCTACTTGAGCTTGATCTCGCGCAGCCGCTCCTGGAGGTAGTCGTTGGCGGTGATCGGACTCCATTTCGGCTGCTCGTCCGGAGGGACAGTTCCCGGCAGTGGCTCGATCAGGAAATCCGACCGGAAGTGAAGGAAGAAGGGCATTGAATAGCGCGACAAACCGCGGCGCTCGGGGGGTGGATTGACCACTCGGTGCGTGGTCGAGCGAAGCATTCCGTTGGTGAGCCGCTGAAGCATGTCGCCGATGTTCACGACCAGCTCTCCTGGTTGGGGAGAAACCGGAATCCAGCGGCCGTCCTTGGTTAGCAGCTGGAGGCCCGCTTCTTCCGCGCCGAGAAGCAGCGTGATGGTGTTGATGTCCTCGTGAGCGCCGGCGCGGACGTTGCTCCCCGGCTCGCCCTGGATCGGCGGATAATGAAGCAGGCGCATCACCGAATTGCCGTCGCGAACCGTGTCGACGAAATAATCCTCGTCGATCTTCAGGAAACGGGCGATCGCCCTCAGGATCTTGAGGCCCGTGCGGTCGAACGTCGCGAACAGCTCCTCGAACGTGTCCTTGAAGCTCGCGACCTCCGAGGGCCAGACGTTGTCGGGCATATGGTCGCGAAACGGATGGCCGTGCGCGAGCTGCCGCCCCACGTGCCAGAATTCCTTGAGGTCGAACGCCGTCGCGCCCTTGGCGGTTTCGATCCCGAACGGTGTGTAACCGCGGGCCCCGCCGCCGCCTTCGATGTGATATTTGCGTTTCACCTCCTCGGGCAGCGCGAAGAATTCCTTCGCTTTTTCCTCCGCGCGGTGGATCAGCTCGTCGGGGATGCCGTGGTCCGCGATGATCGCGAAGCCATATTCCTCGAAGCTGTGCCCGAGCTTCTGCGCGAACGTGTCGGGATCGCGGTCGGCATCCTTCAGCGAAACGGACGCAATGTGATCGTCAGCAGTGATCGTGGCCATTGGCATCTCTTAAGTCATTGGCTCAGCATGGAACAGCCGGCGCATTGTTTCACACGAAGCCACGAAGACACGAAGAATATCAAGCGCAACGTGGGTTTGGCGGAACGAAATTCGATGGTCCGTTCACAACTCGTTTCAGTCCTTCGCGAAAGGTAGCGCAGCCAAAATTCATGAGCAGCCCAAGGGGCTGCTCCGCGAGCTTAAGATAGGTAAGCAGCTGCTTGCCATGAACGGCCGGGGTTCGTTCAACCGATTTCACTTCCACAATGAGACGGTCATCGACGAAGAGGTCGGCCCTGAAACCGTTAACGATTTTCAGCCCTTCGAATTGTATGGCTATCGGCTTCTGCCGCTCGACGCGCAGGCCATCGCGTTCGAGGCTTGCGGCAAGCACCGCCTCGTAGACACTCTCGAGCAAACCCGGCCCAAGCTTCTTGTGAATGTGAAAACCGCAGTCGATCGTCCGCCGGGCGAGCTCTTCGATGTCGATCATCGCGCCTCTTCGTGTCTTCGTGTCTTCGTGTGAAACTCAGATCATCAGGCCTGCGAGCGCCGCGCTCATCAGGTTCGCAAGCGAGCCCGCGAGCAGCGCACGCAGACCCAGCTTCGCGATAACCGGCCGCTGGCTCGGAGCCAGCCCTCCGGTCACCGCCATCTGGATCGCGATCGAGCTGAAATTGGCGAAGCCGCACAATGCGAAGGTGACGATCGCCCGGCTGCGGTCGCTCAAGATCGCCGTTCCCATCTGGCCGAGGTCAATGAAAGCCACGAACTCGTTTAGCACCAGCTTCGTCCCGAACAGCCCGCCCGCCGTGAGAGCCTCGCGCCACGGAATGCCGATCAGGAACATGAACGGCGCGAACAGATATCCGACGAGCCGCTGGAAGCTGAGGTCCGGGATTCCGACGAGATTGCCGAGCCCGCCGAGCAGGCCGTTGGCGAGCGCGACGAGGGCAACGAACGCCAGGACCATCGCTCCGACCGCGACCGCGAGCTTGACGCCGGTTTGAGCGCCCTGCGCTGCCGCCATGATGATGTTCGCGGGCTTGACGCCTTCCTCGAACGTCTCCGCGACGTCGACCTTCTGGTCCTCCACCGCGTCGGTGTCGCGCGGATCGTCGGGCATGATCATCTTCGCCATCAGGATTCCGCCAGGCGCCGACATGAACGCCGCGGCGAGCAGGTAGGGAAGGTAGCGCTCGCCGAGCAGGCTGGCGTAAGCGGCGAGGATGGTGCCCGCGACCCCCGCCATTCCGACGCACATCACCGTGAACAGGCGCGAGGGCGGAAGTGCGGCCACTGTCTCTTATACACATCTCCGAGCCCACGAGACATTCGGTA
>JBKPOO010000109.1:0-17600 GCA_046733175.1 Pseudomonadota bacterium
GCGATCCAGCGGTCGATCTTCTCCTCGAGGATCTTCATCGGGAGCGCACCTGAATCGAGCACCTGGGCGTGGAATTCGCGAATATCGAATTTCGGCCCGAGCTGGGTCTCCGCTTTCTTGCGAAGGCGCTGAATCGTGAGCGCGCCGATCTTGTAGGCGGTCGCCTGGCTAGGGATTGCGATGTAGCGCTCGACCTCCGCCGTCGCGTCCGTCTTCGACATTCCCGAATGGCCGAGCATGTAGGCGATCGACTGGTCGCGGGTCCAACCCTTCGAGTGTATGCCGGTGTCGACCACCAGCCGCATCGCCCGAAGCATTTCGTCGTTGAGCGTCCCGAACCGGGCGTAGGGGTCCTTGTAGAACCCCATGTCGTAACCGAGCGTTTCGGCATAGAGCGCCCAGCCCTCGGCATAGGCCGTGTTCCCGCCGAAGCGCATGAACGGTGGAAGCGCAGCATTTTCCTGCGCGATGCTGATCTGGAAGTGGTGCCCGGGCTCGCCTTCGTGGAGGAAGAGGGTGGTCTCTTCCCACGTACTTCGCGACGGCAAATCGTAGGCGTTGAAGAAGAAGGTGCCGGGCCGTGATCCGTCCGGAGTTCCCTGCTCATAGCTGCCGCCGGCCTCGAATTTCTCCCGGAACGGCTCGTAAGGCTGGATCCGGAGAGGCGCCTTCGGAACGAGCGAGAAGAATCGCGGAATCTGCGCGTCGACCTTCTTCTTGAGGTTGTAATAGTCCTGCGTGATCTGCTCGCGGCTCTTCGGCTGGAACTTGGGGCTGGTCCGCATGTAATCGAAGAATTGTGGAAGCGTGCCCTTGAACGCGACCTGCCGCCGGACCTTGTCGAACTCTTTCGTGATGCGCGCCACTTCGCTGAGACCCAACTCGTGGATCTGCTCCGGAGTCATGTCCGTCGTCGTCGTCGACTGGATCAGATAAGCGTAGAGCTTGTCTCCGCCGGGCATGTATTTCAGCCCGACTCCCTCTCGCGCATGGGCGAGATAATCGTTCTGGAAGAAGTCCCGAAGCCGGGTCAGCGCGGGATAGATTTCGTCCGTGACCGCCGCTCGATATTCGCTTGTCAGGCGCGCCTTGTCGGCATCGCTGATCCCGGCCGGGAATTGCTTGACGGGGCCGAAATAGGGCGAATCCTCCGGCTTCAGCTTCAGCTGGCTGTCGAGCTGCTCGATCATGTTGCGGACGGTCAGCTTCGTTTCGACCACTCCCGATTTCTCGCCCTCGCGGAAGCGGCCGATCGCGCGGTCGAGATAGGTGACGAAATCCTTGTGGCGCTTGAGGTTGTTTTCATAATCCTCGAGCGTCTTGAACGGTGCCGCGCCCTTGCCGCTGGCGAAGGTCGGATAGAAAGTGTGGATCCCGAAGAAGTGATTGATCGGCCGGACCGCGGTCAGCGCCAGCATATCGGGCTGAAGGCCGCGGAGCGTGTCCTTCGTGTTGAATTCGAACACGTCGTAGGCAAGCTGGTCGGTGGCGCTGAGCTGGTCGCGGGGGATCGCGTGAAGCGCGGCAAGGTCGTGCTCGGCCGCGGCGCGCTCGCCGGCGAAATAAGCGTCCGTAATATTATCGCCGAGGCGGTCCGCATAGCGAAGGTCGCCGCGGAACAGGGCCTGGATCGGGTTCCGCTTGAGGCTCGCCTCGTCGCTATCCTTGAAGAGCTGGAAAAGGCGGTCATGCGCAGCCTGCTGCGATACCGGTGGACTCTTCGCTGCTTCTTGAGGAGTGAGCGTTTCGTTCGACGGAGTCACGGTCGGTTGCACCGAGGTTTGGGCGGCAGCGGGAACTGCAAAGGCGAGCACCGACGCGGACAAGATGAGACGAGCAGCAACGGTCATTGGAGGATTCCCTGAGAAGCCAATTTTCGGTGTATTAGTCCGCTAAAGCAGAAGGGGCGCCGCGGCAAGCCTGCAACGCCCCTTCGATGAACGGGATCGGACGATCTACCAGAAGAAATTGTAGATCACGTCCACGACCTGGCCGGTCCAGGTATCCACCAGCAAGGCGTCATCCCAGTAACGCACCCAGCGGTAGCCCGGAGGCGCATAGGGCAGGCGGTACTGCCAGGGATCGTCGATCCAGTAGCGGCTGCTGTAATAGCTCGGCCAGAGCCGCCAGCCGATCTGGTACGGACGGTAAGTCCAGCCGAACGGGTCGTAATAGAATCCGAGGTGGAAGAGCGAGTGATGATGCCGGCGGTGGGTACGCCAGTCGTACCGATGATCGTTGCGCCAATGGGTGCTCCAGTTGGTCGTCTCGATCCTCCGGCTCGTCGTCCGCAGCGGCGGCTGCGTCCCTTCGCGCGGCGTGTCGCTCACCGTCGGGACGCGATTGCGGAACACGCGCGGTAGCTCGCGATCGGGCTGGCGCAACGTCGGCGATATGGCGACGTCAGTCGGCTCGACGATCTTCGGGCCGCGGTTCATGCGCTGCCGCTCTTCCCTGCGCCAGTTCTGGACGCTGTCGGTCGAGCTTGCACGATCATCCCCGGCTGGCTGGATCGAGGTACGCTCGCCGCCGCTGCCGAAGCGGCTCGGCATCCCGTTATGGAAGCGGCGTTCGGCGGAATATCCGCCGCTGTTCGTTTCGACGCGCATCGCGGGTTGCGACTGTTCGCCGCCGCTGTTGCCGCGATTGAAGTGCGGACGATCGGTACTGTCCGAATCGACACGCATGACCGGCTGGGATCGCTCCTGGCCGCTGTTGCTTCGATCGAAGTGCGGCCGGTCGGCGGTGGCGCCTGAGCGGTCGCCGCGGTTTTCGGACTGGCTCTGCTCGGCCGAGTCGTGGTGCCATCGATGGCTGTTGTTGTCGCCGGGATCGGCGGCCGCGATCGCAGGAGCCGCAACGCCGGCAAGCAGGGCGAGAAGATATTTACGCATGGCCGTTCCCCGAACAGACTCGTTACAATGTTACGTCCTCTGTTGCTCCTCGCCAGATGAAGTGCTGCTGAATGACTGTTTCGGCTGCGGTACAGGTTTCGCGGCGGCCGCGGCGCGCGCGATGGCCTGGCGAATGCGCGGGTAGGCGCCGCATCGGCAGATATTGGGCAAGGCGGCGATCTGTTCGTTCGACGGGGACGGGTTCGACTGCAGCAGCGCGGCGATCGCCATGATGAACCCCGGCTCGCAATAACCGCACATCGTGACCTGCTCCGCGAGCCAGGCCTGCTGGACCGGATGCGAGCGGTCGGCGGATAGTCCTTCGATCGTCGTGACCGCCGCGCCTTCCAGATCGCGGATGGCGACCGTGCAGCTCATCACCGCTCGGCCGTCGACGATGACGGTGCACGCTCCGCAATCATGGCTGTCGCAGCCATATTTGGTGCCGGTGAGGTTGGATGCGTCGCGCAACGCCCAAAGCAAGGGCGTATTCGGGTCGATCTTATAATGGACCCCTTCGCCGTTGACCGTCATCCGAGTCATTCGGCGACGCTAGCGCGAGGCGCGCGGCGCTGCCAAGATGGTGCCATGCCCTGCGTTGCCACAAACGACGGAAATTCTATCGGTTACGCGGAATCCGGAGGCGGCGATCATACGCCAATCGTCTTCCTTCACGGCGTCGGGTCGGACAAATCCGTGTGGCGTCCGCAACTCGACCATTTCGCGAGCGAGCGTCGCGCAATCGCCTTCGACTATCCGGGCTATGGCGACAGCGACGCCGCCCCCGAAGGAACGACCCGCGACGATTATGCCACGGCGATCCTGTCGGCGATGAGCGAGCTTCAGGTCGACCGGGCCCACGTCTGCGGCCTTTCGCTTGGCGGCGTCGTCGCAATCGCAATGCACACCGCCGCTCCCGATCGGTGCCTATCCCTGATCCTCGCCGATACGTTCGCGGTCCATCCCGAAGGACGGGCGTTCTACGATCGCTCCGTTGCCGGAAGCGCGGACATGCGCGTGCTTGCCGAGAGCCGCGTGGACGTCCTCATCGCCCAGCCGGCCGAGCCGGCGGTCCGTTTCGAGGTGGTCGAGACCATGGCGCGGGTCGACCCTGCCGCCTATCGCATCGGCGCGGAGGCGGTGTGGCTCGCGAACCAGAGCGCGCGGGTCCACGAAATCCGGGTCCCGACCCTGGTGCTCTGCGGCGAGCAGGACCATGTGACTCCGCCCGCTTTGTCCCGCGAGCTGGCGCAGCTGATTCCGGGCGCCCGCTGCGAGATCATCGAGCGGGCCGGGCATCTTGCCAATCTCGAGCGCCCGGACGCTTTCAACACCCTCGTCGGCGCGTTCATCCGCGGAGTTGATTCGAGACTGGCATAGTCGCTTATTGAGCCGCGACGCGCACCCACCGAATGTCTTCGCCTTCGCGCCGGTCGACGAATGACACGACCGATCCGTCGGCTCCCCGCTGAAAGATTCGGCGCGACCGAGGTTGCCCCGGTGCAAAGAACAAGTCCCGCACCTCGGGCCGATAAGTCACGCTCGGCCGCCCCGTTCGCTCGGCCTTGAGCCCATCGGCGACGCACTCGATCGTTGTCTGGATCTCGGGCGTCAGCTGGTACCTGCCCGAATAAGCGCAAAGCTCATCCCGGGAGAGACTGATCGCCGGCGGGTCCTTGAGAACGGCGGCGCTATGCTGGGCCATCAGCCTCCAGCCCTGCTTCGTCCGCAGCCAGGTATCGACGGACCGATAGCGCGTATGCAGCGGCTGGCCGCGATAGTTGAGCGCCTCCTGGAGTTCATAGACGGCGACGGCCAATTGGCCTGTCTGGCGAATCCGGAAATTCTCGACCTTGATATGCCCGTCGAGGCCGGCCGGCAGCGGTTCGATTTCGCGAACCAGTTCCTCTTTCGATCGCACGGTTCCGTTCTCGTCCATCCCGATGAAGTTCTGATCGAGAGTCTCGTTCCACGGCGCTTTGTTCCCCGGCGCGACGGCATCGACCAGCGCCTGCGTCTTCGCGAGCAACTCCGTTTCTGTCTTGCTGTCCGGGGCTGCGGATACGGCGATGGCCATCGTCACCACGATCGCGCTGATTATTGCATACATCGGCTCATCTCCGCCGTTTGGTTTTCCGTCGTGATGCTAGGTTGGCGAAGACGTCCAGGCTTGCACGAAAACCAGAACGAAGGGAGCCGCCGCCACCCGCTGATCGGCGAAGGGGGCACGAAGTCGGGCTGACTCGTAATTTCCTGATAGCAGCGAAGTTCAAACGCCGCTCATGCCTGCTCCTTTCGCCAACCAGGATCTGTGCATGGGTATCAATACGCTCGCCGATCTCGCCGAGCTCGGCCGCTACCGACTGTCCGAGCATTTCTTCATGCGCGACATGCTGCATAGCGAAGTGGGCAACCTCTACGGCGTTCCCAACATCCCCGAAGATCCGGCGCTCGCGATCGCAGCGGGGCAGCAACTGTGCCGCCTGGTCCTGGAGCCGCTGCGCGCCGCCTTCGGCAATGTTGCCATCCGCAGCGCTTATCGCTCGCCGACCCTGAACAGCCGATGCCACAGACTCCATCAGAAAGGCGTGCCGGAATCCTGGTGCACCTGCAACGAGGACAATTTCGCTCATCACATATGGGACGTTCCCGACTCCGCGGGCTACCTCGGCGCCACCGCGACGGTGGTGGTTACGGCCTATGTCGAACATTATGAGCGCACGGGCGACTGGCAATCGCTCGGCTGGTGGATCCGCGACAATCTCGACCATTATGCGGAGGTCCAGTTCTTCCGGCGAATGTGCGCGTTCAACATTCGCTGGTATGAAGGGCCTTCGGACAAGTCCGTCGCTTATCTCGACCCGCCCACTCGGATCACGCTGACGAAAGCGGGCGAGCCGGGCTTCGACGGCGATCACAGTGCGCTCTACGCACAGGCGATCGCTCCGCTGCTGCTTCAGCCCCCACAGAGAAAATGCGCATGAGCTTCACGATCGGGTTGATCGATCACGTCGGGATTCGAGTGACCGACCGGGCGGTCGCCCAGCGTTTCTACCAGAAGCTCGGCTTCGTCTTTGATCCCGCCGAGGATTCTCCACGCGGCAAATCGATCGGACTGGTCAATTCGGCGGGCGCCCGGATCAACCTCATCTATAACGGCATCGTGGCCGACGCAGGCAATGTCCTTATGGATAATGCGGACAAATGGCCGGGCTACACGCACGCCGCATTCATCGTCGACGACCTCGACGCTTTGGGTCAATGGCTTGGACAGGAAGGGATTGCGATCACGGAAGGCCCAAGCCTGTTTGGCCACGGCCGCCGGAAGGTTTGCTTCATTCGCGACCCCGACGGCAACGTGATCGAGTTCGACGAAATCCTTCGCGATTAACGGGAGGTTTGACCTGATGAACGGAGTATTTGCTGACGGTATGGGTCTCGCGATCGCCGGCGCGGCCTTGATCGGTGCCGTTCCCCAGGCCGGTGCGGCCGAGCAATTGCAGGGCTCGTTCCCGATCGTCGAATTGCGTCAATATACGTTGCACGACGGCCAGCGGGACGTGCTCGTCAATCTCTTCGAACGTGAGTTCGTCGAGTCGCAGGAAGCTCTCGGGATGAAGGTCATCGGGACCTTCACCGACATCGATCGTCCCAACCGTTTCGTGTGGCTGCGCGGTTTCCGCGACATGGATTCCCGCCTGAGCGGCCTCTCTTCATTCTACGGCGGCCCCGTCTGGCAGGCGCACCGGACCGAAGCCAATGCGACGATGATCGACAGCGACAATGTGCTGTTGCTTCACGCGCCGGATTCTGCGGCCGAATTGAAGTTTCCTTCCGCCCGGCCGGCTCTCGGGACCGACGTGCCGAGCGGGCTCGTCATTGCCACCATTTATTACCTGAAAGGAGCTCCCGCCGACGCGGTGCCGACGTTCGAAAATCATGTGAAGCCCGCGCTCGAGAAAGCGGGCGTTCATCCCCTCGCCTGGTTCGCTCCGGAAAGGGCGGCGAACAATTTCCCGCGGCTTCCGGTTCGGGAAGGCGAGAAAGTGCTGGTCTGGCTTGGCGCGTTCACCGATGCGGCTGATCATCAGGCGCACAAGGCCGCGATCGAATCCGCGGAAAAGCCGCTCGTATCCTCATTCGCGAAACCGCCGGAAGTCCTTCGGCTGAAGCCGACATCGCGGTCGCTGATCCGTGGGCTTCCCGCCGCCGATGGCACTCACGACTTCGATTTCCTTCATGGCCGGTGGAAGGTCCACCATCGGCTGCTGAAGGCGCGCGGCGCGGGCAGCAGCGAATGGGTGGAATATGAGGGCACGGCCGACACGCGCCCGCTGCTCGGCGGACTGTGCAATGTGGAGGAGCATCGGATCAAAGGCCGCAATTCGGGAGTGGCGCTGCGCTGTTACGATCGTACCGTAAAGCGCTGGGCGATCTATTGGGTCGGCGACGGCGACGGGCTTCTGGGCCCGGCAGTCTACGGCGGTTTTCGCGGCTCCGAAGGCCTGTTCGAAGGCGACGACACTTATGAAGGGAAGCCCATCAAAGTCCGCTTCCTGTGGCGTAAGCTGTCACCCACTTCCGCACGCTGGGAGCAGGCCTTCTCGTTTGACGGCGGCAAGAGCTGGGAAAGCAACTGGGTCATGGACTTCAAGCGCGCGAAGTGAAGCGGGTTACGTCCGCTTTCTAGCCATTGCCGACATTACCGCTGTCCTACCGCCGCTTTGCTGTGCCATGCTGCACCGATGCGGTTCCGACGTCGTGAATTGGGCCTTGGGCAAGAATTTTGGCCTGCTCCGCTCCCGCTCGGCGAAAAGGCGCCTCATCGCGTGACTTTAGTGACTTTAGGCGGGCCTCACCCATGAAAATCGCCTGCATCGGGGCGGGGCCGGCCGGGCTCTATTTCGCAATTTCGATGAAATTGCGCGACGCCGCGCACGAGATTGAGGTGTTCGAGCGCAATCCGCCGGGCGTGACCTTCGGTTGGGGCGTCGTCTTCTCCGACCTCACGGTCGACAACATCAAGCGGAACGATCCCGTTTCCGCCGCGACCATCACCGGCGAGTTTGCCCATTGGGACGATATCGACGTCCACATTCGCGGCGAACGCATCACCTCGGGGGGGCACGGGTTCATCGGCATCGGCCGCAAGCGCCTGCTCGAAATCCTCCAGGAGCGGGCGCGCGAGCTTGGCGTGGTTCTGCATTTCGAGGCCGAGTGCGACCCGGCCGATCCGAAGTGGCGGGATTACGATCTCGTCATTGCCTCGGACGGAGCGAACTCGCGCTTCCGCGACGCATCGGCGGGTGCGTTCGGAGTCGACGTCGACGTTCGCCGGAACAAGTTCGTTTGGCTCGGAACTTCGAAAGTCTTCGACGCCTTCACCTTCGCGTTCGAGGAAACCGAGCACGGCTGGATCTGGGCGCACGCCTACCGCTTCGCGCCCGACTGCTCGACCTTCATCGTCGAATGTTCAGAGGAAACCTGGTCAAGGTTCGGCTTCGACCGGATGAGCCAGGATCAAAGTATCGCGGCGTGCGAAAAGCTGTTCGCCAAATATCTGGATGGCCACTCGCTGCAGTCGAATGCGTCGCACCTTGTCGGCTCGGCCGCCTGGCTCAATTTCCGGCGCATCAAATGCGAGCGCTGGGCGAGCGGCAACGTCATCCTGCTTGGGGACGCGGCGCACACGGCGCATTTCTCGATCGGATCGGGGACCAAGCTCGCGCTCGAGGATGCGATCAAGCTGGCCGACGTCCTCAATCGCGAGGGCCTTTCGCTCCAGGCCGCGCTCGACGAATATCAGGCGGAGCGCAATCTCGAGGTGCTGAAGCTCCAGAACAGCGCGCGCAATTCGACCGAATGGTTCGAGACCCTCGAGCGGTACCTCCATTTCGAGCCGCTGCAGTTCGCTTACTCGCTCCTCACGCGGTCGCAGCGCATCAGCCACGAGAATTTGCGGCTCCGCGACCGCGAATGGCTGGAAGGCGTGGAACGCTGGTTCTGGAAGCGCGCGACCGAGGGCCGCTCGAACAAGACCGCGCCGCCGATGTTCGCTCCGCTGAAGCTTCGCGAGATGGAGGTGGAAAACCGCATCACGGTTTCGCCGATGGCCATGTATTCCGCCGTCGACGGAGTGCCGAACGACTTCCACTTCGTTCATTTGGGCGAACGGGCGCTGGGCGGGGCGGGACTGGTCTTCACCGAGATGACCTGTGTGTCCCCCGAAGGCCGGATCAGCCCGGGCTGCACCGGCTTGTGGAATGGCGATCACGTCGCCGCGTGGAAACGCATCGTCGACTTCGTCCACTCGAACTCCAAGGCCAAGATTTGCCTCCAGCTCGGCCATTCCGGGCCCAAGGGCTCGACGAAATTGGGCTGGGAAGGGAACGACGTGCCGCTCGACGACGGCAACTGGCCGGTGATGGCTGCCAGCGATGTCGCGTGGTCGCCGGCGAACCAGGTCCCGCGCCCGATGAGCCGGGCGGACATGGATGCGGTGCGCGAGCAGTTCGTCGCCGCAGTGCGCATGGGGCTGGAATGCGGCTTCGACATGGTCGAGCTCCACGCCGCCCATGGGTACCTGCTCTCGAGCTTCATCACCCCGCTGCAGAACCGCCGAACCGACGAATATGGCGGGTCGCTCGAGAACCGCCTCCGCTATCCGCTCGAAGTGTTCGCCGCGATGCGCGCCTCCTGGCCGAAAGACCGGCCGATGTCGGTGCGGATTTCCGCCACTGACTGGGCTGGGGAGGACGGGATCACCGCCGACGACGCGGTTGAGATCGGCGAAGCTTTCGCGCGCGAAGGCGCCGACCTTATCGACGTCTCCGCCGGCCAGACCTGGGCGGAGCAGCAGCCGGTCTACGGCCGGATGTTCCAGACGCCCTTTTCGGACAAGATCCGCAACGAGGGACGGCTCGCGACCATGGCGGTCGGCAATATCTACGAGCCCGATCACGCGAATTCCATCCTTGCCGCCGGCCGCGCGGACCTCGTGGCATTGGCTCGGCCGCATCTTGTCGATCCGTTCTGGACTCTGCGCGCCGCGGCGCAGCTCGATTACCGCGATATCCACATCCCGCCGCAATATCTCAACGGGATGAGCCAGCTCGCCCGCAACCTGAAGCGCGAGGCGGAAGCCGCCGCGGCGCTGAGAGTCTAATTAGAGTGCCGCGGGTTCCAGGAAAACGCCGCCGGCTTCGTGTCCGCAAGTCCAGCGGATCAGCGCTCTTACGGGGCTGAGCTTGGCGACCTTCAGCCAGACTTCGGAGCCGATTTCGAGCTCGCTGTCCGATTCCAGCCGGAAGCCGTCGCGAGACACGTCGGTAATGACCACGTCGAGGGCGCAGCCGTCCTCTTCGACAAGCATGGCCTCGCAACGCACTGCAATTCGAGGTTCGCGCTTGGCGTAGCCGGCGGCTTCGAATTTCGAACTCATTCCCATGTCTGGCCCCTTTAACGCACGGGGACGCCTTCACCTTCGCAGCGCAATCCGAAGCGCCGCCAGATCAAACGATGAAAACGGTGTCCACTCCGCCGTCATCATGTCCACGTCCAAGCGGGCAGACTAACGTGGATCAATTAACCGCGGACTGAATGGAAGTGGTTCGTGGCCGGTTTACCACTTTTGCCGGGTCAGGAGTCGAGTGCCGAAGCCAAGCGGTTCCGGAGCTCGATCAGCCGGAAAACGTCGATTCCCCCGTCGCCATCCTCGGCAGCAAACTGAGGTTCCGCGGTCGCTCGGGCGGCGACTGCGACTTCCATCGCCTGCGCGCCCCTTTCCCGCAGCAGCTTCTGCACTCCGCGGACGGTATAGCCTTCCTCGGTCAACAGCCGGTGGATTCGGCGCGCGAGCTCGACGTCGGACGGCCGGTAATAGCGGCGGTTTCCGGCGCGCTGCATGGGCCGAAGCTGCGGAAACTTCGTTTCCCAGTAACGCAGGATGTGCTGCGCGACTCCGAGCTCCTCGGACAATTCGCCGATTGTCTTGAGCGCGTCCGGGTCCTTCTCTCCGGCCGCCGCCACCTTCCGGCTTAGCCCTTCGTGATCCGGTCGCGCATGATCTGGCTTGCGCGGAAGGTCATGACCCGCCGCGGAGCGATCGGCACTTCGACACCCGTCTTCGGATTGCGGCCGACCCGCTGGCCCTTGTCGCGGAGGATGAAGGTGCCGAATCCGGAAACCTTCACGTTGGCGCCCTTGGCGAGCGCGTGACACATGTGATGAAGGACTCGCTCGACGACATTGGCCGATTCGGCGCGCGACAGGCCGAGCTTGCGATGGACGACGTCGGCGAGGTCTGCGCGCGTCAGAGTGCCGTTCATACCTGTTTCCTTGTTGAGACGCGCGATCCCGAGATCCGCCATGATTTTCTCCAGCTTCTCACGGCGTGCCCCCCGCCGTTTAGATTACACTTACGTAACGGAAACCCATGATGTCGGCAATTCGACTTTTGACGGATTGCCGATATTTTTCAATACCTGAGCGCTGCTGCGCCCCATGTAAAGCCACCACCCATGGCCTCCAGCACAACAAGGTCGCCGCGGTTGATCCTCCCGTCGCGGACGGCGGTGTCAAACGCCAGCGGAACGGACGCCGCTGACGTGTTCGCATGCTCGTCGACGGTCACCACGATCTTCTCTGCCGGGAGGCCGAGTTTCTTCGCGGTCGCGTCGAGGATCCGGGCATTGGCCTGGTGCGGAACGACCCAGTCGACGTCCGCTGCAGAAAGGCCAGCGGCTTCCAGAACCTCGTTCATCACGTCCGCAAGATTAACCACCGCGTGGCGAAAGACTTCGCGGCCTTTCATCCTCAGCTTCCCCACGGTGCCCGTCGTCGAGGGGCCGCCATCGACGAAGAGGAGATCGTTGTGGCGCCCATCCGCGTGCAGCTTGGTGGCGAGAATTCCGCCTTCGCCCTGCTCGGCGCCGAGCACCAAGGCTCCGGCGCCGTCGCCGAACAGCACGCAGGTCCCACGGTCGCTCCAGTCGAGAATCCGGCTGAAGGTCTCGGCTCCGATGACCAGCGCTTTGCTCGCGTTGCCGCTTCGGAGCATCGAGTCGGCGACGCTCAGGGCGTAGAGGAATCCCGTGCATACCGCATGCACGTCGAACGCAATGCAATCGTTGATGCCGAGCGCGGCCTGAACCTTTGTCGCCGATGACGGGAAGGTCTGGTCGGGGGTGGCGGTTGCTAGGACGATCAGGTCGATTTTCGCCGCCTCGACTCCGGCCTTGTCCAGCGCGCGGCGACAGGCCTCCGTCGCGAGGCTTGCGGTGGTTTCATCGTCGCTCGCGACGTAGCGGCTGCGGATCCCGGTCCGCTCTACGATCCAGGCGTCGGACGTCTCGACGGTTTCGGCGAGTTCCTCGTTCGTCACCCGGCGCCTCGGCAGGGCCGATCCCGTTCCGAGGACGACCGACCGCAGGCTCATTGGGCGGCCTCGTTGGCAAAGGCGTGAGCGCGGAAGTTGTCGAGGTCGTCCCCGATCTTCCGAGTGATGTCGTTGCGGACCATCCTCGCCGCGACTCCGATCGCGTTGGCGACTCCCTTCGGGTTCGCGCTTCCATGGCTTTTCACGACGAGGCCGTTCAAGCCCAGGAAGACCGCGCCGTTGTGGTTATTGGGGTCAAGGTGGACCTTCAGGAGATTGAGCGCAGGCTTCGACAAGGCGAAACCCGCCTTCGACCGAAGCGAGCTCTTGAACGCCCGCCGCAGAAGGTCCGTCACGAACCGCGCGGTGCCCTCGGCGGTCTTCAATGCGATATTGCCGGAGAATCCGTCGGTAACGACGACATCGACCACTCCGCGGGACAACTGGTCGCCCTCGGTGAAACCGTCGAACCGCAGCGGGAGATAATCCGCCTCGCGGAGCAGCTGCGCCGCTTCCTTGAGTTCGTCCGTGCCCTTCAATTCTTCGGTGCCGATGTTGAGCAGCTTGACCCTCGGAGTGGCGATGCCGAGGACGCAGCGAGAGTATGCCGCGCCCATCACGGCGAACTGGACGAGGTTCTGCGCGTCGCACTCGGTGTTGGCGCCGAGATCGAGCATGATGACGTCGGTTTCTCCGAGCGTTGGGAGAAGAGCGGCGAGCGCGGGCCGGTCGATCCCCGGCATCGTTCGGAGCGCCAGCTTCGACATGGCCATCAAGGCGCCGGTATTTCCGCCCGAGAGAGCGGCGTCGGCCTTGCCCTCTTTGACGGCGTTGATCGCCATCCCCATCGAGGTCGTTCGCGCGCGACGGATTGCCTGGCTCGGCTTTTCGCTGGCTTCGATCGCTTCGGGCGAATCGACGATTGTGACGGAGGAACGGACAGCGCCATGGTGCTTAAGTTCCGCCGCGACGAGCTTCTCGTCACCGTAAATGACGAATTCGAGCGACGGGTCGCGTCGCGAGGCACGGGCCGCGCCGGCAATGATCGTCGCCGGGCCGCAATCGCCGCCCATTGCGTCAATGGCTATGCGAGGGCCCCCGGTCATGGTGGCCGTTAGCGCTTAGGCCTCGGGGGCGCTGATCTCACGGCCGTTATAATGGCCGCAGGCCTGGCACATGTTGTGCGGAAGCTTGAGTTCGCCGCAGTTGGGGCATTCCTGGAACTTCGGCGCAGTCAGCGCATGATGGCTGCGGCGCATGTTCCGCTTCGACGGCGAGGTTTTTCTCTTAGGGACAGCCATTGCGGCACCTTTAATAGCAATAAAAATTGCGACGATCTGCGCCAATTCCCAGCGGGATAGACCCGCGGCGGCGGCCGGATCGTCGCGAACCGCCGCTCCTATAGCGATTGTCGGCGTGGTTGCAAGGGCGACCGGCTGGTGCAACCAAGGGGAATGACACCCGCGCCGATCACCCTCCTTACGGCAGCTGCCGCGGTCGCCGTCAACATCTGGCTCGGCGCGCGAGTCGTGCGTAGCCGGCGTGAGCATGGCGTAAAGATCGGCGACGGCGGTAACGAGGCGGTGCTGCGGCGCATGCGGGCGCAAGCGAACTTCCTCGAATATACGACGCTCTTCCTGTTCCTGCTCGGCGCGCTGGAACTGTCGGGCGGCAACCGTCCAGCTCTGGGCGCGATTGCCGCCGGGTTCGTTCTCGCGCGGATTGCGCATGCCATTGGGATGGATCGTCCGCAGCTGTTTCGGTGGCGGATGGCCGGGATGATGACTACCATGCTGGCGATCGCGGCGCTGTTCCTTTGGGCGATCGTCTGCGCTGCCGGAGCCTTGCTAGGCCGCTAAAGCCGCGTCGCTGACGTAGGGATTGGTCCGGCGCTCGTGGCCGAAAGTCGACATCGGCCCATGGCCCGGGATGAACGCCGTTTCGTCCCCCATCGGCCATAGCTTCTCGGTGATCGACTCGATGAGCTGTTGCTGATTCCCGCGCGGAAAATCCCAACGGCCGACCGACCCCTGGAAAATCACGTCCCCGACAATCGCCAGTTTCGATTCCGGGTGATGAAAGACGACATGGCCCGGGGTGTGGCCGGGGCAGTGGCGGACGTCGAACGTGAGCTCGCCGACGGTCACCTGATCTCGGTCGACGAGCCAGCGGCCAGGGGCGAACGGCCGGCCGGTGATCCCATAACGCTCACCGTCCTCGTGCAGCCGGGCGATCCAGAACAAATCCTCTTCGTGCGGCCCCTCGATCGGAACGCCTAGCTCCTCCGCGAATATGCCCGCCGACCCGCAATGGTCGATGTGGCCGTGGGTGAGGAGGATCTTCTCGATCGTGACTCCCGCCTGCTTCGCAGCCGCCTTGAGCCGCGGCAGGTCCCCGCCCGGGTCTGTGAAAGCCCCGCGCATCGTCTTCGTGCACCAGATCAGGCTGCAATTCTGCTGGAGCGGCGTAACCGGGATGATCGCCGCCCGAAGTGGCGGCTCGGTCATTTCGCGGTGTCGACGTCTGACAGCGCGGCCGGCTCGTTCTTCATCGAGGCTGAGACTGCTTCGGCTCGGCGCAGGACGCGGAGGATGTTGCCCCCGGCAAGCTTGGCGAGGTTTTCGTCGGACCAGCCGCGGCGGATCAGCTCGGCGAACAGATGGGGATAGTCCTGCACTCCTTTGAGGTCGGCGGGCGTCGCGTCGATCCCGTCCATATCGCCCCCGATGCCGACATGATCGTAGCCCGCGACCTTGGCGATATGCTCGATATGATCGGCCACATTCGCGGCCGTCACGACCGGGGAGGGGTGTGCGCCCACCCATGCCGCCACGCCCGCCTTCACGTCCGCCGTGCTTGCCCGATGGATCGCCTTCAGCCGCGCTTCCTCGGCATCTTTGGCCGCGCTCCAGTCCCACACCTCCTTCGACAGGAAGCTGGGAACGAAATTGACCATCACCACACCGCCGTTGGCGGGCAGCAGCTGGAGCACGTCATCCGGAACGTCGCGGGGATGGCCGCCGATCGCCCGGGCCGACGAGTGCGAGAAGATCACCGGCGCCCGGCTCGCCGCGATCGCATCCTTCATCGTGTCGGCCGATACGTGGCTCAAGTCGACCAGCATGCCGATCCGGTTCATCTCGTGAACGACCTGGACTCCGAATGGGCTTAGGCCGCCATATTTGGGGTCGTCGGTCGCACTGTCGGCCCATTCTGTCGTCTGGTTGTGGGTGAGCGTCATGTAGCGCGCGCCGAGGTTGTAATATTGGCGAAGCGCCGCGAGTGATCCGCCCATTTGGCGGCCGCCCTCCACCCCGATCATCGAGGCGACACGTCCCGCCTTGTGGATTCGGACCACGTCGTTCGCGGTCGCGGCGAGCTCGAGGTCCTTCGGATAAGCTTCGATCATCCGCCGGACGATATCGATCTGGAGGAGCGTCTCGCGGATCGCGGCGTCGCCGGTGATGGTTCCATCGATATAGACCGACCAGAATTGACCGCCGACGCGGCCGGCATGGAGACGGGCCATGTCGGTCATCAAAGGTTTGGGCTTCCACTCGTCCGTGCCGCTGCCGACCCCGGCGACAGTCCGTTTGTAATTTTCCGCGAGCTGCTCGGCGATGTCATTGTGACCGTCGATCAGCGGAGTCGCTTTTAGGATGCGGTCGATCCGGGCTTGCGTCTTGGGATCGATCTGTTGCGCCCCGGCGGGCGCGGCGACGACGGCGAATGCAGCCGCGATCAGGAGGGCAGTCTTCATGTGACCGGTGTAGGAACAGCGCCGCCCATGCGCAATTCCGTGCTTGTCCTTTGCAGCCCGTCCGACAAAGAGTGCAGTGATGAGCGATCTTGAAGAAGTGATGTGGTTCGACCCCGAGCATGGCCTCGCCAATCTCGACGAGCATCTCGATCGGCTGAGCCGGATGGCCGGCGAGCAAGGCTTCAAGTTCGACCGGCACGCCGCGCGCAATGAGCTCCAGGCGGCAACCTTTGGGAAGCGGCGCCCCGCCGTCGCCAGGCTGCTGCTATCACCGACAGGCGCCATGGCGATCGAGGTGAAGACCGACGATTAGGCCGCGAGCGGGAAGCGCAGCAGGCGATCGGAGACGGGGACCAGCGCAGCCGCATTCGGGCCGACGCTGCCCATGATCTGCGGATGATGGGCGTCGAGGCCGCCCGTGAGTGAACCGAACGCCGGCAGGATCAGCTTGGTCGGCGATACGACGAAGCAGCGCCGCGAGACGAGGCGGCCGCGCAGATGCACGCGGAACTTCGGGTGATAGTGGCCCGACATCTCGGCCCGGGTCTCCTGCCGGACGGCTTCGTGTCGGAGGATGATCCCGCCAATCTCGACTTCGTCCGCCAGCTTGCCGCCGCAATGGTCGGCGAAGCCCGGATCGTGATTGCCCACGATCCACGTCCAATCGAGCTTTGACGTGAGCGCGGTCAGCAATTCGCGGGCGCTCTGTGGCAGTCTCTCGCAGCCGAACCGGTCGTGGAAGCTGTCGCCAAGGCAGTAAAGCCGGGTCGCGCCAGTTTGTTCAACCGACCGGGCAAGCGCGGTCAGAGTCGCGTGCGAATCATAGGGTGGGAGGAACTGGCCCAGTCGTGCAAACCAGCTCGCTTTTTCTAGATGCAGGTCGGCCACGAGAAGCGCATTCTGCGCCGGCCAAAAGAGGGCGCCGTCGCTCGTCGCGTCGAATGTTTCGCCTGCGAACGAAAAGGGAACCATCCTTCCGTCATTGCGAGGAGCAGAGCTCCGAAGCAATCCAAAAAAGGAAATTATCTCACGCAGAGACGCAGAGATGCGGAGCGGCCTGAGACTTGTACGGACTTCTCTGCGTCTCCGCGTCTCCGCGCGAACTACCCTTATCCTCTTTGGGCTGCTTCGCTCCGCGTGCACGGACAAACTATTCCAGCCCCAAAATATGATCTCTCAGCGAGCGCGCATCGTGGAGCGCGTTATGTGGGACCTTGCTGTTCGCCGCCGTGCTGAAGCCCGAGAGCTCGACGAACTGAAACCGTAGCGGCGGCACCTCGACCATCACTCCCGGACCGGTGAGCAGCAGCATGTTGAATTGCGCGATATCTTCCGGCCAGTCGGCGACGATCAAAGGGTCGGGGTCGCCGGCGAGATAGTGCGAAATCGCCCGCGCGGCATCGGCGCGGCTGAGGCGGGGCGAAACGAGCATTTCCGGAACGCTGTCGAGATAAGGGACGACGTTGCGCTCGACCCATTCCTCGAGCGTGCCGTCCCAGTCGAGGGTCAGGTAGAGCTCGTCGCCGTCGTCGGGCACGAGAGCAAGGCTAAGAAGCGCTCCGCCCCAGCC
>JBKPOO010000110.1:0-8748 GCA_046733175.1 Pseudomonadota bacterium
GTTGACCGCGATACTTCCGCTTTCGACGCGGCCGGTGAGGACGCGGCCGAGGAACGGGTCGCGGTCGAGCAAGGTCGCGAGCATCCGGAACGGGCCGGCGTCGACCCGCGGCTTGGGCACATGGCTGACGATGGTTTCGAACAGCGGAGTCAGGTCGCCGTCGCGGACGTCGTCGGTGAGACCGGCATAGCCGGCGCGGCCGCTGGCGTAGAGCGTCGGGAAGTCGAGCTGCTCGTCCGACGCGTCGAGGTTGAGGAACAGCTCGAACACCTCGTCGAGCACTTCGGCCGGACGGGCATCGGGGCGGTCGATCTTGTTGACCACGACGATCGGGCGGAGGCCCAGCGCGAGCGCCTTGCCGGTGACGAATTTGGTCTGCGGCATCGGGCCTTCTGCGGCATCGACGAGCAGGATGACGCCGTCGACCATGGACAGGATGCGCTCTACCTCGGCCCCGAAGTCGGCGTGGCCCGGGGTGTCGACGATGTTGATCCGATTGCCGCCCCATTCGACCGACGTGCACTTGGCCAGGATCGTGATCCCCCGCTCTTTCTCCAGGTCGTTCGAATCCATCGCCCGCTCCTCGACGCGCTGATTGTCGCGGAAGGTGCCGGACTGGCGGAACAGCTGGTCGACAAGGGTCGTCTTGCCGTGATCGACGTGGGCGATGATCGCCACGTTACGCAGGTTCATTTGTCGAATTTCCCGGAAAATTTCGAGCGCCCATGTACTGCGTTACGGCTCATGTTGCAATGCAGCATAGCAACGTGCCGCTCCGCCAAACGTTTATGTCTCAGGCAAACTTAAGGAGCTTAGTCATGCCCCGTGGTGCGTACACATCGAAGCAGGAACGCAAGGCCGATCATATCGAGAAAAGCTACGAGAAACGCGGCGTTTCCAAGAAGGAAGCGGAAGAACGCGCGTGGCGCACAGTCAACAAGCAGGACAAGGGCGGGAAGAATGCCGGCCACGGCCGCTCGTCGAGCCGCAGCGCCGCGGCGAAGAAAGGCTGGGAAACGCGCCGGAAGCGCGGGAACGGCTAGTCAGCGACTAGCGCGGCAAGCGCTCGAGGATTTCGAACCCGCGCTCCAGCGCGCGCAGCTCGCTATGCGCAAGTTTGGAGATGCGCCCCTCCAGCGTCGCGTCGGAAACCGGCGGGCTGTTCAAGCGGTCGCGGCCCTCCTCGGTGAGCTTCAGCGCCAGGCGGCGGCGATTGTTCGGGTCCGGCTGACGGTCGACCAGCCCGGCCCTCACCAGCGTATCGATCGCTCGGCTGACCGCCGGCGCTCCGCGCTTCACTTTCGCGGAAATCTGGTTGAGCGTGGCGGGCTCGAGCTGCCCGACCGCAGCGAGCAATGCGCGCTGCTGGCCCTGCGCTTTGGCTGCCGCCATGTCGCCGCCCAACCGTTCGACCAATCGCGCAAAGCGATCGGCGAGAGCCCCCGGTGTCGATCCCCCAAACATGATTGCAGACTAACAAATATTAGCGCGTCCGCAATATTGCTCTCGTTAAACTGAGATATGCTCGCTTGCGTTAACGCCGGAGCGCCGCAATGACGCGCCGGTGAGCAGCCGGCCGCCCCTCCCCCGCAACGTGTGGGTTCTCGGCTTCGTCAGCTTGCTCATGGACCTTTCGAGCGAAATCTATCACGCGCTCCTGCCCGCTTTCATCACGATCATCCTCGGTCTTCCGGCGACCGCGCTCGGAGCCATCGACGGGGTCGCCGAGGCGACCGCCAATTTCGCCAAGCTCGCCTCCGGGCGGCTCTCCGACCGGAGCCTCAGGCGCAAGCCGTGGGTGGTCGCGGGCTACGGGCTCGCGGCTTTGTCGAAGCCCTTGTTCCCGCTCGCGGCCAGCGCTGCGGCCGTGATGGGTGCGCGCTTTGCCGACCGAATCGCCAAGGGCATTCGTGGATCACCCCGCGACGCGATGATCGCCGACGAAACGCCGGAAGCCGTTCGCGGGCGGGCGTTCGGTCTCAGGCAGTCGATGGACACGGTTGGGGCGCTGCTCGCGCCCGTCGCCGCGATCGCCTTGATGGCGCTTCTTGCCAACAATATCCGCACGGTTTTCTGGATCGCCGTGATCCCGGCCGCCTGCTCGTTTCTCCTCGCCTGGCTCGCGCTGCGAGAGCCGGAGCAGCATCTCGCGCCCCCGAAGCGCTCGCCGCTCTTCCACGGTTTTCGCGAGCTTACGCCCGAAACGAAGCGCCTGCTGAAAGTCGGCTTCCTGTTCGGACTGGCGCGCTTTTCCGAAGCATTCCTGATCCTCAAAGGCATCGAGGTCGGCCTTTCCGAGACCTGGTCGCCCATCACGCTCGCGGTCTTCAATCTCGCTTATGTCGCGCTCGCTTATCCGGCCGGTGCGCTGAGCGACCGGATGAGCCCGCGCAGCCTGCTCTTCGGCGGTATCGCTGCACTCATCGCCGGCAACCTCGTCCTTGCGTACAGCGGCACGCTCCTCGGCGTCATCCTCGGCACGGCTCTATGGGGCGCGCATATGGCGCTGACCCAGGGGATTTTCTCCCGAATGATCGCCGATAGCGCGCCCGACCAGCTGCGCGCGACGAGCTTCGGCGCTTTCTGGTTCGTCAGCGGCATTGCGACGCTGCTGGCCAGCCTCGGCGCCGGGATTCTGTGGGACCGCGACGGAAGCTCGGCAACCTTCCTCGCCAGCGCCGGCCTCGCCGCGGTCGCCGCCGCAATGCTCATGCTCCTACCGGAGGAAAGTCCTAACGGTACGGCTTGAGCCTCAACCAGATCGCCCAGCCCATCGCCGCCCATAGGCCCACACCGAGGACAACGAGCACGACGCCGGCAACGGGGTCTACCCATGCCGGCCACGGGTCGTCCCCGAACACGAAGATCCACAAGAATCCGAACAGCGCGCCGGTGACAGTAAGGGTTGCTGCCCATGCTCCGGCAGCGCCGCCAACAACCGCCAGCAGCAGCGCGACCCAGCGGTTCACCGGGTGAAGCTCTCGCCCCTCTCCGCTTTGTCGAGCAGCAGCTTCGAGAAGCTGAAATCGCTTCCCATCCGCTCTTCCTGGCGCCTGAGGCCTTCGACGATCTTGCCCAGCCCCTCGCTGTCGGCCCAGAACATCGGCCCGCCGCGGTAGACCGGCCAGCCGTACCCATAGACCCACACGACGTCGATGTCCGAAGCCCGCTGGGCGATTCCCTCCTCGAGGATCTTCGCCCCTTCGTTGACCATCGTGTAGAGCGTCCGTTCGACGATCTCCTGGTCGGAGATTTGGCGCCGCTCAACGCCCTGCTGCTTCGCGAAATCCTCGATGATCTGCTGGACCACCGGCGACGGCGTCGGCCGCCGTTTCTCGTCATAATCGTAGAAACCGGCGCCCTTCTTCTGGCCCCAGCGGTCGATCGCGCAAAGCGCGTCTCGGATATTCTCGATTCGGTTGGGGTCGCGGTGCCAGCCGATATCGACTCCCGCCAGGTCTGCCATCTGGAACGGTCCCATCGGCATTCCGAATTCGACATGGACCCGGTCGACCTGCTCCGGGGTCGCGCCTTCGAGGAGGAGCTTGGTCGCTTCCACCTGGCGCGGCATCAGCATCCGGTTGCCGATGAAGCCGTGACAGACCCCGGCGACCACCGGCACTTTCCTGATGCGCTTGCCGATCGTCATGGCCGTCAGCAGCACGTCGGGCGCCGTCTTGTCGCCGCGCACGACCTCCAGCAGCTTCATGACGTTCGCCGGCGAGAAGAAGTGCATTCCGACCACGTCTCCGGGCCGCGAGATGCTGGCCGCGATCTCGTTGACGTTGAGATAGGAGGTGTTGGAGGCGAGGATCGCGCCAGGCTTGGCGATCTTGTCCAGCCGCGCGAACACGTCCTTCTTCACGTCCATATTCTCGTACACCGCCTCGATGATGAGGTCGCAGTCCGCCAGCGCCTGGAAGTCGAGCGTCGGGTTGAGCAGGCCCATCGCTTTTTCGACCTGCTCCGCGGTCAGCTTCCCCTTGGCCGCGCTCGCCTCGTAATTCTTGCGCATCAGGCCGGCGCCCCGGTCCAGCGCGTCTTGCGCCATTTCGATAATCGTCACCGGGATTCCGGCAGACAGGAAGTTCATCGAGATTCCGCCGCCCATCGTGCCGGCGCCGATTACTCCGACCTTGCGGACGTCGCGCGGCGCCGTGCCCTCCGGAAGTCCCTCGATCTTGTTGGCCTTGCGCTCCGCGAAAAAGAAATATTGCTGAGCCTTCGACTGAGTTCCGGCCATCAGCTCCATGAACAATTTGCGCTCTTCGATGACGCCCTCGCCGTAGGGCTTCTCGCAGGCGATCTTCACCGCCTTGATGTTGGCCTCAGGCGCGTCGAAGCCGCGGAACCTGCGCGAATGTTCGTGGCGGAAGCCTTCGAACACCGAAGGGTCGCACTCGTTGAGCTTATACTGCCGCTCGCTGCTCTTCGGCAGCGGCCGCACGTCGCGCACTTCCTCGGCATAGCCCACCGCGTGCGGGATCAAATCGTCCTCGATCAACCGGTCGATGAGGCCGCATTCGAACCCTTCTTTCGCGCCGATCGGATTGCCGGTCGCGCACATTTCAAGCGCCTTGCGCACTCCCGCGACGCGCGGCAGCCGCTGGGTCCCCCCTGCGCCTGGAAGCAGGCCGAGCTTCACTTCCGGTGTCCCGAGTTTCGCTGTCGGGAGCGCGACGCGGTAATGACAGCCGAGCGCCACCTCGAGCCCGCCGCCGAGCGCCGTTCCGTGGATCGCGGCGACCACAGGCTTCGAACAATTCTCGATCCGGTCGACGACCGCCGGGAGCCAAGGCTGTTGCGGCGGCTTGCCGAACTCGGTGATGTCGGCCCCGGCGAAGAAGGTCTGGCCCTCGCAGGCGATCACGATGGCGTTGACGCTGTCGTCGGCCTCGGCCTCCTCGATCGCCGCCACGAGTCCCTGCCGGACCGCGGTGGAAAGCGCGTTCACCGGCGGGTTGTTGGACAGGACGATCAGTATGTCGCCGTGCTTGCGGGTCGAAATCGGGCTGGTGGTCGGCTTGTCCATTACGTCTTCCATGTCGCGTCTCCGGCGGCGTCGCTAGGCCGCAGCATTGCGCGAAACAAGATGGCTGTGCCACTTTCCTGACATGGCGGTAAGTAAGCACGTTGACGTGCTGATCGTTGGGGCCGGGATTTCCGGCATCGACGCGGCTTACCGGCTGAAGACGCGCTGCGCCGACAAGAGCTGGCTGATCCTCGAGGCTCGGGATCGGATCGGCGGAACCTGGGACCTGTTTCGGTTCCCCGGCGTCAGATCTGACTCCGACATGTTTACGCTCGGCTTTCCGTTCCGGCCGTGGCGTAGCGACCTGTCCATCGTCGATGGGCCTTCGATCCGCCAATATGTCGAGGACACGGCGCGGGAATTCGGGATCTTCGAGAAGATTTGCTTCGGCCATAAGGCGATCGGCGCGAGCTGGTCGTCGAGCGAAATTCGATGGACCGTCGAAGCCGAGCATGGCGGAAAGATTCGGACTTTCACCTCGAAATTCCTCTACTTCGCCAGCGGCTATTACGATTATGCTTCCGGCCACCGGCCGAACTGGGATGGCGAGAGCGACTTCCGCGGCCAGATCGTCCACCCGCAATTCTGGCCCGAGGACCTCGACCATACGGGGAAAAACATCGCCGTGATCGGCAGCGGCGCGACCGCCGTCACCTTGGTGCCCGCGCTGGCCGAAAAGGCCGCGCATGTGACGATGGTCCAGCGCACGCCCAGCTACATCGTCGCGCGGCCGGCAAGGGATTTTATCGCTCGCTGGCTGCAGCGGTGCCTGCCGTCGCGGATCGCCGATCCTCTCGTCAAATGGAAGAACGTGCTTCTGACGGTCTTTTTCTACGGTCGGGCGCGGCGAAAGCCGGAGCGAGTCAGCCGGTGGATCGGCGAACAGGTCCGCCGGCAATTGCCCGAAAACTATCCAATCGAGCGGGATTTTAGCCCTCCCTACAATCCGTGGGACCAGCGCCTGTGCCTCGTTCCCGACGGCGACTTTTTTGCGGCGATGCGCTCGGGGAAGCTCTCGATTTCGACCGGCGCGATCGAGCGCTTCACGCCGGACGGTTTGCGAATGTCGACGGGCGAAACGATCGATTGCGACATCGTCGTCACGGCGACCGGACTCACCATGAAGCTGCTCGGCGGGACCGAGCTGTCGATCGACGGCGCTACCGCCGAGCCATCGAAGCTGCTGATCTACAAAGGAATGATGCTGAGCGGCGTGCCGAACCTGTTCATCGCCTTCGGCTACACCAACGCATCCTGGACCTTGCGCAGCGACCTGACCGCGCGTTCCGTCTGTCGCCTGCTCAACAGAATGAAGCGCGATGGGCAGGACGTGTGCGCTCCGCGCGCCGATCCCGCCGTCGAGCGCCGCCCGGTCATGGAGCTGAAGTCCGGCTATGTGAAACGCGCCGAAGCGCTGCTTCCCAAGCAGGGCGATCGCGATCCGTGGCGGGTGCCCCAGAATTACGTCCACGACGCCGCGGCAATGACGTTCCGCCGGATCGACGAGGGGCTGGAATTCCGCAAAAATTCTCGTTGAAACCCACCCCTTTGCGCAAAAGAATCGCGACAGGCCCGTAACCATTTACTCGGCCGTGCCGACATGAGCGAAACCCCTTCCCTATTTGGACTTGGCGTGCTTGGCTCGCCCGCATGGCGGCAATCCAAATTCCTTGTTCGTTCGAACACGCTCGATGGCTGCTAAAGGTCACGAAAAATGGTGCCTCACCACGTGACTTTACTGACTTTAAGGCCGACTCATGACTGACCTCGACTCCTTCCGCTCCGACACGCGCACCTGGCTCGAGACGAATTGCCCGGCCGAGATGCGGACACCCATCCGCTCGGAGGCCGACCTCTGCTGGGGCGGGCGGAACTGGGCCTTCCAGTCCGACGCTCAGAAGCAATGGCTCGAGGCGATGGCCGAGCGCGGCTGGACCGTCCCCGATTGGCCGGAGGCCTATGGGGGCGGCGGGCTCAGCCCGGAGCAGGCGATCGTCCTCAAGGAGGAAATGCACCGGATTGGTGCTCGGTCACCCCTGACCAGCTTCGGAATCTCGATGCTTGGGCCGGCGCTCCTGAAGTTCGGGACCGAGGATCAGAAGACGCACTTCCTGCCCGAGATCGCGCGGGGAGAGATCCGCTGGTGCCAGGGCTATTCGGAACCGGGCGCGGGCTCCGATCTCGCGGGCCTTCAAACCAAGGCGGAAGACAAAGGCGACCACTGGCTGGTGAACGGCCAGAAAGTGTGGACCAGCTACGCCGACAAGGCCGATTGGATCTTCTGCCTCACCCGGACTTCGACCGAAGCCAAGCAGGGCGGGATCAGCTTCCTGCTGTTCGATATGGAGACGCCCGGCGTTTCGACGAAGCCGATACTCCTGATCAGCGGGTCTTCGCCCTTCTGCGAGACTTTCTTCGACGACGTGAAGGTGCCCAAGGACCAGGTGGTCGGTGAGGTCAACAAGGGTTGGGACGTCGCAAAATACCTCCTCGGCCATGAGCGCGAGATGATCAGCGGAATGGGCCTTGGCGGCGGCGGATCGTTGGGCGCCGCGGTGAAGCCCGCCGATGTGCTGCTCCGAGCGGACATTGCCGCGTTCGACGTCGATGCGCTCGCCTTCCAGGCGATGAGCGAGCGCTTCACCGCCATGTGGAAAGCGGGGGAGGCGCATCCGGCGAGCCCGTCGATGATGAAATATGCGGGAACGGAATTGAACAAGCGCCGGAACGAGCTGGTGATGGCGGCCGGCGGTTCGGGCGCGCTTGAATGGGACAGCGAGCGGTCAAAAGGCGGCAAAGCCGCGCGCGATTGGCTGCGGTCCAAAGGCAATTCGATCGAGGGCGGGACCAGCGAGATCCAGTTGAACATCGTCGCCAAGCATATCCTCCGGCTGCCGGGCGCATGAGTAATTCCCTCGCCCCTTCAGGGGAGAGGGTTAGGGAGAGGGGAAGTTGAGAGACCCAGTGTTGCTTGAGCGGGCGCGCAAGATGCGGCGGGAGCCATCGCCATTCGAGCGCAAGCTTTGGCTTGCGCTGCGGGCCAAGCGCTGGGCAGGAGCGAAGTTTCGACGTCAGATGGTCATCGCCAACTACATCGTCGACTTTTCATGCCGCCTGCCGCGCAAGCTTATCGTCGAAGTCGACGGAGATACCCACGCGAGCCAGCAAGCATATGATAGCCGCCGAACCGCGGAGCTGATCGATAACGGTTACCAAGTACTCAGATTCACCAACCGGGACGTCGGGAATAACATTGAAGGCGTGTTGCTTCGAATCGAGGAAGCCCTGCACGCCCCTCTCCCTTCCCTCTCCCCCGAGGGGGAGAGGGTTTCATGACCCTGCTCACCGATGACCAGAAAATGCTTCAGGATACTGCGGCGAGCTTTCTTGCCGACGAGGGGAGCATCGCGAAACAGCTGCGCCACTGGCGCGACAGCGATTGCAGCGACGGCTTCGGCCACGCCTTGTGGAAGCAGTTCGCCGAGCTCGGACTGACCGGAATCGCGATTCCCGAAAGTGCCGGGGGGATGGGTCTTGGAGCGACCGAGGCCGCGCTCCTTCTAGAGGAGATCGGCCGCAACCTCACCCCGTCCCCGTTTCTCACAACCGCCGTGGTGGCGGCGCGCGCTGTCGAGGGCACGGCCCACGCCGAACGCTGGTATCCCGCTGTCCTCGCGGGTGAAGCGGTGCTCGCGCTCGCGATCGACGAAGGCTCG
>JBKPOO010000111.1:0-15862 GCA_046733175.1 Pseudomonadota bacterium
GATAATATTCGTGGCCGTCCCAATCGAGGCCGAGCCACCGCATCCCGTCGAGGATCGCGTCGATCGCTTCCTTGGTTGATCGCGCTTTGTCGGTGTCCTCGATGCGAAGCAGGAACTTGCCGCCGTGATGTCGCGCGAAGAGCCAGTTGAATAGCGCCGTCCGCGCGCCTCCGATGTGGAGATACCCCGTGGGCGAAGGGGCAAAGCGCGTGACCACGGGCCCGAACGAATTGCTTGCGCTCACGCGCGCTTTCCTCTTCTCTTCATGTTGCAATGCAATGGACGAGCGCCCCTAACATAGCGGGTGCGCCTCTTCCACAGCGGGCTCGGGGCTATTGGAAGACGTGGACCGGCACGGCCGGAGAGCGGCTCGAAGGGCTGCTTGAGCACGAGCGCGCCCAGCTTCCGCCCTGGTTCGTCGTCGGCTTCGGCGGCGGGGTTGCCGCCTGGTTCGCGCTTGGCCGTCCAGGGCAATGGGCGGCATTCCTATGCTTCAGCGCCGCGCTCGGGATGATCGGCTTCCTCTTGACGCCGGGCCGCGCCGGGAGAGCGCTCGGCTGGCTTGGTGTTGCCTTGATGCTTGGCTGCGCGATTGTTTGGCTCAGAGCGTCGCAACTCGCCGCGCCTCGCCTCAACCGGCCCCTAGTCGTCACCTTCGAAGCAAAAGTCGAAACGGTCGAAGCGTTGGTCGCGAGAGAGACGGTCCGGCTGACGCTTGCTCCTCGCGATCCGCAATTGCCGCCGCGGATCCGGGTTTCGATCGACGCCGACTCCGCGCCCGTCGCGCTGAGCAGCGGAGCCGTCATCCGGCTTCGCGCGCGGCTCGCGCCGCCGCCGCCGATGGCCCTTCCGGGGACTTACGACTTCGCCCGGGACGCCTGGTTCAAGCGCATTGGGGCGGTGGGGAAGGCCCTTGGGCCGGTCGACGTGCTGAAGCCAGGAGCCGCGGGGGTGCTCGATTCGGTTCGTGACCGCCTTGCGCACCACATTCGCGGTCGGTTGCCTGGCAAGGAGTCCGGCATCGCGGTCGCGCTTGTCACCGGCGACCAGAACAGCGTGACCGAGGAAGACGCCGATGCCATGCGTGCGAGCGGGCTCACGCACCTGCTCTCCGTCAGCGGACTCCATATCGCCGCCGTGGTCGCCGCGGCCATGTTCCTCAGCCTCAAGTTGCTCGCGCTCAGCGAGCGCCTGGCGCTTCGGTGCAATCTCGTCCTGGTTTCGGCCGGCGTCGCAGCAGCGGCGGGCGTCGGCTACACTTTGCTGACCGGAGCGCAGGTCCCGACCGTCCGAAGCTGCGTCGCGGCGGTGCTCGTGCTTCTCGGAATCGCGCTCGGGCGCGATGCCATCAGCATACGCCTTGTCGCCGTGGGCGCGCTGGTCGTCCTGCTGTTTCGCCCCGAGGCGCTGGCCGGCGCCAGCTTCCAGATGAGCTTCGCGGCAGTGACCGCAATCGTCGCTTTCCATTCGACCGCCTGGAGCCGCCGACTGTTCCAGCGCCGGGACGAGGGCATTTTCCGCCGGATCGGACGGTCGCTGGCCGCGATCGTCCTGACTGGGCTCGCGGTGGAGTTTGCGCTGATCCCGTTCGCCTTGTTTCATTTTCATCGGGCGGGCCTCTACGGGGTCGCGGGAAACGTCATTGCGATTCCTCTTACGACGTTCGTCATCATGCCGCTGGAGGCAGGCGCGTTGCTGCTCGACGCCGTCGGCGTCGGACAGCCCCTGTGGTGGGCGACGGGACAGGCAATCGATGCGCTGCTCCGCCTGGCGCACGCGATCGCGGCCGCGCCGGGCGCTGTGGCATTGATGCCGTCGATGCCGCGCTGGGCTTTCGGCTTGATGGTCGCTGGGGGACTGTGGCTTTGCCTTTGGGCCGGGCGTATGAGGCTGCTGGGCGCTGTGCCGATTGCGATCGGCGCGGCGGCGGCGCTTGCCTCACCCACGCCGGACCTGCTCGTCACTGGCGATGGACGGCACCTCGTCGTGCTGGCAAACGACGGAACCCCGCTGCTCCTTCGGGAACGCGCCGGTGATTATATGCGGGACCTGTTGGCCGAAGCGTCGGGCTACGACGGCGAGCTGGAAGAGCTCGCGGCCGCTCCGTTCAGCGATTGCTCGCACGACAGCTGCGTCGCGGCGATCCGCAAGGGGAATAGCGAATGGCGGTTGCTCGCGACGCGTTCATCGGCCCGGATTGCCTGGACTGACATTACGGCGTCATGCGCGGATTCGGACATTGCCGTGTCCGAGCGGCGCCTGCCTCGCGGCTGCGTCCCTCGCTGGCTAAAGCTCGACCGAGAAGCGCTCGAACGTTCCGGTGGGATGGCGATCTACCTGGGCGATGATCCCAGCGTTACGACTGTCGCGGAGTTGGTGGGGGAGCATCCGTGGGGAATGGCAGCTCCTCAATACCGCCGGATCAGCCCCGCCAGCCGGCCCTGGATCTGGACCTGGTCCGGCCGATAGCGCTGGGGCTCGTAATTGCGGTTCGCCGGATCCAAGCGGATCATATTGCCTTCCCGCCGGAAGGTCTTGAGCGTCGCTTCCTCGTTGTTGACGAGAGCGACCACGATTTCGCCGTCGCGCGCGACGTCCGCCCGGCGGATCAGCGCGAAATCGCCGTCGAGAATGCCTTCCTCGACCATCGAATCTCCGGAGACCTCCAGCGCATAATGTTCGCCCGCGCCGAGCAAGGCCGCCGGAACGGGGAACGTCTCGGTTCCCTGCAGCGCTTCGATCGGCGTGCCCGCGGCGATCCGGCCGGCCAGCAGCAACTCGATCGTATCGTTGGCGGCGGCAGGCGCCGCTGGCCGTAGCGGAGTGACAGTTGCGGTCGGGCGCGTCTCCGGAAGCTTGACCACCTCGAGCGCCCTGGCCCGGTTCGGCAAGCGGCGGATGAACCCGCGCTCCTCGAGCGCAGAAATCAGCCGATGAACCCCCGACTTGGATTTGAGGTCGAGCGCTTCGCGCATTTCATCGAAGCTCGGGCTGATCCCGGTTTCCCCGAGACGCCGATCGATGAACAGCAACAATTCGCGTTGCTTGGCGGTGAGCATCGGTCGTGACTCCCCCGTCGAATTGGAACGAACGGGGAACGTGTAGGCAACAAACCGGCTCAGGTCAAGAGTCCCGAACCGAGATTAAGGGCTCCAACTCCAGTGCGCTTCAGGATCTTCTCCGAAGCCGGCCCATACCAGGACGTCGCGCCAATCGCATTTTGCCTCGTCGATCGCTTGCCTGAGCTTGCCGATTTCCCCCTCCGAAAGCTTTAAAACGGCAAAACGGATTCTCTCAATCAGGTCTAGGTAGGATGAATCGACCAGAGGAAGGTTGTCTCCGCACTCCGTGGTCAGGAGGGACTCGCATTCCCCCCAGTCTGCTTCGGGAAACACGACCTCGAGACGAGTCTGTGTGGCTTCGCTTATTGGCACCATGGCGGGCTTTTAACCCTGACTGGACCCTCAGACTTGTCGATTCTTATCGAGCCTCAGCGACTATCAGCTGCCGGCGGACGCGAATCTTCGCTTGAGCGCCTGGATCGCGCTTTCATTGCGGCGGACCTTGATGTCCTCGCGGATCGCCGAAACGAACTGACGCGCATAATCGTCCGACGTCGCTTGCTGCAGCTCCCCGCGCATCTGGCCGATGAGGGGAAGAGCGGCGAGGGAGTTGGCCGGGTTGATTTTGTCGACCTTGACCACGAAGAAGCCGCGGCCCTGGGCGTCGGGCACCATCCGGGCTTTGCCGGCAGACAGCGAGAACAAGGCTCGAAGGGGCCCAACAGCCTGGGGATTGGCTTGTGCGATCTCCACACGGCGCGCTTTCAGCGGCTGTATCGGAAGCGCGGCGCCGCTTTGCTTGACGGCGTCGGCCAGCGACATGCCCTGGCTCGCCCGAGCGGCGATCCCTGCCGCTGCCGTCCTGGCGCGGGCAAGGCCCTGAGCGGCGGTCCAGTCGCCGACGACGCGGTCACGGATCTTGGCGAGCGGCTCGGGCGCCGCCGCCACGACTTCCGACGGGGACACCATCACATACCCCGATTTATCCGGAAGGGAGGCGACTTCGGGCTGATCGCTCGGGGCAATATCGAACCCTGACTTCAGCGCTGCCGCGAGTTCGGGCGGCAGCTTGTACGCTGGGTCGGCTCGCGACGTTCCGTTCGCCATGACCAGCGGAGTGGTCGTCACCGGAAGCTTCGATTCGGCCGCGACCTCGCTGAAATTGCTTCCGCCTTCGACGGAGTCCTGGACCTTGTCGACCAGGTCTTCGAGCGCTTCCTTGCGCTTTTCCTCGGTGAGCTTGGCGGCGATCTCAGCCTTGGCTGCGGCGAGGGATTTGCCGCCGATGGTCTTCACCGATTCGACCTTGATGACGGTCCAACCGAAATCCGACTGCACCGGCCCGACAATCGCACCGGAGGGAGCGGAAAAGGCCGCCGCGGCGACCTTGGCCCCGGCGACCGCGGCATAGGCTTCTCGAGTTTGGCCCATCGGCGAACTGACCGCGGCATTGGCACCGGCAGGTGCCGCGGCGGCCGCAAGCTTGGCCCCCGCCTTGGCGCGCGCGGCGATCGCATTGGCGGTTGCCTGGTCGGGTACCACGACCTGGGTCAGGTCGCGCGTGTCCTTGGTCGCGTAAACGGTTTGGTTCGCCTTGTAATATGCCTCGATTTCCTGGTCGGTGGCGGAAACATTCGCGACCTGCTCGGGCCCTATTCGTGCGAAGCGCACAACCCTCTGCTCGGGGACCATGTAGCGGTTGTGGTTCGCCGTATAATAGCGCTGCACATCGGCGTCGGTTGGTTTGAGGTCCGCCGTGAATGCCGTGAACGGGACGACAGCAGCCTGGCCTTCGCGCTCCTCGAGGAGCATCTGGGCATAAGGCGCGGCGACCCCGACGGGGACTCGAGCGACAGCAGACAATGGCAAGAGCAGATAGCGGGCAGCGATCTGTGCCGCGAGTTGCCGCCGAACCTGCGCATCGGTGAGGCGGTTCTGCGCAAGCAGCTGCTGATAGCCTTGGACGCTTGGTTTGCCGTTGAGGCCACGGACACCGGGCAGATTCGCGATTTCCGCGTCGATCAGCCGCTTCGAAATCGCGAAGCCATATTTGTCGGTGAACGCGATGATCGCGCCCTGGTCCACCATCTCGGCAAGCAAGGGGTCGACGTCCCCGACGATGCTTCGATAGTCGGCGTTGGGATTCTGCTGTCGAACCTGGGACAGATGCCGTTCCATGGCATCCGACATCTCTTTTTCAGTAATTTCCTCGCCGCCGACCTTGGCGAGCGTCGAGCTTCCGAGGCCAAAGCCTGGAATTCCGGTGCCGAAGTTGGACAAGTCGGCGAGTGCGAAGCCCGCCAGGATGGCGAGCAAAACGGCGGCCATGATCCCGGTGCCGATTTTCGACTTTGACAGGCGGCGGAAGGAAGCGAGCATTTCTATCCACTGATGAAGGGAGGAATGCGCAGGCTTTAGGGGCGGCGCTTGCTCCCATCAAGGCGCGCCCGCTAGGGCTGCACCGAAAGCAGGGATTTCTCAAATGGCGTTGAAGAAGCTGGTCGCGGGCAACTGGAAGATGCACGGATTGGCATCGGACCTCGGCGAGGTGCGTGCGATTGCCGACGAATCGAAGCGGTACCGCCAGGTCGACGTCGCTTTATGCGTTCCCGCCATCCTGATCGACCGAGCGGTCCGTGAAGTACCGGGTTTCGCGATCGGAGCGCAGGACGTCCACCATGCGGAAAAGGGTGCTCACACCGGAAATATTTCGGCGGCCCAGTTGCTCGACGCCGGCGCGAGCCTGACGATCGTCGGCCATTCCGAGCGACGCGGTGCTCATCGCGAAAGCGATTCCGATGTGAAGGCGAAAGCCGAGGCGGCCATGGCGAGCGGACTGAACCTCATCCTGTGCGTCGGCGAGAGCCTGGAACTGCGCGAGGCAGGACGTGCAGTGGACACGGTCGCCGCGCAGCTCGGGGCGTCGCTTCCGGACCGTCTTGGCGAAGACGCAGAGCTCGCCATCGCCTATGAGCCCATCTGGGCGATCGGCACCGGCAAAGTCCCGACCACGAGCGAAATCGGCGAGATGCACGACGCTCTGCGCCGGGTTCTGGCAAGCCGGTACGGACCGGCAGGCGAAGGCGTTCGGATCCTCTACGGCGGTTCGGTGAAGCCCTCGAATGCGGGTGAAATCTTCTCCGTGCCCAACGTCGATGGCGCGCTGGTCGGTGGTGCAAGCCTGAAGGCTGACGATTTCATGCCGATCGTCGCGGCTGCTGCCGCGGTTGAAGGGGCGGCATCGATCGCCTAAGTCGCCGCGACAATTTTCCAAGAAAGTCCGACATGTTCCCCTTCCTTCTCATCGTTCAATCGCTCGTCGCCCTCTCGCTCATCGGGGTGATCCTGATGCAGCGCTCCGAAGGCGGCGGCCTCGGCGTCGGAGGAAGCTCGTCGGGTTTCATGACCGCTCGCGGCGCGGCCGACTTCCTGACCCGCGCGACTTCGATCCTCGGCGGAATGTTCATCGTCCTGTCGATCGTCATGGCCGCAATCGCCGGGGTCACGCGCAAGCCGCCGACGCTGGATGCCTCGCTCGCGAACAAGGTGCAGTCGAGCCAACCGGCGCCGGCGACGCCGCAGCAGCCCGCCCAGCCGACGAACGATTCCGTCCCGCTGGCCCAATAGGGCACGGTCGAAACTTTTTTTGGACCCGCCCTTGCGCCCGGGGCGTGCATCGACTTAAGCCTCGACTCCCATGGCGCGGTTCATATTTGTCACCGGCGGCGTGGTCTCATCGCTTGGTAAGGGTCTTCTTTCCGCCTCTTTGGGGGCGCTCCTGCAGGCGCGCGGGTTCAAGGTCCGGATCCGGAAGTTCGATCCGTATCTAAACGTCGATCCGGGGACGATGAGCCCCTATCAGCACGGCGAAGTCTATGTGACGGACGATGGGGCCGAGACCGATCTCGACCTCGGCCATTACGAGCGGTTCACGGGCGTATCCTCGAAGCAATCGGACAACATCACGACAGGCCGCATCTACCGCGACATTATCGCGAAGGAACGGCGCGGCGATTACCTCGGAGCGACCGTCCAGGTCATTCCGCACGTCACCAACGCGATCAAGGAATTCGCCCTTGCCGAAATCGGCGATTGCGATTTCGTCATCTGCGAAGTCGGCGGAACGGTCGGTGACATCGAAAGCCTCCCGTTCATTGAATCCATCCGCCAGCTGCGGAACGACATCGGCCGCGAAAATAGCGTCAGCGTCCATACGACGCTGGTGCCCTGGATCGCCGCAGCCGGCGAGCTGAAGACCAAGCCGACGCAGCAGTCGGTGCGCGAGCTGTCCAGCCTTGGAGTCCAGCCCGAAGTGCTCCTTTGCCGCTGCGACCGGCCCTTGCCCGAAGCGGAACGGGAAAAGATCGCGCTCTTCTGCAACGTGCCAACGTCGGCCGTCATCCCGGCGCTCGATGCCCGCAACATCTATGACGTGCCCCTGCAATATCATGAGGCCGGGCTCGACGACGAAGTTTTGCGCGCATTCCGAATCACCGACGCGCCCAAGCCGGACGTCGCCGTATGGCGCGATATCATGGATCGGATCGATCATTATGAGAGCGAGGTGACGATCGGCGTCGTCGGCAAATATGTCGGACTGCCGGATGCCTATAAGAGTCTTCGCGAAGCCCTGGTCCATGGCGGGATCGCCAATCGCGCCAAGGTCAACATCCAGTGGATCGACGCCGAGCTGTTCGAGCATCCGGAGGCGGAGATCGCGGCCGAGCTGGAGCCGCTTCACGGAATCCTCGTGCCGGGCGGTTTCGGCGAGCGTGGAAGCGAGGGGAAGATCGCCTCGGTCAAGTTCGCGCGCGAGCGGGAGATCCCGTTCTTCGGAATCTGCCTCGGAATGCAGATGGCGTGCATCGAGGCGGCGCGGAACCAGGCGGGAATCAGCGAAGCTTCGACCACCGAGTTCGGGGAGACCGACGAGCCCGTGGTCGGGATGATCACGGAGTGGATGAGCGAGGAGGGGCTTCAGAAGCGCGCGGCAGGCGGCGATCTCGGTGGGACGATGCGCCTTGGTGCCTATCCGGCCAAGCTCGACGGGAACAGCGTCGTTCGCTCGATCTATGGCGTCGACGAGATCAGCGAGCGTCATCGGCACCGGTACGAGGTCAATATCCACTACCGCGATGCGCTGGAGGGCGCCGGACTGATCTTTTCGGGAATGTCGCCCGACGACCAGTTGCCCGAGATCGTGGAACGGCCCGACCATCCCTGGTTTATCGGAACGCAATTCCATCCCGAACTGAAGAGCCGGCCGTTCGAGCCGCATCCGCTCTTCGCGGGGTTCATCGAGGCCGCCTTGAAACAGTCGAGGCTCGTCTAACAACCTTGGGAACGGCCTCCCTGCTCGTCCGTTTCGGCTCCGTATCTGCAAAAAACAAAGGGCCCAGCCATGCTTTGGACAATCGTCGTTATCCTGCTCGTCCTCTGGCTCCTCGGTGCCTTCGTGGTTCCGGTCGGTGGCAGCTTGATCCATATCCTGCTGGTCATCGCCGTCATCGTGATCATCGTGAATCTCGTTCGCGGCCGCGGCGCCGTCTGATCGGCGATTTGTTGGCGTTGCCGGATTGCTGAACCGTCCCTAAATCCGGGCGATGACCAACAACATTTCGACGCGCCTGGCGGTGCTGGGGTCCGGACCTGCGGGCTATACGGCCGCTATCTATGCGGCCCGCGCGGGCCTGAGCCCGATCATCATTCAGGGCATCCAGCCCGGCGGCCAGCTCACCACCACGACCGACGTCGAAAATTATCCCGGCTTCCGCGACGTCATCCAGGGCCCTTGGCTGATGGAGGAAATGCAGGCGCAGGCCGAACATGTCGGAACCAAGGTCATCTGGGATCATGTTACCGACGTCGACCTGTCGCGGCGCCCGTTCCGTCTAACGGGCGATGGCGGCGCGCAATATTTCGCCGACGCGCTTGTCATCGCGACCGGCGCCCAAGCCAAATATCTCGGCCTTCCGTCGGAAGAGCATATGAAGGGCAGGGGCGTCTCCGCCTGCGCGACCTGCGACGGCTTCTTCTATCGCGGCAAGAGGGTTGCGGTGATCGGCGGCGGCAACACCGCGGTCGAAGAGGCCCTGTACATGACCAACCACAGTCATGACGTCACCCTCATCCATCGCCGCGACAGTCTTCGGGCCGAGAAGATCCTTCAGGACCGGCTGTTCGCCAATCCGCACATCAAGATCATCTGGGACAGCGAGGTCGCGGAATTCGTCGCAGGCGGCGAGCCCGAAGCTCTGGTCGGCCTCGACCTCAAGAATCGCCGGACTGGCGAAGTCAGCCGCATTGACGTCGAGGGGGCGTTCGTCGCGATCGGCCACAAGCCCGCGACGGAGCTGTTCGCCGGAAAGCTCGACCTCGACGAAGATGGATACATCAGGGTCGAGGCGGGGACGACGAAGACCAATGTCGCGGGCGTGTTCGCTTGCGGTGACGTGATGGACAAGATCTACCGCCAGGCCGTGACGGCGGCCGGGACCGGATGCATGGCGGCGCTCGATGCCGAGAAATATCTCGCGGCGCAGGAGTATGAGGCGTTGGCGGCCGAGTAACTAGGCGGTTTCGACCGCCCTCTTCTGGCCGTCCGCGCCCGGAACGGGCTCGGACGCATCGTCGCCGAGCTTCACGACGCGGTTCTGCTCGTCGACGTGGACCACCGTGGGCACCAGCGAGCGGGCTTCGGCGTCGTCGACCATCGCGTAGCTGATGATGATCACCAGGTCGCCGGCATCGACGAGATGCGCCGCGGCGCCGTTGATCGTGATCGTGCCGCTGCCGCGAGGGGCGGGGATGACATAGGTCTCGAGCCGCGCGCCGTTGGTGACGTCGACGATCGCGACCTTTTCGCCCTCGAGCAGGTCGGCCGCCTCCATCAGGTCGCGGTCGATACCGATCGATCCGACATAATGAAGGTCCGCCTGGGTGACGGTGGCGCGATGGATCTTGGACTTCATCATGAAGCGCATCACGGCGTAGGCTCCTCAAGCAGCGCGAAAGCGGCGCTCCTGTATAGATTTGTGCTGCAGTGCACAATTCAAGAGTCGGGGTACAGGGCGTCGACGAAGAACAGCCCATGCGGCGGAGCATTGAGGCCGAGCGCGGCGCGATCGCGGGCTCCGAGCGCCTTGCGAATATCGTCGGGCTTCCACTGGCCGCGGCCGACCAGCGCCAGGCAGCCGACCATCGAGCGCACCTGGTGATGGAGGAAGCTTCGCGCCGCGGCCTTGACGTGGATCTCATCGCCCACCTTCACCACATCGAGGCCGTCGAGCGTCTTCACCGGGCTGTCCGACTGGCATTGCGCCGACCGGAAAGTCGTGAAGTCATGCTTGCCCACGAGGTGCGCGGCGCCTTCGCCCATCGCTCCTGCGTCGAGCGGAACTGCGATATGCCATACCTTGCCCCCGTCGAGCGCGGGCGGGGCGCGGCGGTTGAGGATTCGATAGAGGTAGCGGCGCCCGACACAGGAGAAGCGCGCATGCCAGTCGTCAGGAACCTCGGCGACTTCCAATATGGACACGGGATGCGGCCGAACCAGCGCATTGAGCCCTTCGCGCAGACGATGAGGCGTGAGTGACTTCGTGACGTCAACGTGGGCGCTCATCGCGAGCGCGTGGACCCCGGCGTCGGTGCGTCCTGCGGCGGTGAACTGCGCCTGTTCACCCGTCATCCGCTGAATCGCTTCTTCGAGCGTCTGCTGGATCGACGGACCATGATCCTGCCGCTGCCAGCCCATGAAGGGGCCGCCGTCATATTCGATGGTCAACCGCCAGCGGGTCACGGCAGCTTGGTGCCCGTCGCTATCTGGAAGCCCCGCAGCAGATCCTCCGCGCTCATCGCGGCGCGCCCGGAGCGCTGAACGATAAGTGGGCGAATCGAGCCGGAACCGGTTCCGATCGTCAATTGATCGTCCAGCACCTTGCCGACGTCGCCCGCGAGCTCGATCGCCTCGGCCTTCAGCAATTTGATCCGTTCGCCATCCGCTTCGAACCAGGCGCCGGGGGATGGGGCGAAGGCGCGAACCTGGCGCTCGATTTCCGCCGCGGGCTGGCTCCAATCGATCCGGGCCTCGGTCTTGTCGATCTTCTTCGCGTAGGTTGCGCCGGCGATCGGCTGCGGTTCCGGCGGGGACGGATTTCCGATCCAGTCGAGCAAGGCCTGGGCACCGAGATTCGCAAGTTCTTCCGTGACTTCTCCCGCATTCTTGCCGCGAATGTCGAGCGTCAGACGGTGGAGCATGGGGCCGGTGTCGAGCCCCTCGTCCATCTGCATGATCGTGACCCCGCTGACCTCGTCACCCGCCAGGATTGCGCGGTGGATCGGCGCCGCTCCTCGCCAGCGCGGCAAGAGCGATGCGTGGACGTTGATGCAGCCGGCCTTCGGCCCTTCCAGAATCGGCCGAGGCAGGATGAGCCCGTAGGCGGCGACTACCGCGAGTTCCGCATCGAGAGCTCGAAACCGCGCCTGTTCCTCCTCGCCGCGCAGGGTCTTCGGCGTTCTCACCTCGATCCCGAGCTCGTCGGCGCGCCCGTGGACCGCCGTCTTGCGCTCAGCCTTGCCGCGCCCCGCAGGCCGCGCGGGCTGGCAATAGGCCGCCACGATGTGGTGTCCGGCCTCGACCAAAGCGTTGAGGCTCGGCACCGCGAAATCCGGCGATCCCATGAAAATTATCCGCACTGCCGTTCGCCCTGAGCCTGTCGAAGGGCTGTCTTTCTAGTTTGTGCGGACAAAAGAAAAAGGCGGGGCTTCGACAAGCTCAGCCCGAACGGTATGTGGGTCGTATGGCGTCACAGGAAATAGAAGCGCTGAGCCAAGCCCTTGCGCGGCTCCCGGGGCTCGGACCCCGGTCGGCCCGGCGCGCGGTGCTGCACCTCATGAAGAAGCGCGAAACGGCGCTCCAGCCCCTCCTGGCGGCCCTTCGGAACGTTTCCGACAAACTGTCGACCTGCTCGGTGTGCGGCAATGTCGACACCTCCGACCCCTGCAGCATTTGCCGGGACCCCAAGCGCGACGACAAATCGCTGTGCGTCGTGGAGGAGGTGGCGGATCTCTGGGCGCTCGATCGGTCCCGCCTGTTCCCGGGACGCTATCATGTGCTTGGCGGCCGGCTTTCCGCGCTCGATGGGGTCCGCCCCGAAGACCTTTCGATCGACCAGCTGGTGAAGCGCGTGTCGAAGGGCGGGGTGGACGAGGTCGTCCTCGCCATGAACGCCACCCTGGAGGGCCAAACTACGGCGCATTATCTCGCCGAACGTTTGGAAGGATTTCCGATCCGTCTCAGCCAGTTGGCGCATGGACTTCCCGTGGGAGGGGAGCTCGACTATCTCGACGAAGGCACCTTGGCCCAGGCGCTCAGGGCGAGGCGGCCGATTTCCTGATTTGCGATCCCCAGACTCTCGTTCGTCCTGAGCGAAGTCGAAGGGCGTGGCTCGAACGATTGTGCAAGACGGCCTTCGACTACGGCCGCTTCGCGCCGCCGCTCAGGACGAACGACCTTGGTTGAAGGGCCAAGCCGTTCAAACTACATCACACCCATGGCCATTCGCCGCATCTATGAGACGCCCGACCCGGTCCTCCGGCAGATTAGCAAGCCGGTGGAGACGTTCGACGACGCCCTGAAGTCCCTCGTCGCGGATATGTTCGAGACCATGTACGCCGCCCCGGGAATCGGCCTTGCCGCGGTCCAGGTGGGCGAGCCGATCCGGCTGCTCGTGATCGACCTTCAGGAACCGAAGGATCCCGAAGATCCCAAGAGCCCGATCGTCAGGGATCCGCGGATCTTCATCAATCCCGAAATCCTGTGGCACTCCGATCAGGAAGTGCCGTACACCGAAGGGTGCCTGTCGGTGCCCGAACAATATGCCGAGGTGATGCGGCCGGATAAGATCCGCGCCAAATGGCAGGACGAGACCGGCAAGGCATATGAGGAAGAGATCGAAGGCTTGCTTGCGGTATGCCTCCAGCACGAGATGGACCATTTGAACGGCGTTCTGTTCATCGACCACCTCTCTCGTCTGAAGCGAGACATGGTATTAAAGAAGCTCGCTAAGTGGCGGAAGGAACAAGGATTGAAGGCGGCATGACCGCCAATCTCTCACCCTGTCACGCCCATATCTATTACTCAGATGAGGAGCGGCCGCGCGCCGAACGCTTGCGCGACGATTTCCTGAACCAGGCGGGTCAGGGGGACGCGGATATCCTCTTCGTCGGCCAGATGACCGACCGGGCGGTGGGGCCGCACCCGATTCCGCAGTACGAAGTCCATTTCCTGGAACGCTCCCGGAATGACGTCATCGCGGCGATCGAAGCTTCGGGCCTGCGCGCCCTGGTCCATCCGCTGACCGACGACGATGTCGCCGATCACACCACTCACGCTCACTGGGTTGGCGAGCCGGTGGAACTTGACGTCAGCACGCTGGACCCGCCCGGTGAGAACAAAGGCATTCCCCGCTTCGGGAAGTCCGACTTCTAGGCCGGCTCCATCACGGCCATTGCCGCGTTGCGGCAATCCTCCGCGCATTCCCGGCACATCTGGGCGCACAGCTTGCAATGCTCGTGGTCGTGCTTGTCGCATTCGGCTGCGCAGGAATCGCAGACTCGGGCGCAGAGCTCGAGCGTCTCGCGAAGGACCTGCTCGTTGGATCCGGTGCGCCTGAGGCCGAGGTTCGCGGTCGCATCGCAAATGTCCGCGCAATCGAGGCAGGCGCGGATGCACTGCCGCATGTCCATGTCCTCGGCTGCGCAGGCATCGGCGCAGCTGCGGCACATTTTCGCGCAGTACATCGCATGGTGGACCGCATCGCCGAGCGGCTGGTTGACGTGGCCGGCGACGCCGGGGTGAAGGCCGATCATCTTGCGAATGGACATGGAAGGCTCCCGAATATCTGTGGAGAACCGGTAGGCGGGCTGCCGGTTCCTATTGTTAGAAAAGGCATTTCACCGTAAAAGTTCGCCTTCTGTTCCGCGAGGGAGGCGGGTTCGTGGGTGCGATCACTATCATAGTCGGCATGGTTGCGCTTGCTCTCGGGGCCACGATCGGCTGGCTCTTCGCCGGCCGGGAGTCCGCGGGCGCCAAGCAGGCCCTGCAATCGCTTCGGAGCCAGCTCGACGAAGTGGTCAAGGAGCGCGACGTCAACCGGGATGCGGCGACCAGGCTCGCGGCCCTCGAAGCATCCCAGGTGGAGCGCGAAAAGGGGTTCGAGGCGCGAATCCAGGAGCTCGTTGAGGCCAAAGAGGCGCTTTCCGTTCAATTTGCGGAGATCAGCAACAAGCTGCTCGCCGAAGCCCAGGAGACCTTCTTGAAGCGGGCCGATCAGCGGTTCCGCCAATCGGAGGAAAATGCGGGCCAGAACCTGAAGGCGCTGCTTCAGCCCGTCCACGAGCGCCTGGAACGCTACGAAACCACGGTGCAGAAGGTCGAAGCCGAGCGCCGCGATGCCTTCGGAATGCTCTCCGGCCAGATCGAGGCGATGCGCACCGGTACGGAAAGGGTATCGGCTGAGGCCGCTAAGCTCGTGAATGCGCTGAGGAATGCACCGAAGGCGCGGGGCCGCTGGGGCGAGCAGCAGCTGCGGAACGTGCTCGAGACCTGCGGCCTGTCGGAACATTGCGACTTCGCGACCGAAGTCAGCGTCGCCGATGGCGAGGGTGGCCGGCTGCGTCCTGACGTCGTCGTCCGGGTTCCCGGCGGTCAGTCGCTGGTGATCGACGCCAAGGTCTCGCTGAACGAATATCAGGACGCCTTTGGGGCGGTCGACGAGGCCGTGCGCGAGACCCATCTGACGGCCCACGCTTCAGCCATCCGCGCCCACGTGAACATGCTGGGAGCGAAGGCCTATTGGTCCCAGTTTGAGGACGCGCCGGACTATGTGGTGATGTTCATTCCCGGGGAGCATTTCCTGACGGCCGCGCTCGAGCAGGATCCGGCTCTCTGGGACTATGCCTTCGACAAGAAGGTCTTGCTGGCGACCCCGACGAACCTAATTGCCATTGCCCGGACCGTGGCCGCCGTGTGGCGCCAGGAGAAGCTCGCCAAGGAAGCCCGGCAGATCGGCGAGCTGGGCAAGGAGCTGTACGAACGCCTCGCCAAGGCTGCCGACGACCTTCGAAAGGTGGGAAGCGGACTGTCCACTGCCGTCAATAATTACAATAGTTTCGTCGCCAGCTTTGAGACTCGTTCTTTGGTCACCGCCCGCAAGTTCCGGGAGCTCAATATTGAGCCGGGCCGGCGCGATATCGATGTCCTGACCCCGGTCGAGGCGCTTCCGCGCTACGCCGATGAGGAGCTCGAGTTGAGCGGCAACGAGGCCGACGAACCGCCGCAGATCGCCGCGGAATAGCTAGGGGATCAGCTCAAGCGTGATCGAGCCGGCGCTGTTGCGGAGGCTCAAGCGCCGGTCGCTCGACCAATGCACTCGCATCGGCTGGTTGACCACGGCGAACCCAGCGATCTCAAAGCTCGCTGCGGGGTCGGAGCAGGCCATCAGTGTCGAGCGAATCTCGCTGGGGATCAGCGTGTCGTTTTTCACTGCAAAGCGTCCCGCAAAGTGATTGCAGCCGAAACGCCCGCCGATCCCGCCGTTCCGGAACTCTATGCGATAATCACCGAGCGCCGGCGTGAATCGATCATCGATCGCCGTCACGTGCCAGCGCGTACCCTCGAAGGTGCGCGCGTCGGCGGCGATACTCGTGCATGCCGCGCAAAATAGCGCCAGGGCGCAGGCCCTAAAGCCCGCCGCAACCATTGTATTGCCGCCCATCGACCGTGACCTGGACTTTGTCGG
>JBKPOO010000112.1:0-10642 GCA_046733175.1 Pseudomonadota bacterium
TTCGCCGCCGCTTATGTCGCCCAGCTTGACGCCCAGCAGGGACAGCAGGCGTCCGACGGCGGGACTGACGCAGAGGCCGCGCCGGCGGATGCGGAAACGGAAACGCCGTCCGAAAGCTGATATCGGGCACGACCGGCACGACAGGCAGGCCCATGAATCTTCTAAAAGCGACCGGAACGATCGGCGGGCTGACCTTGGTGAGTCGAGTCGCCGGCTTTGCCCGCGAGATGCTGATGGCGCGGGTGCTCGGCGCCGGCATTTACACCGACGCTTTCTACGTCGCCTTCCGGCTCCCCAACACGTTCCGCCGGCTGTTCGGCGAAGGGGCTTTTTCGGCGGGGTTCGTCCCGCTGTACAGCCAGCGCCTGCAGCGGGAGAACGGCGAAGCCGAGGCGCGCAAATTTTCGGAAGAGGTGCTCGCGGTCTTCCTGCCGACACTGATCCTCTTCACCTTGGTCTTCATCGTCCTGATGAAGTTCTTCATCCTGGCGATCACCGGCTGGCATGGCCATCAGCTCGCTTTCGGGACCTACCTGACGCGGATCACCTTCCCCTATCTGCTGCTGATCAGCCTCGTTTCGCTCTATTCGGGGATCCTCAACAGCATTTCGCGGTTCACGGCGGCGGCTTTCGCTCCGGCGCTGCTCAACCTGGCGATGCTGGCAGCGCTGATTTTCGTGAGGGTCGGCGGCGAGACGACAGCCACGGCCCTCGCGGCGGCCGTGACTGCGGGCGGAGTGCTCCAGCTGGGCTTGCTCCTCGCTGCCTGCAAGCGAGCTGGAATCACGCTTCGGATCCGCCGACCGCGGCTGACCCCCGGAGTCCGGCAATTCGTTCGGGTCGTCCTCCCAGCGACCTTGGGGGCCGGCGTCTACCAGGTCAGCGTCTTCATCGATACCTTCTTCCTGACGCGGATCGGGACCGGCGCGGTCAGCTGGTTCAACTATGCCGATCGCCTCAACCAGCTGCCCTTGGGCGTCATCGGCGCCGCGATCGGAACGGCGATCCTTCCGCAGGTCAGCCGTCACGTCGACATCGGCGAAGCGGACAAGGCCGCGCGGGTCCAGGGCCAGGCCGCCGAGCTCGCCTTGTTGCTCTGCCTGCCCGCCGCGCTTGCCCTCGCCGCGAGCGCCCTTCCGCTCGTATCGGCGATCTTCGAGGCGGGGCGCTTCAACGCGCGCGACGCTTATTATACGGCCCTGACCCTTTCGATCATGGCGCTGGGGCTGCCGGCCTATGTCCTGGTGAAGGTGCTCACTCCGGGCTTTTACGCGCGCCGCGACACCGCAACTCCGGTCAAGACGGCGCTGGTCGTCCTGCTGGTCAACATCATCCTCAATTACGTCCTGATCTGGGTGTTCGATTTCGGCATCGGCGGCCTGGCCGCGGCCGTGGCGGTGAGCTCGTGGCTGAATGCCGCGATCCTTTACGTCATCCTGCACCGCCGCGGGCATTTCCGCATCGAGAAATGGCTCGCATCGCGGGTCGCGCGCCAGATGATCGCTGCCGCGGCCATGGTCGCCGCCTTGATCGCGATCCGCATGGCGCTGGCGGGCTGGTTCACCCAATCGGTTGGGCATCGCCTCGCCGGCGTGATGGCGATCGTTGCCGGCGGCATGCTCGTTTATTTCCCTTTGGTTTGGATCCTTGGGGGGACGGACAAGGACGAGCTCCGCTCCCTACTCAACCGCCGCAGGCCGTACACCGATGTCGCCTGACGATCGCAAGATGCGCGTCGTTTCCGGCATCCAGCCGACGGGCGACCTTCACTTGGGCAACCTGCTCGGCGCGATCCTGCGCTGGGTGCGCATGCAGGACGAGGCGGAATGCCTGTTCTTCCTCGCGGACCTTCACGCGCTGACCATCGAGGTCGATCCGCAGGAGCTTCGCAGCAACGTCCGCGAAATGGCCGCGGCCCTGATCGCGAGCGGCATCGATCCGGCGAGATCGATCGTGTTCGCGCACAGCGCCGTTCCGGCCCACGCGGAGCTCGCGTGGATCCTCGGCTGCACGGCACGCGTCGGCTGGCTCAACCGGATGACACAGTGGAAGGACAAAGCCGGCAAGAATCGCGAAGGTTCGTCCCTCGGTCTTTTCGCTTACCCCGTCCTGCAGGCCGCCGACATCCTGCTCTACAAGGCGACTCACGTTCCGGTCGGCGAGGACCAAAAGCAGCATGTCGAGCTGACCCGCGACATCGCGCTCAAATTCAATACCGACTTCGATGTCGATCTGTTCATTCCACCCGAGCCCTACATCGGCGGCGGCACCGCGGCCCGAGTGATGAGCCTTCGCGACGGGACGTCCAAGATGTCGAAGTCGGACGCGTCGGACATGAGCCGGATCCATCTTACCGATTCCGACGACGTCATCGCGCAGAAGATTCGCAAGGCGAAGACGGACCCTGAACCGCTTCCTGACGATCCGGCCGCACTCGAAGGACGTCCGGAAGCGAAAAATCTCGTCGGAATCTACGGAGCGGTTACCGGCGAAACCGTCGAGCAGGTGCTGGCTCGCTTCGCGGGCCAGGGCTTCGGCACATTCAAACCGGCGCTGGCCGAAATGCTTGTCGAGCTTCTGAGGCCGCTTCGGACGCGGCTCGAGGAACTTCGGTCCGACACCGCCGAGCTCGACAAGATTCTTTCCGACGGAGCTGAACGGGCGAGCGCGCTAGCGGCACCTACGCTTGCGGCCGCGTATGACGCCGTCGGACTGTCGCACTAGCATCTCGCTTCATCGACGGTTCACTGCGTTTAGTGCTATAAGGCCACTGATATTCAACGGTTTCCCGATTCGAGGGAGTGTACAAATGCGTCTTAAGAAGATTGCCGCAGCAGCGTTGCTGGGCGTTGCGGCGTTGGGCGTTTCGGCCTGCGCCAGCTCCATCACCAGCACGGTCTCGCGCTATCAGGCGATGCCCGCGCCCCAAGGCCAGACCTTCTTCGTCATGCCCGGCGGTGGAATGGCGAGCAACGGCGGGCTCGAATTCCAGCGCTACGCCGGCCTCGTCGCCCAACAGCTCCAGGCGCGCGGCTATTCGCCGGCGAGCAATGCGCAGAGCGCGAGCATGGTCGTGCAGCTCGGCTATGGGATCGACAAGGGCCAGGTCCGTTATCAGGAGGATCCGTTCTATCGCAGCCGCTACGGCTACGGCGGATATGGCGGATTCTACGATCCGTTCTACAGCCCCTTTTATTATCCGCGATACGGCTTCGGCTACCGTTCGCCCTTCTATTACGGCTGGAACGATCCGTTCTGGTACGGCGGCGGAGTCGACAGCTACGTCGAATATCATAGCCAGATCGACCTCCACATCCGGGCGCGCGGATCGAATGCGCCGCTGTTCGATGGGCGCGCGCAGGCCCGCTCGATGACGAATCGGCTTGATGTCGTCATCCCGAGTCTGGTCGAGGCGATGTTCACCAACTTCCCGGGCCAAAACGGCGAAACGGTCAGGATCACCATTCCGACCCGGCCCAGAGCCAGGTCGTAACGACCAAGCTTTGAAGCAACGGCCCGGCTGGCGAGTTCAGCCGGGCCTTTTCTTTTGAGCGCAAGCTGCGGGACGCGGCACGAATCCTTCTCAGCCATGATGGGGCTGTTCCAAAGGAGTCTCCCATGGATGATTTCAGACCCAATCCCCTCGCCGCTCGAGCGGTCGCCAAGGCATGCGCGGCCAATCCCGTCGCCATCCTCATCCCCTGTCATCGCGTGGTCCGGGCCGACGGCTCGCTCGGCGGCTATCGCTGGGGTATCGACCGCAAGGCCCGTTTGCTCAGCCGGGAAAGCGGCGGTCGATGATGCGTTTGCCGGACCAGCACGCGTGGAGATTGATTGGCCGCGATCTGGAAGACCGCGGTTTCAGCGTCGTTCCGGGCCTCGTTGGCAAGGAAGCTTGTGAGGAGCTAGCCGCGGGTTACGAGCGCGACCAGTTCCGCAGCAAAATCATCATGGCGCGTCACGGCTTCGGAAGCGGCGAGTATCAATATTATCGCTATCCACTGCCGTCGCTGATCGGCCAGCTTCGGCATTCGCTCTACGAGCGCCTCGTTCCCATCGCGAACGAATGGCAAGGGCAGCTCGGCTCGCCTCACCGCTATCCCGCTCGATTGCCGGATTTTCTCGAGCAATGTCACTCTGCGGGCCAGGGGCGGCCGACGCCGCTGATCCTGAGCTATGGTCCGGGCGATTATAATTGCCTGCACCAGGACGTATACGGGGAGAATCTTTTCCCGATCCAGGTCGCCGTTTTGCTGTCGAGCACGACTGAATTCTCCGGCGGCGAATTCATCCTCACCGAGCAGCGGCCAAGGCGTCAATCGAGGGCGCAGGTGGTCCCCCTCGAACAAGGCGATGCCGTTGTTTTCCCGGTCCGCGATCGTCCCGTTCGCGGCTCGCGCGGCTTTTACCGCGCGCAACATCGTCACGGCGTCGGCGAGGTTCGCTCAGGCCGGCGGCGCACGCTCGGTGTCATCTTTCACGACGCGGCGTGAATTAGCCTTCGAGCTGTCTCGTCAGCAGGCGGATGTCGGCGTCCAGTTCCGCGTCGCTCGCGCGAAGCTTTTCGATCTGCCGGACCGCATGGATCACCGTCGTGTGGTCGCGGCCTCCGAAGCGTCGGCCGATGTCGGGCAGCGACTTGGGGGTGAGCTGCTTCGACAGATACATCGCCACCTGGCGCGGCCGCGCCACTTCGCGTGCGCGGCGGGCCGACGTCATCTCCGCCTTCCGGATCCGGTAATGCTCGGCGACCTGGGTCTGGATCTCGTCGATCGAAATCCGGCGCTGGTTCGCGCGAAGCACGTTGGCCAGGACTTCCTCGACGAAGGCCACGTCGATCGGGCGCCCCGTCATCATCGCGTAAGCGCCGATGCGGTTGAGCGCCCCCTCCAGTTCGCGGACCGACGAAGTAACCCGCCGCGCGAGGAAGTCGATCACCGGCCGCGGCATTTCCACTCCGGGAAGCGCCTCGAGCTTGGCGAGGATGATGTTGAACCTCAGCTCATAGTCGGCGGCGTTGATGTCCGCGACGAGGCCCCAGGAGAGGCGCGACAGGATTCGCGGCGCGATTCCGTCGAGATCCTGCGGAGCGCGGTCGGACGTGATCACGAGCCGCCGCCCGGCAGTGATGATCTCGTTCATCGTGTGGAAGAATTCTTCCTGCGTCGAATCCTTGCCGGCGATGAACTGCACGTCGTCGATCAACAGCAGGTCGGCACTCCTCAGGCGCTGCTTGAAGCCGATCGTGTCATTCTCTTTGAGGGCCCGAATGAACTCGACCATGAACTTCTCGGCCGACATCGAAACCACCCGCCCGCTCCTGTTGAGCGAGGTGAAGGCATGGCCGATCGCGTGAAGCAGGTGGGTCTTTCCGCGTCCGGTGCCGCCATGAATGAACAACGGATTGAAGCTCACCGTCGGCGACGTCGCAAGCGTACGGGCGGCGGTCGCGGCGACCTCGTTCGCCTTGCCGACGATGAAGGTCTCGAAGCGGTAGCGAGGATCGAAGTTCGGAGCCGCCGGGTCGCGCTCGGCAGGCACGGGCGTCTCTTCGAGAATGAGCAGCGGCGCCGGGCGCGGGGCATCCGCAGCGGCGATGATTCGCACGTCACGCACGATCGGAAGGATCGTCTTCCAGGCCAGGGTCAATCGCTCACCGAAATGCGAACGAACCCAATCGGCCATGAACTGGCTCGGCATGACGAGGTCGAGCGCACCGCTGTCGGGCTCGAACTGTCCAAGTTCAGCAGGCTTCAGCCAACCGTCGAAAGTGCGGGCCCCAAGATCGCGGCGAAGGCCAATGCGGATCGATTCCCAAGCAGCCTCCAGCGGAGCCGCGACCGGCGTGTCCGCGAGTTCTACAGACGAATTCGTCGCTCCGCCTTGCACTGAACCGCGCCTCCCTTTTTCGGCCCCCCGGCCAAGACCAAAAAGCTTCCCACCACCGGACTCCGAGTCGCGGCGTTGATGGGTCCTTTTCTCTCTTGCCCCCGACGCGGATTCGCGTCCGGAAAGACCTTCTTGAGATTGTCCGGCGCACGATTCAAGTGCTGTTTTTTCACGAAAGTGAAATAAAGAGTCTTGACAAAGGAATCGCGGGAAAAGTGTAAAAAAACGTCAGAAAACCGCCAATTTTCGAATTATTTTGACGTTAATGCCTACGCGAATCGCCGGAATTGCTGCATTTTTTTGACGTTCCCAAAAAGGGACTCGCCGCCGGTCCGCCGACGGCCTGCTGAGCGCTCAAGTTGAGCGCTCTTTTTAGCCGAGCGACGCAACCCGTTTCGACAGCCGGGAAATCTTCCGGGCGGCAGTATTCTTGTGGATGACTCCGCGCGCGACTCCGCGGGCCATCTCCGGCTGTGCCATTTTGAGAGCCTCGGCCGCGTCCTTTTTCTTGCCGGCGGCGACGGCCGACTCGACGGCCTTGATGAAGGTCCGGATCCGGCTGATTCGCGAGTGGTTGATCGTCTCGCGCGTCGCATTGCGGCGGATGCGCTTCTTGGCTTGCGGCGTGTTCGCCATTCTCTTTCAAGTCCTCGTGATCGTCTCAATGAAAAAGCGGCGCAAAGCCAAACGGCTGCGCCGACGCGGGCGTTCCCCTACTCAGAGAGTGCTGTGAGGTCAACCTTAACGCTGGCAGTTGGGACAGTAGAAGGTCGACCGGCCGCCCTGGACGATTCGCCGGACGGTCCCGCCGCAGCCGCACGGCTTGCCCTCACGATCGTAAACGGCAAACGCCTTTGAAAAATAGCCGAGCTCACCGTCCGGGCTGACGAAATCCTTGAGGGTGGATCCGCCCGCCTCGATCGCCTCTGCGAGCACCTGCCGGATCGCCGGCACGAGCTTCCTCAGACGGGTAAGCGAGACCGACCCGCCGGCTCGCTTCGGATGAATGCCGGCACGGTAGAGCGCTTCGCAGACATAGATGTTGCCGAGGCCCGCAACGATTCGCTGATCGAGGAGCAGCAGCTTGATTGCCGCAGTGCGCCCGCGGAGGCGGCGCCGCAGGTCACCAGGGTCAAGATCCATCGGCTCCGGCCCGAGGGCTTTGAATGGCGGCCAAACGGAGAGCTGATCGGTCGGGACCAGGTCGAGCGAGCCGAAACGGCGGGCATCGTTCAGGGCGACGCGCCTGCCCTCGTCGGTTTCAAGAATGAAATGGTCATGCTTTCCGACCTCCTTCGGGTCGACGCGCCAATGGCCCGACATCCCAAGATGGAAGACCAGGCTGTCCCCCCGATCCGTGTCGATCAGCCCGTACTTCGCGCGTCGGCCGAGTCCCGTCACTCGGGCGCCGGTCAGACGCTGGCCGAGATCGACCGGAAGCGCTCGGCGCAGGTCGGGGCGGCGCGCCTCCACGGACGCCAGCCGCCGACCTTGCAGGACCTTGGCCAGGCCGCGAACCGTTGTCTCGACTTCGGGAAGCTCGGGCATGGCCGCGATATGGCGGAGCGCTGCCAAGCCCGCTAGAGGCGCAGGCCGCATGAGCGACAAGGTCAATTTCGGCGACGAGCTCGTCACGCCTGAAGAGAAGACGCGTCGCGTCGGCGCGGTCTTCAGCTCGGTCGCTCGCCGGTACGATGTGATGAACGACCTCATGTCGGGCGGAATGCACCGGCTGTGGAAGGACCGGTTCGTCAATCGCGTGAAGCCGCGAGGCGGAGAGCAAATCCTCGACATGGCTGGGGGCACCGGCGACGTTGCCTTCCGCATGGCCCGGCGAGGCGCTAACGTAACCGTCGCCGACATCAATCCGGACATGCTAGAAGTCGGCAAGGTCCGGGCGAAGGAACGTGACGTGACCGCCCTCGGCTGGAAGGTCGAGAATGCGGAAAAGCTGAGCTTCGCGGATTCGAGCTTCGATGCCTACACCATCGTCTTCGGCATAAGGAACGTGACGAACATTCCGGCTGCGCTCCGCGAAGCGCACCGCGTCCTGAAGCGCGGCGGGCGGTTCTTCTGCATGGAATTTTCGGCAAGCGACTGGCCCGGCTTTTCGAACCTCTATGAAGCCTGGGCGTCCAACGTAATACCGAAGATCGGGAAGGCCGTGGCCGACGATGAGGAAAGCTATCGCTACCTCGTCGAGAGCATCCGCCGGTTTCCGCGTCCGAATGCCTTCAAAGCCATGGTCCAGGATGCCGGCTTCGTCCGGGCGGCGGCGGAGCCGATGCTCGGAGGTCTTGTGACCATTCATTCGGGCTGGAAGATTTGACCACGTCGGCCACCCACCTGTGGCGTTTGCTGAAATGGGGCCGGAGGCTGGCTCGGCACGGCGCGCTGACCGGAATCGAAGAGGATCCGCTGACTCCGCCGCAGGTCCGGCGGCTGGCGCGGATCGCGCGCTTCGGTGCGAGAATTCCGCCCACTCCGGATTATGCAGCGGCGCTGGTCGCAATCGGACCCGCGGCAATCAAGCTTGGGCAGGCGCTGTCGACCCGGCCGGACCTGGTCGGCGAGCGCGCGGCGGAAAACTTGTCGCAGCTGCAGGACGACCTGCCGCCGGCACCTTTCGCGGCCATCAAGCAGACGATCGAGACATCCTTTGGGGTGCCTCTCCAAAGCCTCTTTAGCGAATTCGATGAAGTTCCAGTGGGGGCGGCCTCGATCGCCCAGGTCCACCGGGCGGTCACGACCGATGGCCGCGAGGTCGCGGTCAAGGTCCTGCGCCCGGGGATCGAGGAAGAGTTCGCCAAGGCGATCGAGACCTATGAGTGGGCGGGGGCGCACGCGGAGCGCATGGGCGGCGAGTTGCAGCGCCTCCGGCCGCGGCTGGTGGTCGCCCAGTTCCGCCAATGGACCGCCCGGGAGCTCGACCTCCAGCGCGAGGGCGCCTCGGCCTCCGAGCTAAGGGAGAATATGGTCGCGGAGCCTGGCTATCACGTTCCGGAAATCGACTGGCGCAGGACGGCCCGCCGTGTCCTGACGCTCGAGTGGCTGGACGGCATCAAGCTCAACGACCGCGAGGCGCTGATCGCAGCGGGCCAGGACTGCGAAGCGCTTGCCGCCACCCTGGTCCGGGCCTTCCTTCGGCAGGCGGTTGTCGACGGCTTTTTCCATGCCGACCTCCATCACGGAAATCTCTTCGCACTTCCGGACGGAAGGATTGCGGCGATCGATTTCGGAATCATGGGGCGTATCGACCGCAGGGCGCGCGTGTGGCTCGCCGAAATCCTGTTCGGCCTCATCACCGGCGATTATTGCCGAGTCGCCGAAATCCACTTCGAGGCCCAGTACGTCCCGCCGCATCACAGCGTCGAGGAATTCGCGACCGCGCTTCGCGCCGCCGGCGAGCCGATCCGCGGCCTTCCTGTGAAAGACATCTCCGTCGGGCGCATGCTCGAAAGCCTGTTTTCCATCACCCGCGACTTCGACATGCCGACCCAGCCGCATTTGCTGCTGCTTCAGAAGACGATGGTCATGAACGAGGGCGTCGCGACCGCGCTGGATCCCGACATCAACATGTGGAAGACGGCCGAGCCGTTCCTCCGAGAATGGATGCGGTCCGAGCTCGGCCCGGAAGCTTATTATGCCGACCGGATCATCGACATCGTGCGCGCCGTGAAGAAAATCCCAGAGCTCATCAACCGGGTCGACCAATATTATCCGCCGGCAGGGGGCGCTCCGCCGCCCCCGCCTCTTCCGGAAATCGCGGTCATCGAGCGCGGCAATTGGATGGGCTATGTCCTGGCGGCGCTCCTCGGCGCGGTTGCGGCGACGGCTTCGATGCTGCTTGCGCGATGAATTGGACTCGATAGCGTGATGGGCGAACGACGCGGGGGATATCAATGCTTCGAATTGCGCTCGGACTGGCGCTTGCAGTGCTGCTCGCGTCCGCCGCTCCGCTGATGGCCGCGCGGGCACCCGAATCTGGCCACCAGCAGTTGGTGAGCCTCTTCGCCGACTGGCGCGCATTCAATCACTCGGCGATCGTGCGCGGACGCCCGGACTATAGCGCGAGCGCAATGGCCGCCAAAGCCGCTGGACTCGCCTCGTTGAAGCAGCGCCTGGCGGCGATCGACATAAAAGGATGGAGCGCGTCGCAGAAAGGCGATTACCGCCTGGTGGAAGCCGAGATGAACGGCCTCGACTTCTTCCTAAGGGTGTTGAAACCCTGGGCGCGCGACCCGGGCTTCTACCAGACAATCTTCCCGGAGATGAGCGACGTCCCCGCCCATGAAGGCCCGTCAGCCGAGCCCAACGTCGATCTCTTCAAATATACGTGGCCATTAAGCAAAGCGGATGACGCTCATCTGTCCGAGCTCATCGGCGCGGTCCCCGAGCTCCTTGCCGACGCCAAGGTCAATCTGGCCGGCAGCGAGGCGCATGATCTCTGGGCTTATGGCGACCGCGCATTCAGCGGCCAGGCCAAGGCGCTGGCCGATCTCGACGCCGGGACCCTGATCCTGAACGATCTCGAGGGCCGGCGAACCGTGTCGCTCAGCGGAGCGTCCGCCCGGTTGAAAGCGGCGGTGCGCGCGGCTCGGCTCGCGAGCGAGGAATTCGCGGCCTGGGTCAAAGCGGAGGCGCCGAAGCGCACCGGCCCGTCCGGCGTTGGCAAGGACAATTACAACTGGTTCCTGAAGCACGTGCTGCTGAGCGACTTCGATTACGACCAGCAAATCGGCCTGCTTCAGCG
>JBKPOO010000113.1:0-18900 GCA_046733175.1 Pseudomonadota bacterium
GGTCGCGGGTCATCAGGTCGATACCGGCGAGTCGCTGCGCGAACATGCCCAGCGTCGAGTCGCGGATATCACCGAAAAATACTTTTCCCGGTCGGTAGGTGCCAACGTCACCTTCGGACGGGGACCGAACAACGATTTCACGTGCGACATCGTCGCGCCGGTCGTGCAGGGCGTTGTCCTGAAAGCCTCATATAGCGCTCGCACCGCGGAAATGGCGCTCAACGGCGCCGCGGACCGGATCGAAAAGCAGCTTCGGCGTTACACCAACCGGCTGAAGGATCATAAGGTCGATGAGAGCGCCCAGCCCTACACCGAGAATGCGGGCTATACGATCTTCGCCGGGGCTGCCCGGGGAGACGACGAAACGGGGGACGCGCCGGCGATCGTTGCTGAGACCCGGGTCGACATTCCCGAATCCAGCGTATCCGACGCGGTGATGCTGATGGATCTGCGAAATACCACCGCCTTGATGTTCAAGAATTCGGCGACCGGGCAGTTCAACATGATCTACCGCCGCGAAGACGGGAATATCGGCTGGGTTGAGCCCCACGACGACTAGGCCATTTTATCCAGGCGCAATCCGGCTGTGGCCGGCCTCTGCCACGTAACGAGTAAAGCGATGCAGCTTGCCGATTTCCTTGATTTCGACGCGATCAACACCCGGCTGTCCGGCGGCAACAAGCGCTCGCTACTGCAGCAGCTCGCCAATTTGGCCGGGCCGCGGCTTGGCGCGGAGTCCTCGACGATCCTTGCCAGCCTGAACGAGCGTGAGCAGCTGGGCTCGACCGGATTCGGCCAGGGGGTCGCGATTCCGCATGGCAAGATCGAAGGATTGAACCGCATCTACGGAATGTTCAGCCGCCTCGCGGAGCCGATCGATTTCAAGGCGATCGACGGCAAGCCGGTCGACCTCGTTTTTCTTCTCCTCTCCCCGCCGGACGCCGGGGCCGAACATTTGAAGGCGCTGGCGGCCGTCAGCCGCGTGACTCGTCATCAGCCGACGCTCGAGAAGATGCGCGGCGCCCGAAGCCGCGATGCTCTTGCAGCAGTGCTTTTGGCGGCCGATGAACGCGACGCTGCCTGAGCACCGATGAGTGGCGGTCGACTTCCGCCGCGACTGGAAGTGCCCGCACTGATTCGGCGCGCGGAAACGCAAGGCGGCTTTGCGACCGTACTTCGCAAGGGCGATCCCGAAGGCGGCGCGCTTCTCCTCCTAGTCAGCAGCCGAGGGCGCCACATCGCATGCCTCGAGCGAGTTCTCGGGGTCAGCGGCGTTTACAAGTGGCACGCGCTTGGCCCGGGCGATTCAGCCGATTCGGCGGAAGTTGCGGCATTCCTCGCGAAACGAAGGCAGTTCGACCCGGATCTATGGCTCGTTGAACTGGACATCGCGGAGCCTGAACGGTTCATCGCTGAAACGACCTCTTCGGGTTGACCGGTTAAGCCGCGACGCCGAAACCAGCTCGATAAAGAAGAGCGGGGGGCATCCTGCGCGGAAGAAGCCGCCAGAATGCCACGCGAGACGGGGAACCACGAAGGGCTAAAGCGAAAGTAATCGCGAAATAATTTTAGCCTGATTTTTCTTGTGGTTAACCGCAGATATTGCGGATTTCATGTTGGCATCACTTCGCTCAGCGTTGCTCCTTTGTGCTGCTCTGGGCGCAACAACTGTTGCTCCGGCCCAGGCTGACCCATCGAATGCGTCGCTGGCTGCGGTGACCGCCGCGAGCCTCCCCGAGGTTCCGGTGCCGGATTTGCTCGACCCCGATGGCGAACCGCAGCTTGCGGGCCCCACGCCTCAAGAAGACGAAGCCGTCACTCCCGACAGCGATCAGCCCGAGGTGGTAGTGGTTCGCCCGGCCGGCGATCTTACGACGCTCGTCGGCAAGCTTCGCGGATCCGAGGCCGGCAGCCGTGAGCTCGATTGCCTTGCGACCGGCGTCTATTTCGAAGCCAAGAGTGAGCCGCTCGCAGGCCAGCTTGCAGTCGGACAGGTCATCGCCAATCGTGCGAATTCGGGCGGCCGGTTCCCCGGCTCTTATTGCGGAGTGCTCTTCCAGCGCGGCCAATTTTCCTTCGTTCACGGGCGGTCTCTTCCGGCCGTTCCGCGTTCGAGCCGGCAGTGGCAGACCGCTGTCGCGATCGCCAAGATCGTTGATCGGGACCTCAAGGATTCGGTCGTCGGCAATGCCCTGTTCTTCCACGCGCGCTACGTATCGCCTGGCTGGCGGCTGAAGCGCGTGGCCGCGATCGGCAATCACGTCTTTTACCGCTAATCGAACATCGGAATGCGGGCGGGTAGCGGGCGGGCTTCGGTCCGCCCGTCTTCTTTTCGGCCACCTTTTGTTCTACGGTCGGCGAATGGCGACCCGAGCCGATTCTTTGTGCTTCAGCGATGCGCCGCCGATCGCCGCCGAAGTCGCTCGGGGAGTGACTCGCCTGTTCTGCCGGCAGGACCTGTTCGCGATTTGCGAGATGCCGCTGCCGAACGGCCGCCGTGCGGACATGATGGCGATCGATCCGAAGGGCGGCCTTACGATCGTCGAGATCAAAGTCGCCAGGGCGGATTTGGTGGGCGATGGCAAGTGGCTGGACTATCTCGATTATTGCGATCGTTTTTATTGGGCCGTCCCGCCCTCGCTGGCGGCGATATGCGAAGGCGAGCGATTCCTTCCAGGAGCGGCCGGGCTGATCGTCGCCGATCGCTATGACGCGGTGATCGCCCGAGAAGCGGCACATCGACCACTCGCGCCCGCCAGGAGAAAAGCCGAGCTGCTGCGTTTCGCTCGCCGCGCCGCGCGCCGGTTGGCCACGCAAATCGATCCTACCCTCGGCGAAGGCAGTTAGTGACTGACGATCGCCGGTTTCGGCTTCTTCGTCTGGATCGCCTGCTGGATCTCCCGCGATCGCGAATCTCGCGCGGCATAGTCGCGCGCTGAAAGGCCCGCCGCATTGTCGGTCTTGTCGGGATTGGCACCCGCTGAAAGCAACAGCTTCACGAGGTCGACCTGCCGCTGCTGAACGGCGATGATCAGCGGCGTTTCACCCATGCGATTGGCGCCGTCGACCCGCGCTCCCTGGCCCAGGAGCCATTCGGCCGCCTCTTCGTAACCGACCCTCGCTGCCGCGATCAGCGGGGTATCGCCGCCTTTGCCCGGCAGGTTCGGATCGGCGCCCTTGTTCAGCAGAAACGCCGTATAATCTTCGTTCCGGTCGGTGATCGCGACGATCAGGGCCGTGTTGCCGCTTGCGTCCTTGGCGTCGACGATTCCGGAGCCATTCTTTTGGAGGAACTCCATCACCTTTGCGCCGTCCTTTTTCTTGACGGCGTCGACGAACTGGATTCCGTCGAATCCGCCCGCTGATTGAGGGAATGCAGGCGCGCTGGTGATCGAAAGAGACACAGCGATCACCGCAAACTTTAGATAGTTCATGCACTTATGCCCTTTAGGACCCCGCTTGATTGGGGAGAGTTAGCAGAGCAAGGGTGGCCTTGTCATGAATGCGCGTCCGCCATTTTGGGAAAGACCCTTGTCGAGCCTCGATCGCGGCGAGTGGGAGGCACTCTGCGACGGGTGCGGTCGCTGCTGCGTCCACAAGATCGAGGACGAAGAGACGGGCCTGCTCTATCCCACCAATGTCGCCTGCAAGTTGCTCGATCGGCGCAACGGCCGCTGCCTCGATTACAAGCACCGGATGGAGCGCGTGTCGGATTGCGTGAAGCTGGACCGCAAGAATCTGGCCGGTCTCGACTGGCTTCCGGAGACGTGTGCCTACCGACTTCGCGCCGCCGATGAGCCCCTTCCGGATTGGCACTATCTCATTTCCGGAAGCCGTGAGACGGTCCACGACGCGGGCCAGTCCACGCGCGGCTGGACGGTCAGCGAGGACGATGCCGGCGAGCTCGAATGGCATGTGGTCGAACGCCCGCTCTGAAGCGGCCCTGCTCGCGGAACTTCCCGCTCCGATCGAAGTCCGGCCGGTGCGCGGCGCCCGCCGACTCCGGCTTCGCTACGACGAGGTCCGCGGGATCCTGAAACTGACCTGCCCGATGCGGACGAGCCGCCGCTCCGCGCTGAGCTGGGCGCTCGATCAGCGCGATTGGATCGACGCGCAGATCGCTCGGGCTCGTCCCGCCGAGCCGTTCGAGCCCGGCGCGGTGATTCCAATCGCGGGGCGTGACACGAAGCTGGTCTGGGCGGAGAAAGAGCCGAGAACGCCGAGACTCGAGCTGGGCGAGCTCCGCTGCGGCGGTCCGAGAGGCGGCTTCGAGCGACGGATCGAGACTTTCCTGAAGCGCCTCGCACTCGACACGATGTCGCGTGAGGCCGCCGAATTCGCGGCGCGTGCCGGCGTCACCGTGAAAGCGGTCAGCATCGGCGATGCGGGCTCTCGCTGGGGCAGCTGCTCATCCGACGCTCGAATCCGGCTTAGTTGGCGATTGATCCTCGCGCCGCCGCAAGCCAGGCGGCACGTCGTCTCCCACGAAGTCGCGCATCTGGTCCACCTCAACCACGGGGCTGAATTCAAAGCGCTGGAAGCTCGCCTGTTCGGCTCGGGACTGAGCGAAGCCAAAGCGGCGTTACGCCGCGTAGGGCCTCGGCTCCGTCGGCTCGGCGGGAGGCGTTGAGCGGGGATCCGGGCGGCGTGGCGGCTGCGGCGGAATGCGTTGGGGCGGCTGCGGCGGGGCCGGCGGGAAGGCCTGGTCGAGCTCCTGTTGCGACGGCTCCCCAGTCCCGTCCGGGCGCACCAGCGGCGGCGGGGAATCGGGCTGTTGTGGCAGGGCCTGTATAGGCAGCGGATTGCCATTTTCGTCGACCAGCGGCTGGAGCGCGTTCGCGTCGATCGCGGTGTCGCCGTACATTTCCTCTTCGGGAGTCAGCTGCCAATCGGGCATCGGCACCTGGGTTTGGAACTGCTCGACCGGGCGATTGGCAACGGCCACGGCCATGAAGTCGTGAAAAGCGCGGGCAGGAGCGGTTCCGCCCTGGAGCCCGCCGACGGTCTTGGCATCGTCCCGGCCCATCCACACCCCGGCCGTAAGTCCGCTCGAGAAGCCGACGAACCAGCCGTCCTTGTTCGAACTGGTCGTTCCGGTCTTGCCCGCGACCGGGCGTCCGATCTGCGCCGCGCGCCCGGTACCCGTCAGGACCGCGGATTGCAGCAGATCGGTCATCTCGGCCGCAACCCACGGCGCTACCAGGACGCGCTCTTCTTCGGGTTCATGCTGATAGAGCAGGCGACCGTCGGCGGTGACGACCTTGCGGATCGCATAAGGCGTGACCGCGACCCCCTTGTTCGCCACCGCGGCGAAGGCCTTCGTCATGTCAATGAGCCGAACGTCGCTCGTCCCGAGCACCATCGAAGGATAGGTCGAAATGGGAGTGCTGATCCCGAACCGCCTCGCCATGTCTGCGATCGTCCCAAATCCGAGCTGAGCGCCGATCTTTGCGCTGATCGTGTTGATCGACCGCGAAAAGGCTTCGCGGAGGGAGACCGGGCCAAGGTTCGTGCGAGTCGAGTTGCGCGGACTCCAGCCATCGATCGTCACCGGCTCATCGACGATGGTGTCCGTCGGCTTCATCCCCGATTCAAGCGCGGTCAGATAGACGAAGAGCTTGAACGCCGAGCCGGGTTGGCGGGTCGCCTGGGTGCCGCGGTTGTAGATGGACGTCACATAATCCTTGCCGCCGACCATCGCCCGGACGGCGCCGTCTCGGTCAATCGCGATCAGCGCGCCCTGCGCGCCGGCCGGCGCATTCGCCTGGATCGAGCGGTCCGCTGCGACCTGCATGGCGGGGTCGAGCGTCGTCCAGACGTCGATCGGGTCTTGGGTCTGGTCGATCAAAGTATCGAGCTGCGGAAGCGCCCAATCAGTGAAATAGCGCACGCTATTCTGTTTCGTCGTCGGCTGGATTCGGACGTCGGCCGGGTTCACTTGCGCAGCCACATCGGCAGTGATGAAGTGGTTCCTGACCATCGTCTGGAGGACAACGCGGGACCGGGACCTCGCCGCTTCGATGTCGGCGGTCGGCGAGTAGTTGGAGGGCGCTTTGACGAGGCCGGCGATGATCGCCGCCTCACCAAGGCTCAAATGATCGGCTCCATGCCCGAAGAACTTTCGCGACGCGGCGTCGATGCCGTAGGCGCCGCCGCCGAAATAGACCCGGTTGAGGTAGAGCTCCAGAATCTGGTTCTTGGAGAATTTGCGCTCGAGCGCGAGTGCAAGGACGCCCTCCTTGATCTTCCTCGTGAAGTTTCGGCTGTTCGTTAGGAAGATGTTGCGGGCGAGCTGCTGCGTGATCGTCGACGTGGCGCTGATGCGGTGGTTCCGGGTGAGCGCGGAGGTCACCGCCCGACCGATGCCGATCGGGTCGACTCCGACATGGCTTCGGAAGCGGCGGTCTTCGGTCGAGATCATCGCGGCCCGCATTTCGGGCGGGATCTGGTCGTAGCTCAGCCAGCGCCCAAAGCTCGGACCGACCGCGACGAGCACTTGCCCGTTCGCGGCCCGCACGCGGATCATCTGGCCGAGATTCGTTCGCTTCTCGAGGTCGGAATAATCGGGAAGCTGGGTGTAGGCGATGCCGACCAGGATCGCGAGCAGGAGGAGACCGCCGATCCCGACATAGACCAGCCATCTGATGATAGTCCCGAATGTCGAGCGCCCAGAAGACGCGGCGGAGGGCGAGCGAGCCATTCAGAGAGGATGGATAGAAACTCGGCGGGCGTGCGACAATAGTTGAGGTGGCGATGGTTATCGGTCGCGGAACGTTAGCGGTGGATTAACCCTGTTTTAGCCCTTCCGCCGCTAGAGGCGTCTCGATGACGGTACGAACAGCCCTTCGAAGCCCGCTTATCGCTGCGGCATTGTTGGGCCTCGGCTCTCAGCCGACCGGCGCGCAATGTCGGCTGTGCGACAGCCCGACGACCGTCCGCGAAGCCGAAGGCGGCAAAGGCGACGTTCGGCTGGATGTTCAAACGAGCCTCAATTTCGACCGGTTGATTTTGCTCGGTGCCGGGGAGGGGACCGCGGTGCTTCGCCCCGACGGGTCGACTTCGAGCACCGGAATGATCGCGGACCTCAGCCCGCGGGCGATGGTGGGTACGGTGACCGTTCACGGCGAGCCGGGGCGATCCATCCGGATCGACTTGCCGAGCCACATCGCCCTGCACTCGCTGAGCGGCGGCGAAGTGACCTTCGACGATGTCGTGAGCGATCTGCCTTCGATGCCCAAGCTCGATTCAGCGGGCAATTTGACGTTCCGCTTCGGCGGAAGGCTGCGGATCGTCGGCGACGCCGAAGGCGATTATCGGGGCGACTTGCCGATCACCGCCGAATATCTCTGAGCTCCCGACGCATCATGGTTGAGACAAAATAAACCATTTTGGAGGTACGTCGCTCGACGGAGAGACGTCCCGTTCGGGAGAGCAAGCCGTGCGCCAGCGAGCCCTGACGGGCTTCACCGCAATGACAATGATCGTCGCGTCGGCAATGGCCGCGGCGCCCGCGCATGCCGCCGGCGGCGTTGCAACCGTACAAGCGAGCGTCGTCAAGCCGCTGATCCTGACCTGGCTTCAGGACCTTGACCTGGGAACCGTAACCTTGGGCCCGGGGACCTGGTCGAACGCGACGGTCGGGATTTCGAGAACGGGCGTGTTCACCTGCACCAATGCGAACCTGATTTGCACGGGCGCCACCCAGGTCGCTTCCTACAACGTCAGCGGGACGAACAATCGTACCGTGCTGATTTCAGCTCCGAATGTCACTCTGGCCAACCAAGCCAATCCGACGCAAACCTTGACCCTCGTCGTCGACAATCCGGGCTCCCTGGTGCTCACCAATTCCGGACCGCCGGGAACGAATTTCTCGATCGGAGGATCGGTTACCCTGAGCTCGGCGACGGCGAGCGGGACCTATGCCGGCAGCTTCAACGTCACCGTCGACTATCAATAGTCCGAAACGCAGGAATTTCGGCGGCTTTCTGCCGATTGACGGGCATGGTTGACCGAAAATAAACCATTCCGGATCAAAGAGGGGGCGATCGCTCCGATCTGGAGCAAAGTGGGGGATCGCCAAGATGAATCGCTGGACCCAGTCCATTCTTTGCGCCGCTGCCGTGGCCGCGCCCTCGTTGATTGCATCCGCTCCGGCCGAGGCAGGCATCGGCGACCTTCTCGTCGCTCCGACCCGCGTCGTTCTGGACGGCCGCAAGGGAGCGGAGGTCGTTCTCAACAACATCGGCGATGAGCCAGCCACCTATCGCGTGTCGGTCGAATTCCGCCGGATGACCGGGGACGGCGGCCTGGTAGACGTTACCGCGCCGACAGCCGACGACCAGAAAGCGGCGGACATGGTGGTCTACGCTCCGCGAAAGGTCGTGCTTGCGCCGCATCAGCCGCAGGCGATCCGGATCCGGGCCATTCCGCCTCAGGGGCTGCCCGACGGGGAATATCGAGTGCATCTGCTCTTCCGCGCGATCCCTCCCGCGAACCCCGTGGTACAGCCTGCCTCGCTTGATGCCGAGAAAGGGCTCAGATTCCAGCTCACCCCTGTGTACGGCGTTACCATACCGGTCATCGTACGGCTCGGTAACCTCCAAGCGACGGCAGCGATCCAGAACGTCCATCTTGACCGTAAGGACGGTAAGTCATTGGTAGAAATGGATATCTCCAGATCCGGCAAGCGGTCCACCTACGGTGAGATCCGCGTTCTGAAGCCTGGTGTGAAAGCGCCGATCGCGCTTCAGAAGGGTGTGGCCGTTTATACGGAAGTCGGTGTTCGCCACGTCACCGTCGCGGTCGATGACTCGCACCGGGCCGAAGCGGCGGGGCCGGTCACCGTTCAATATGTCGAGACCTTCGACGACGGCAGCCGAGTCCTCGCCGAAACCCAAGCGGTCCTCCGCTAGCGGCGAACAAGGCTCGAGCGGATCCCTTCTTATGGTCGGCGGCCGAAACTGGCTGCGCAAAGCTGCAATGCTGCTGGCGCTTTGCGCCGGCGGCGTCGGTGCATCCGCGCCGTCGCCGCTTCCTGGACCCGGCTGGACGGCCGATCCCGATTCCCAATTCCTTCTTGACGTCAACATCCGCCAGCTGAGGCTTGGCGACGGAGTGCGCGCTTACAACACTCCCGAAGGGACGTGTGTCGTCTTAGGCGACTTCCTGACAACACTCGACGTGCCGGTGAAGATCGACCTCGCGGCGAAAAGGGCGAGCGGTTGGGCGTTCAAGGAAAAGAACCGTATTTCAATCGACTATGGCGCGATGACGGCTGCCTACGGAACAAACAGCGAGCAGATCGGCCCCGGAACCATCCGCGAGACTCCCGAGGGCTGGTGTGTGCAGACCTCTGCGCTCGGACGCTGGTTCGGAATCGGCGTGAAGCCGCTCACGTCGGGCGCCGTCCTGGTTTTGGAATCCGAGGCCAAGCTACCGGTCGAGCTGGCGCTCGAGAGACAGAAGCGGTCGGAACATATCCGCAATGCGAGCTACGACCTGAAGGCGTTGCCGCAGGTCCGGCTACCCTATCGCATGTGGCGCTCTCCGGCCCTGGACTTCGTCGTCAGCGCGGGAGTGACCTACCGGGCGAGCGACGGTCTCCGGGTCGACCGGCAGAGCTCGGTGTTCGCCGCAGGTGAGATCGCGAAGTTATCCTACGACGCACAACTCACCACCGATCAGAAGGGGATGCCGCGAGCCCTCCGGCTGAGCGCTTACCGTTCCGACCCGGACGGCGGACTTCTGGGCCCGCTGAAAGCGACGCATTTCGGCTTCGGCGACGTCGAGGGGTTCGACACGCGGCTGACCGGTTCACCGGCCAGCGGACGCGGCGCGGTGGTGACGAACCGTCCGCTGTCCACCCAGACGGCTTTCGACCGGACGCGCTTCGAAGGCGACCTTCCCGCCGGCTGGGAAGCGGAAATCTATCGAAACGGGGAATTGCTCGGCTTCGCGAAAGCCAATTCAAGCAATCGCTATATCTTTGACGACGTTCAGCTTTTGTACGGCGATAACGAGATCAGGATCGTTCTTTACGGTCCCCAGGGGCAGGTCCGTGAGCGGCAGGAAGTGTTCAACGTCGGCCAGGATAACGTTCCCAAGGGCAAGACCTGGTATTGGGCCGGGGTCAGCCAGCCGAGCCGGGACCTGCTGACGATCCACAAGCCTCCGGACTTCGCGGGCTTGCCTAAGGCACAGGCGACTTTGTCGGTCGAGCACGGGATCGACGATCGAACGTCGGTGGGCGTGCTCGCCCGAATGATGCTGATCGATGACGAACGGGTGACCTTCGTCGAGGGATCGGTGCGCCGGTCCATCGGCTCCGCGCTCGTCGAAATCTCGGGGGCTCGGGAAACTTCCGGCGGAACGGCCGCCAGGGCGCAGCTGCTTGCCAAGTTCGGGAGGGTGAACGTCAACGTCGAGGCGCTTCTCGCAAATGATTTTCATTTGCGCGGAGGCGTCGCCCAGAGCGTGCGCGACGTGCGGGCGATGCTCGATGCGCCGATACGAGTGGGCCGGACAGTCGTTCCAGCTCATGCCGAAGTTCACCTCACGGACAATCGGAACGGTTCGAAGCAGCTCGATGCTGCGGCCCGCCTGTCGGCCAACATCGACAGGTTCAATCTTGCCGGCGAAATCCGCTATCGAAAACAATATCTTAATTCCGGTAGTCAAGCGCGCGGCGAGCTCAACGTCGGGTTCATCGGCACGGGCCATGTCGGGGACGTGCGCCTGCGGGGATCAGCCAGCTTCGATGTCTCTCCTCGCGCGCGGTTCCGGGATGCGGAGCTGTCGGCTTATTGGTCGGCAACCGAAAATGCCGATTGGGAGGGCGCCATCGCTTATGACCGGCTCGGGCATCGCGGGCGCGTCCGGATCTCTCACATCCGGCGAATGAGCTCGATGGGAATCGCGCTCACGGGCGAGGCCGCGACCGATGGCTCGCTCGCTGTCGGCCTGAACCTCAATTTTTCACTCGATCCGAACCATGGGTTGAGCCTGTCGCGAAGGCCGCTCGCCGAAGCCGGGGCCATCCACGCGTCGGTCTATCGCGATCTTAACGACAACGGCGTCCACGACCCTTCGGAGCCATTCGAGAAAGGGGCACTGATCACCACCGGCACTGTTCAGGCGGAGCGCGGGACGGACGCGAAAGGCTCGGTGGTCGTTGGCGGGCTCACGGCCTTTGCGCCCATTGCCGTTGGAATCGACGCGAGCAGCCTTGAAGATCCCATGCTTGTCCCGAAGAAAGCGTTGCAGGTGGTCGTGCCGCGGCCCGGAGTTCCGGCCGAAGTCGAAATCGGCCTGGTCGGCGGCGGCGACATCGAAGGCGCCATCGTGAAGAGCGGCGGAATCGGGTTCGAAGGGCTCGACGTCGAGCTGGTCGACACAGCGGGCAAGGTGGTCGCCACGGCGCGTACCGACTTCGACGGATTCTTCCTGTTCGAACGCGTGACCTACGGCAGCTACGCGATCAGAATCTCGAAGGACTCGGCTGCGGCGGTGAAGATCATCGCCGATCTCGGCCTTCACGCGACCGTCACTGCGGAAAAGACCGTCGTCCGGCTCGGCGCCGTTCACGTGACTCCGACACCGGCGATCGCATCGGCGGAAGCCCCTCCGGCAACGCCCTGAGCGGCAGTCGCAGTTGAGCAGGCAAACGTGCATTCCCCCGGAATGCGCTGCCTTGCATGCTGGTGCGGTCGAGAAGACTCGAACTTCCACGGCCTTTCGGCCACAGCGACCTCAACGCTGCGCGTCTACCAGTTCCGCCACGACCGCACGTCATGTTGATGAGCCGGACGCCGGGATTCCCGCGCTGCCGGCACTGGCAAGGCGCGGCCCCTAGCAAAGCGCCTTTACGGACGCAATGCCGCTCCGGTTCGCTCGCGATCCGTTCCATAAAGGGACGGATCTTAAGACATTGTTTACCAATTCCGAGCGGGGACGTTAGGCTGCGGCCATCATGTTGCTTTTGGTCGCCAGCGCTATTGCTTCAGCCGCGCCCCAGACGCCTCCGAGCGCGCCGGGCGGCGCAAGCGCGCAAGCGCGGGTTGCGATCCGGGTCATCTCCGGTGTCCGACTGCATTTCGGGGAGCGCACCAACGGCGACTTCTTGCGTCGCGACACTGTCATCCGCTCCGCCGACGGCGTCGAACAGCCCGCTAAACTAATAGAATTCCAGTAACTTAAGCTTTGGGGGGACCAAGGCTGATGGTCAGGCCCTCGGCGCCCGCCGGGACATTGACTTCCGCGCTGTTGAACGAGGCGCTCGCGCCAGGGCCAAGGGTGGGCGTCGGTGGAGCGATGGTCCACCGGTAGATGACCTTGCCCCCGTGATCGTACAATTGCGCATAGATGGGCGGAACGGCATGGGCCTCGGCGGTCGGATTGATCACTCGACCGGCGACCGTCAGCAGCTGATTGCCGCTCGCAAGCTGCCTGAGCTCCATTTGCGGCGGGTTCGATAGCTGGAGCGGAGTCGTCGTTTGAGCAAGCCCGATCCGCGACTTCCATTCGGCTGGCGCAAAGAACCAGAAAGCCGCTGCCAGAGCGGCGATAAGCAGCAGGGCTAAGAGCAGAGTGACGATCGGCCTCCGGCCGCGCGGCTCGACGTCGTCGCGCGCCGCAAAGGGACTGAATTCATCGTCCTCCTGGATTTCCGGTTCCGGCGGAGCTCCATAATCGGCCGGGACCGCGGTCGGTGAGGTCCGAGAGACGAGCTCCTCGACCCGTGCGCCCTGCAGTGTCGCCTCCTGGTAGGCGCGCTCCTCGGCCTCCGGGCCCGTGCTCGGCTCGATTATGGCCGCTTCGGCGAAGCTTTCGGGTTGGCTCTTCACTTGCTCAGGGTCGACGTCGGGACCGTCCGCCGGAGGCGTCTCCGCCTCGGTCACCGCGTCAATGTCGGTATCTGAAGTCGCGATTTCGGGCGGGGCCTCTGCCTCCGCTCCCAGCTCGAGCTCCCCGCCCTCCTCGGGATCCTGGTGCCAGCTGTGCTTGCAGGACGCGCAGCGGACCTGACGGCCCTGCGGCGGAATTGCGCCATCCTTCACCACATATTGCGTACCGCAATTCGGGCAGGTCAGGATCATGTCGTGCAATTGCCCTCTTCCGGGACGGTGTGCACAGGGTAAACAGGAATGCGCGCACATTGGCAAGGCGCGCGAGCGGGGAGGAAGCGGTTCTGGCACCGATCGCCGAATTCGACAGCGTTGGCTTGCGCTACGGGACCGGCGCGGAGGTGCTCCGCGACCTCGATCTCCGACTGTCAAAAGGCGGCTTTTACTTCCTCACAGGCCCGTCAGGCGCTGGGAAGACGTCCCTGTTGAAGCTGCTCTACCTCGCGCAGCGGCCAACTCGGGGACGCATTTCCCTCTTCGGCGAGGACCTGACCGGGGCGCCCCGCGACGCAATGCCCCAATATCGGCGGCGCATCGGAGTCGTATTCCAGGACTTTCGCCTCATCCGTCACCTGTCGGCGTTCGACAATGTCGCGCTTCCGCTGCGCATTTCCGGAGCAAGCGAGGAATCGGTCGAGGGACCTGTGCGCGAAATGCTTGCCTGGGTCGGTCTCGCGGATCGGGCCAGCGCCCGTCCCCCAACCTTGTCCGGAGGCGAGCAGCAGAGGGTCGCGATCGCCCGAGCCGTGATCAACCGGCCGGAACTGCTCGTCGCCGACGAACCGACCGGCAACGTCGACGCCGACATGGCAAAGCGCCTGCTTCATCTGTTCACGTCGCTCAATCGCCTGGGTACCACGGTCGTCGTCGCGACCCACGACGTCGGATTGATCAGCGCAACGCCCGGCGCGCAGATGATTCGGCTCGAGGCGGGTACCGTTCATGATCCGACCGGAGCGCTCAAGAACCCGCCGGCCCGTCAGCCGCGAGACCCGTCCTGATGTTCGCCTGGCTGTTCACGGCACCGTCCGAACGGCGGCTTCTCGGAAGCCGTCCGCTGAAGGGCCCGACTCCGTGGGTGATCGCAATCATGACGTTCGCGATCATGATCGTGGCTGCTGCGGGCCTGGCGTTAGCCGCGACTGCTGCTCGAGTCGCCGCCGGCGCGGAAGCGCGCTTCTCGGTCCAAATCCCGGATGGCGAAGGCAACCTCGGAGCGGCCCTCCAGGCTGTCCGGTCCACGGCGGGCGTCACCAACGCGGAGGCCGTCCCGGAAGACCAGATGAGGAAAACGCTGGAGCGATGGCTCGGACCAGCGGGAGCGTCGGCGGACCTGCCGGTCCCCGCCTTGATCACGTTCAACGCTGAGCGAACCGCGGATCTGACTGCGCTCGAACGCCGTGTCGAAGCCGCCGCGCGGGGCGCGAAGGTCGTCGCTCACCGAGAAATTCTCGGACCGCTGCTTCGCTCGCTGCAGTCGCTTCAGTGGATCGCGCTCGCCTTGGTAGTCCTGCTCGGGAGTGCGTGCGCAGCCGCCGTGGTTCTTGCCGCGCGCGGCGCGCTCGACACGCACCGATTCACAATCGACGTCATGCACGGGATCGGCGCGACCGATATCCAGGTCACCCATCTGTTCGAGCGCAAGATCGCCATCGATGCGCTCGCCGGAAGCCTGATCGGCGCGGTCGCGGCGGCGGTCGTCCTTCTACTGTTCGCCGCGAGCTCGTCCTTCGCAGGCGAACTCATGGGCGGGGCGGCCCTCGGAACCGTCGACTTCCTCATTCTGGCGGCGATTCCGCTGGCGTTGACCGTCCTCGCGACCTGGGTCGCCCGAACGGCGGTCCTGGCAAGCCTTCGGACGGACCTATGATCGCTCGCGCCGCGTCGCTGGTCGCCCTGGTTTACGCACTCGGCTTCCTGTTCTTCGCCTTGACGCTCGGCAAGCCGGCGGGCGCCGACGCCGCGCCGACTGAGGCCGCAATCGTGCTCACTGGGGGAAGCGGCCGGATCGAACATGCGATCGGCGTGCTTGAGGCGCACAAAGCTCAGCGCTTGCTCGTCGCGGGCGCGGACCCGGCGGTGACAAAGGCCGACCTCGCTCGGCGAATTGGCGGAAGCCGCCGGCTGCTCAGCTGCTGCGTCGACTTGGGAAGCGAATCGGTCGACACCAGGTCGAATGCGGAAGAGGCCGGCCGCTGGCTGGCGAAATATCACTTCAAATCGGTGCGGCTGATCACGAGCGACTGGCACATGCGTCGCGCCCGCTACGAATTCCGTAAGGTGTTGGGAAACAGATACCGCATCATGACCGACGCAGTGCGGTCCGAACCGAGCTTCCTCACGCTCTTCGGCGAATATAATAAGTATGTGCTTCGGCGGCTCGCGGTGTGGGCCGACATTTGATGGCACTCGCCCGCTCGCTGCTGTTCGCCGCGATCTTCTATCCAGGAACCGTTTTATACGTGCTCGCGGGGGTTGCTGCGAGCCGGTTCGGCCGGCGACCGACCCTGAATGTCGTATTGAGCTGGGTCCGCTTCCACCACTGGCTCACGACGAACCTGCTCGGCATCCGAACCGTCGTGGACGGAAGGTTTCCTGACGGGCCGCATCTTTTCGCTGTCAAGCATGAGTCGATGTACGAGACGCTCGAGATGGTGCGGTTGACGCACCTTCCCGTCATCGTGATCAAGCAGGAGCTGGCCGACATTCCGCTCTTCGGATTCTTGACGAAACAATATGGGGTCATTCCGGTCGAGCGCGCCGCAGGTGCAAAGGCCTTGCGCAAGATGGTCGCGGCCGGCCGGGAAGCCATCGAAGCCGGCCGACCCGTCGCGATCTATCCCGAAGGCACCCGGGTCCGGGTTGGCGAGACCCCGGACCTGAAATCGGGCTTCGCGGCGCTCTACCGGGCGCTCGGCTTGCCCGTTATCCCCGTCGCTGTCGACAGCGGACGGCTCTGGGGACGCGGCGTCGTTCACAACAGCGGCACGGTGACTTTCAAGGTCGGCGAGGCGATACCGCCGGGGCTCAAGCGCACTGAAGTCGAGGCCCGGGTTCACGCGGCGATCAATGCGCTGACCTAGCTCCTCAGCCTCGCGCCCAGCTTTTCCGCGGCGGCAATGATGCGGCCCGAAATCTCGCCGATCTGCTCATCGGTGAAACTCTTGTCTGCCGGCTGGAGGGTGACCTCGAACGCAAGCGACAGTCCGTCGGGCGTCTCGAAACGGTCGAACAAGCGGACTGCGGTGATCGCGGTCTTGTCGGCGCCGCGTATCCCGCGGAGCAGAGTCTCCGCGGGCAAATCGGCAGGGAGGATGAATGCGAAATCGCGGCTGACGCCTTGCAGTGCTGGTGGTGAATATGCGGGGCGCGCGCGGCCCGTCGATCGCGACGCGGGTATGGCGTCGAGATAGATTTCGCCGGCGACCGCTCCCGCGGGGGAATCGACGCTTTTCTGAAGTCCCGGGTGCAATTCTCCAAAGGCGGCAACCACGGTTTTCGGCCCGAGCCTCAGGGTTGCCGACCGGCCGGGATGCCAAGTCGGGCCGGCGTTGGGGAAGACCTGCAGATTGTCGACCGGCGCTCCAGCGACTTCAAGCAGGGCGCCGACTTCCGCCTTCGCGTCGAATGGGTCGAACCTTCGCGCTTTCCCTGACTGCCACTCCCGGCCTCGACCCTCCCCGGCGAGCAGGAGTGTCAAGGTCGGATGTTCAGAATCGCCGAGATAGCGGCGCCCGATTTCGAACAACCGCACGCTCGTCGCGCCACGGTCGAGGTTGCGGCGCGCGGCCGCGATCAGCCCGGGCAGGAGTGAAGGCCGCATGACCTTCATCTCCTCGCTGATCGGATTGGCGAGGCGCCAATCGGATCCGCCGAACGCGGCCGCCTCGGCTTCGGAAATGAAGCTCCACGTCACCGCTTCGTCGAGGCCGCGTGCCGCCGCCGCGCGGCGAATTCGCCGCTCCATCAGCTGGGAGCGGGTCGCCGTCGGGTGGGCTACCCCGGGTGCTCGGTCGAGCGGGGTCGAGGGCACATTGTCATAACCGGTGATCCGAGCGATCTCCTCGACCAGGTCGGCCGGCCCTTCGACGTCACGACGCCATGTCGGGATCGTCACAATGTTGCCGTCCACTCCGAAGCCGAGGCTCTGGAGGATCTCGCGCTGACGGGTTTCGGGAACATCGATTCCGCCGAGCGCCTTAGTGCGGCCGTAATCGAAGGTGATCGCGCGCTCTTCGATCGGCGGTTGGCCGGCCCTGACCGCTTCGGATGCTTCGCCGCCGCAAATGTCGAGGACCAGCCCGGTCAGGATGGCCAGGCCCTCATCGAGAAATGCCGGGTCGACTCCCCGCTCGAAGCGGCTGCGGGCGTCGCTAGTGAGGCCCAGGGCCTGCCCCGTGCGGGCGATGCGTTCCGGAGTGAAATAAGCGACCTCGAGCATCACGTCGGCGGTTGTTTCGCTGACGCCCGAATCCTCGCCCCCCATGATCCCGCCGATGTCGTGAACCTGTCGGTCGTCTGCGATCACCGTCATGAATGGCTCGAGCACATATTCCTTCTCGTTGAGTGCAAGCACTTTTTCGCCCGACTTCGCGGGGCGGGCGGAAAGACCCCCGGACAGCTTCGCGATGTCATAGGCATGCGCCGGCCGACCATGTTCGAGCATCACATAATTGGTGATGTCTACCAAAGCCGAAATGGGCCGCTGGCCGGCGGACTTGAGCCGCCGCTGCATCCAGTCGGGCGAGGGGCCATTCGTGAGGCCGCGAACGGCGCAGCCGAAGAAAGCAGGGCAACCCTCCGGATCTTCGATCCGCACCGGAACGGGGCAGGGGAAGCCGCCTTCGATTTGCGGGACAGCGAGCGGCTTCAGCTTGCCCATGCCCGCCGCTGCGAGATCGCGCGCGATGCCTCGGACGCCCATGCAGTCCTGGCGGTTGGGAGTGACAGCGACGTCGAACACCGGATCGTCGAGCCCGGCATATTCAGCGAAGGCAGTCCCGACCGGCGCGTCGTCCGGCAGCTCGATGATCCCGCTATGGTCGTCGCCCAACTCGAGCTCGCGCGAGGAGCACATCATGCCGTGGGATTCGACCCCTCGGATCGCAGCGACCTTGAGCATGAGATCGGTCCCAGGAATGTAGGTCCCAGGCCCGCCGAACACTCCGAGCATTCCCGCGCGGGCGTTGGGCGCTCCGCATACGACCTGGATCTTCTCGCCCGTGCCAGCGTCGACGGTGAGCACCTGCAGCTTATCGGCTTGCGGATGCTTCTCGGCAGTCAAGACCTTGGCGACACGGAACGGCGCCAATGCTTCGGCTGGATTGGAAAGCTCCTCGACCTCCAGCCCGATGGCGGTCAGCTTTTCGGCGATCGCTTCGGCAGAAGCGTCCGTTTCCAAATGCTCCCTGAGCCAGTCGAGACTGAACTTCACGCGCCGACTCCGCCGGAAAGCGTCGGCACGTCGAGCGCCCGGAACCCGTAATGTTTCAGCCAGCGGATATCGCCGTCGAAGAAAGCCCGAAGGTCATCCATCCCATATTTGAGCATGGCCAGGCGATCGATCCCGCAGCCGAAGGCGAAACCCTGCCATTCGTCGGGGTCGAGTCCGCAATTGGCGATGACGCGCGGGTGAACCATCCCCGAGCCAAGGACTTCCATCCAGCCTTCAGAGCCGCCCACGACGCGGCGGCCCTTTTCCAGCGTGTAGCCGACGTCGACTTCGGCCGACGGCTCGGTGAACGGGAAATAGGATGGGCGCATGCGAAGCACGACATCGTCGCGCTCGAAGAAGGCTTTGAGGAAGGTTTCCAGCGTCCACTTCAAATGGCCAAGGGTGATCGCTTTATCGATCACGAACCCTTCGACCTGGTGGAACATCGGCGTGTGGGTCGCGTCGCTGTCGGACCGGTACACCCGGCCCGGAGCAATCACGTAGATCGGCGCGCCATGCTTCTCCCCGGCCCGGATCTGGACGGGCGACGTGTGGGTCCGGAGG
>JBKPOO010000114.1:0-28253 GCA_046733175.1 Pseudomonadota bacterium
CGGCAATGGTGCCCAGGAGAGGACTCGAACCTCCACGCCCTTGCGAGCGCCAGCACCTGAAGCTGGTGCGTCTACCAATTCCGCCACCTGGGCACGGGAACAAGATTTAGTGGTAGGCGGGCGCGCTTAAAGGGGGCCGCCGCGCCTTGTCAACGCCAAGCCCGCAGGGCAAAGGCCAGCGGATGATCTTTCGCCCGAACGAGCTCGTCACTGTCTTCGGCGGAGACGGATTCATCGGCCGCTATGTCGTCGAAAATTTGATGAAGGCGGGCGTGCGGGTCCGGGTTGCCAGCCGCGACCCGCGCAACAGCTATTTCATCCAACCCCTCGGCCAAGTCGGGCAGTTCGGTTTCATCAAGGCCGACATCACGGACAAGGCGTCGGTCGAGCGAGCGGTCGACGGGTCGGCCGCAGTGATCAACCTGGTCGGCGTATTCGGACGCAAGATGCAAGCGGCTCACGTCGACGGCGCCCGCAATGTCGCCGAAGCGGCCAAGAAAGCGGGAGCGGAAGCGCTGGTCCATATTTCCGCCATTGCCGCAGATCCTCAATCCGACTCCAATTACGGGCGGACGAAGGGCGAAGGCGAAGCGGCCGTGCGCAAGGCTTTCAAGGCGGCGACGATCATCCGCCCGTCGCTCGTGTTCGGACCCGAGGACGACCTCACCAACCGGTTCGCCGCAATGGCGCGGCTGCCGTTCCTGCCGGTGATCGCCTGCAAGCGAAACTTCCAACCCGTCTACGTGCGTGATCTTGCCAAAGCGATCGCGATCGCGGCGCTCGAACCGGGCAGGCATGGCGGGAAGACGTATGAGATCGGCGGGCCCCAGGTCATGAACATGCTCGAGCTTCACCGCGCCATCCTCGAGCTCACCGGCCAGAAGCCCGAACTGCTGCCTCTGCCCGACTTCGCCGGAACCGCTTTGTCCTACCTCGGCTGGATTCCGGGCGCTCCGCTGACCCGCGACCAGTGGATGATGCTCCAGCGGGACAACGTACCGTCCGGCGGCCTGCCAGGTCTCGAGGCGTTCGGGATCAAGCCGACCCCGCTCGCCTCGGTCGGCTATGAATGGCTCGGCCGGTTCAATCGCGGCGGCCGCTTCGCCGGACGGCGGATCAACCTCACGGCGGTTTCGTAACGCATGTCCACGCTTCTGATCGCGATCATCCTTGGCATCGTCGAGGGGGTCACGGAGTTCCTGCCGGTGTCCTCCACAGGACATTTGATCCTCGCGACCGAGCTCCTCGGCTTCGACGCCGAGAAGTGGGCGGCGTTCAACGTCATCATCCAGCTGGGGGCGATCATGGCGATCGTCGTCCTTTACTGGCGCACCTTCTGGGCTGTGCTGGAAGGGATCGTCCGTTCCAATCCGATGTCGTGGCGCTTCATCCGAAATATCCTGATCGGATTCCTGCCGTCGGCGATCCTCGGCTTCCTGCTGATCAAGAACATTGAGGCACTGCTCGGCAATGCTGTGGTCGTCGCCTGGGCCTTCATCATCGGCGGCATCGCGATCCTCATCATCGAGCGGATGGTGAAGAACACACCGACCGTCGGAGTCGCGGAAATGCCGGTGAAGACCGCCATCGGCGTGGGCCTCGTCCAGTGCCTGTCGATGATTCCGGGAGTCAGCCGGTCCGGTGCGACGATCATGGGCGGCCTGTCCCTCGGGGTCGAACGGCGCACCGCGGCCGAGTTCAGCTTCTTCCTCGCGATCCCCACAATGCTGGGATCGACGACCCTCGAGCTCGCGCGGCACCACGACGAGCTGCTCGCTGGGGCGAGCGGGGTCGGTTTCGGCACAGTTGCGGTCGGCTTCGCCGTCAGCTTCGTGGTCGCGATCGTCGTCGTGAAGGCGTTCGTGGCCTATATTTCCAAGCACGGCTTTGCGCCATTCGCCTGGTATCGGATCGCAGCCGGCGCGCTGGCCCTGGCGTGGCTGACGATGCGGTGATTTATCTGGGCCTCGGCTCGTGCTAGACTTCGCTCGAATGTTTTCAGTGTCTTAGGTGGCCCATGCGTATCCAGCTCATCCTTGTTCCGGTCCTGCTTTCCGCGGCTCCAGCGCTCGCGCAGCCGGCCCCTCCGCCCGCCGCGCAGACGCAGGAAATGCAGCGCGTTCTCAACGACCCGGCAATGGTCGATCGAATGACGAACGTCATGCAGGCGCTCAGCAAGGCGTTCCTCGACATGCCTGTAGGTGGGATCGAGGCTGCCGTTGAAGGTCGTCAGGCGACGCCCGCGGAGCGCCGGCGCACGGTTCGCGACATTGAACCGGGTATCGACCGCGACCTCCGGGCCCAGATGGCGCACGCCAAGCCGATGGTGCAGCAAAGCATGAGAGCCTTGTCCGACTCCTTGCCGTCAATGATGAACGGCCTCAAGCAGGTGCAGGAATCGCTCGAGCGCGCCGCCGCCAACATGCCGGATCCAAATTACCCGAAGCGGTGACCTTGCCGTCATTGCGAGCATAGCAAGCAATCCACTGCGACAGGCTGGATTGTCGCGACGCTCCGCGCCTCGCAATGACGGTGGACTAGGTGCGGCGCGGCGCTAAAGCTGCCCTTCCATGTGGCAGCTCTTCCAGTTCCCGCTGTGTCCCTTTTCGCGCAAGGTCCGCCTCGTCCTAGCCGAGAAGGGCGTCGGCCATGAGCTGTTACGCGAGAATCCCTGGGAGAAGCGGGACGAGTTCATCGACCTGAACCCGGCCGGAGAGACACCGGTGATGGTCGAACCGGACCAGGGCGTGACTCTCATCGGATCGCAGCCGATCGTCGAATATTTCGATGAGACCGTCGACCGAATGCCGATGATCCACGGCAATGCCCAGCTCCGCGCCGAAATCCGGCGGATGGTCGAATGGTTCGACATCAAGCTCTATCGGGAGGCCGGCGAGCCCCTGCTCAACGAGCGGATGCGCAAGCGCCTGGTGACCCGCGAGAGCCCCGACACGCGGGTTTTGCGGGAGGCGATGCGGGTCGCGTCGGAGCACCTCGATTATGTGGATTATCTGCTCGACCATCGCCGCTGGCTTGCCGGACCGGGGCTAAGCCTCGCAGACTTCACGGCGGCGGCGCATTTCAGCGTCATCGATTATCTCGGCGCGCTCGACTGGCGCGGGCACAAGCAAACCAAGGACTGGTACGCCGTCATGAAATCGCGGCCTTGCTTCCGGCCTTTGCTTGGTGAGCGGATGGAGGTGATCGTCCCGCCGAGCCATTACGACAAAGTGGATTTTTAGAGGTCACCCCTCGCCCAGCTGCGCGCGAAGATCTGCGTCATCCACAACAAGCCGGTCGCGTTGCTCCGACGTCAGAAGGGAACATTGCTGCGTCTTGCCGAACCAGCGGTAGCGATGTTCGGCGACACGATCATATAGCCAATCGCGGATGGGCCGCGGAATGATCTTGCCGACAAGGGCCAGCCGCCACCATCCGCCCAGGATCCGCGCAAGCTGGAAGTAGCCGTCGGACTTGGTGTGACAGCCGTCGGAATCGATCAAAAGATAGCTGTCGTCGATCGGCATGCCGAGCGTCCGGTACAGGGCGTTTCCCAATTCGGATTGGGCGGACGCGAACTGGACCGCGCCTTCGAGGTCGTGCCTCATGACGAAAGCCGCTCCGCTCGAGCAGAGCACGCAATGGCCGTCGAATACGAACAGTGGGCGCTCGCGACGGATCGTCATTGGCGCGTACCTTCCCAACGGTCGTCGATTCCCGGCCCCTCCGCTGCCGTCGTGATGTCCAGATGGGCCATGGAACCCGTCAGCTCGTCAAGGTCGATCAAATCGAGGCATGGCCGCGCTCCCGGCGCGGGAGCGTTCCCCGCCGCGATCCGGCGCGCGAGAAGGATTGCGGGAATGCAGGGGATGTTCGGGCCGTGGACCTTGCGCGCGATCATGAAGATCGTCACCCGCATCGGGCAGCCTCTTTCATCTGACCCATCGAGGAACATGTGGAAGCCGCTTTTGTCCGATCCCCAGCGGTCAAACAGGAACGACAGGCGAAGAAGCTGCCCGGCGTAGGGCGCCCAAGATTTCACGAATCCAAGCCGGGCAATCCAGCTCAATAGCCATGTTCCGAGATGCAGCGCCTTCACCTCGTGACCCGCGACGAACTCCAGGTCTTCCAACCCAGGATAGCGCGCCGGGAACAGCTCGAGGTCCGGTATGTCGCAATGGCCGAACAGCCGCATTCCGAGCTCTGGATAACGAACGGCCCGCAGCCCCTGCCAGCCGAAGACGCGCTTGCGCCTTCTTCGACGAAGAATCGTGAAGGGCCGGCCGACGTAGCTGAGGATGGCTGAAGCGGTACCCTGACCGCGATTGGTCGCTTGCGCCGCGGCGATCCCGTAACTGACGCTCTCGAGCCGCGCGAAATGCGGTCGATAGCGATCGATGAAAGCGGCGGTGAGACAGGGCACGGAGCTTGCACCCGCGATAACTGCCACGCCCGCTTGCCTTGCGTCGGCGTCGAGATCGCCGATCGTCGCAACGAAATGTCGCGCATCGGCAATATCGAGATAATGGGCGCCGCAGGCGATCGCGGCCCGCGCAACCCGGTGGTCCTGGGACTGGAAGGGGCCGGTCGTGTGAATGACGACATCGGGCCCAATCTCCCGCAGGCGAGCGGCAAAGTCGTGATCGATATCGACGGCACAGCCTTGGACCGGATTCGCGGATTTGAGATCGGCGGCGAAAGCCTGGGCTGTTGCTTTCGAGCGACCTCCGATGAGCAGGCTGATGTTCGGATCCGTCGCGAGGGCGCGCGCAATGTAGCTGCCGAAATTGCCGTACCCGCCGATGATGAGGACGATCATCACCAATTGGGCTTCGTCACCATCAGCCAAAAGACGATCACCAGCCCAAGGAAGGCAGGCCAACCGAGCAGGAACCAGGTTCGGCGCAGGCGCTCGAAGCGGGCGGAATCAAACTCGCCGCTGGAAATTTTCGATTCCAGCATTTTTTTCATCCGGATCTGGAGCCGGACCACCGGAATCCAGCAAAATCCGGCAAGGATGTAGAGTGCGTAGCTGGCCACGAGCCAAAGCTCTCGCGGATCGAAGCCTGCCTTCGCGACCAACCAGGCTCCCGTAATTGGCTGGAGGATGACAGCGGGGAGAGTGAACAGAAAGTCCGCTCGAACGGTCGTCCGGGCGGCGGAAAGTCTTGCGGCGTCGTCGCCGCTCCGAGCCGACCAGAAGAAGAAGGCGATGCCGAGGCCCGTGCCGAACAGCACGGTCGCGCTGAGAATGTGAAGCGTCTTGATCAGCAGGTAGGCGTCGAAGTGCAGATCAGTACACCCGCGGCTTGGGCTTGATGTACTGGATGTCGTCGGTGAGCGTGAAGCCGTGCACGGGGCGGTAGTCGATCTTCACTGACCCCCCGTTGCCTCCCCAACCGTCCATCCAGGCGATCGTATGTTTCATCCAATTCTTGTCATCGCGCTCGGGATAGTCTTCCTGCATGTGCGCCCCCCGGCTTTCCTTCCGGTTGGCTGCGCAATGCATGGTGACGACCGCCTGGGCGAGCAGGTTGTCGAGCTCCAGCGTCTCGACCAGGTCGCTGTTCCAAATCAGGCTCCGGTCGGTGACGTGCACGTCCCCCATGCGAGCAAAAACCTTGTCGATCTTCGAAACGCCGTCGGCCAGCGTCCGGTCGGTTCGGAACACCGCGCAGTCGGACTGCATCGTCCGCTGCATGTCGAGCCTGATCTCAGCGGTCGGGCTTGCGCCCTCGGCATGGCGGAACTTGTCCAGCCGGGCGAGCCCAAGATCGGCGGCGTCCTTCGCCAATGGGTCCTGGAGCGCGTCACGCTTGACCACTTCGCCGAGGCGTTTTCCGGCCGCTCGGCCGAACACGACCAGGTCGATCAGGCTGTTTGAGCCAAGGCGATTGGCGCCGTGAACGGAAACGCAGGCCGCTTCGCCGACCGCGAACAGGCCAGGCACGACCGCGTCGGGATCCCCATCCTTTAGGGTGACGACCTCGCCGTGATAGTTCGTCGGGATGCCGCCCATATTGTAGTGGACCGTCGGAATGACGGGCACGGGCTGGCGGGTGAGGTCGACCCCAGCGAAGGTCTTCGCCGTCTCGGTGATGCCCGGAAGCCGCTCGTGCAGAATCTTCGGGTCGAGATGGTCGAGGTGAAGGAAGATATGATCCTTATGCTCACCGACGCCCCGGCCCTCGCGGATCTCCATCGCCATCGATCGTGAGACGACGTCGCGGCTGGCGAGGTCCTTCGCGTGGGGAGCGTAGCGCTCCATGAAGCGCTCGCCGTCGGCATTGGTGAGATAGCCGCCCTCGCCGCGGGCGCCCTCGGTAATGAGCACTCCGACGCCGTAAACGCCCGTCGGGTGGAATTGGACGAACTCCATGTCCTGAAGCGGCAGGCCGGCGCGAAGAACCATCCCGTTGCCGTCCCCGGTGCAGGTGTGGGCTCCGGTGCAGGAGAAATAGATGCGGCCGTAGCCCCCGGTCGCAAGCACGACCGCTTGCGCCCGGAAGCGATGGATCGAGCCATCATCGAGATTGAGCGCGACGATCCCGCGGCACGCGCCGTCCTGCATGATGAGGTCGATCGCGAAATATTCGACGAAGAAGTCCGCGTCGTATTTGAGGCTCTGCGAGTAGAGCGTGTGGAGCATCGCATGACCGGTCCGGTCCGCCGCTGCGCAGGTCCGCTGCGCGGGCGGGCCCTGGCCCATATCCTGGGTCATCCCGCCGAACGCGCGCTGGTAGATCTTGCCTTCCGCCGTGCGGCTGAACGGCAAGCCCATGTGCTCCAGCTCGATGACTGCGGCGGGCGCTTCGCGGCAGAGATATTCGATCGCGTCCTGGTCCCCGAGCCAGTCGGAGCCTTTGACGGTATCGTACATGTGCCACGTCCAATGGTCGGGCCCCATGTTGCCGAGACTGGCCGCGATTCCGCCTTGGGCGGCGACCGTGTGACTTCGCGTCGGGAAGACTTTGGTGACGCAGGCGGTTTTCAGCCCCTGTTCGGCGGCGCCCATCGTGGCACGCAAACCGGCGCCCCCTGCGCCGACGACAACCACGTCATAAGTATGATCGACGATCTGGTATGCGCTCACGCATTCGCTCCGAAGGCGATCCGGGCCACGGCGAACAGCGCGAGCGCTCCGCCGCCGACGGCGAGGAACAGAAGGACGAGGTTGCACGCGAAGCGATTGCCTTCGTCATGCACATAATCGTCGACCACGACCTTCATCCCGTCGAGCGCATGCTTGAACCCGATCACGATCAACAGCGCCATCGGCACCGCACCGCTCGGAGCGTGAAGCCATTCGACTATGGTTCGCGCGTCGAGCGACGGGAGGATGAGCAGCGATGCCACGAACCAGGTGCCGAGAAGCAAGAGGGCGATGCTGGTGACCCGCTCCGTCAGCCAATGCTCGCCGCCCTCGCGCGCCGAGCCGAGGCCGCGGGCCTTGCCCAGCGGAGTCGAGCTTTCGCCGACGCTCATTTCGCCACTCCCAGAAGATACCACCACAGTCCGGCGGTCAGAACGACCGCGCCGACGAAGGTCAGAATCGCGAAGGTCTTGTTGATACCAAGCTCGAAGGTCGCGCCGGTATCCATGACGAGGTGCCGAACCCCCGACAACAGGTGCTGGAAGAAAGCCCAGGTCAGTCCAATCAGGACAATTTTGCCAATGAGGCTGCCCGCGAGCTTGCTGAAAGCTGCGTAGGAATCGGCACCGCCCGCGAGCGCCGTCAGCCACCACGTGAGAATTGCGAGACCGACGATCGAGAGGCCCGCTCCGGAGACTCGGTGGATGATCGACGCGGCCATGCCGGGGCCCCACGTCCATACGGTCAGGTGAGGCGACAACGGGCGAGGATTTGGTGAGGCCATAATGCCGCCCGCTTAGAGCCTGTCCTAGCCGAATGGAAGCGGCGGGAGCACCTCCGCCCTAACCCGGTCTTAACCATTGTCCGTCAAGAGCATTCCTCAAGGCTCCAGGCGGAGCATGGCAAGCGGTTTACGGAGACTGGATCGATGGGTGCCGACACTGGCGGGCTTCAGCAGCTGACCGACGGGCAGGTGAATGCGCGGCTTCAGGCGTACAATCCGAACGGGTCGCTTGAGCGCGATATCCAAGGCCTGTGGCAGGACGCCGGCGACATCATCGACGCCGAAGTTCGCGCGCAGTTCGGCGGCGAAGCAGCCGAGCGTATCCATGCCCATTACAGCGGGAAGGTCGACTCCAACTGGATTCAGAACGTCGCCGAATACGGCCGGCGCATCTATCGCGAGAAGACTTCGGTTCCGGATTATATCGCATCGCGCGACCAGCTCATCACGCGCATCATCGCAAAGCTGTTCGAGCGATTTTCGGACAATCCGGAAACGCTTCAACGGAGCGTCAGTGCGCTGCAGCGCCTGACCAGCTTCGAAACCGACATCATCCTCGCCCAGCTCGCCCTTCTCGAGGCGATCGAGGCCGCGGATTCGCGCGGCCGCGAAAGCGAGCAGTTCGAACGCCGCGTCGGCGAGCTCGTCCGAGCCAGCACGGACCAGTCGAAATCTCTGACCGACCGTACGCGTTCGACCGCCGCTTCGGCGCGAGGCATGCTCGGAAAGACGAGCGAGGTCGCTGCCGCGGCCGAGCAGTCCGCCGTCGCAATGCGCGAAGCCGCCCAGACGGCAGCCGGCCTGATCCGAGCGATCGAGGATGCCCGTTCCGAGGTTGAAGTCGCCGCCGGGGTCGCGACTCGCGCGGGCGACCAGGCGAGCCAGGCGGTGAAGGTCAGCCAGGCGCTTTCGGCTCACGTCGAAGCGATCGAATCGATCCTGTCGCTGATCCGCGACATCGCGGGCCAGACGAACCTGCTCGCGCTCAATGCCACCATCGAGGCCGCGCGCGCGGGTGACGCCGGACGCGGCTTCGCGGTCGTCGCGCAGGAAGTGAAGAGCCTCGCCTCGCAGACGGCGCGCGCGACGGACGACATCACCAACAAGATCACGGCGATCCAGCAGGCCACCAAGCAGACGGTGGAAGCCAATGGCTCGATCCAGGGCACGGTCGAAGAGGTCCAAAGCTCGGCCGACCGGATTCGCCAGGCAATGGAGCTGCAGGCCCAGACGGTGACGATGATCACCGCGGCGGTGGACGAGACCGCGCTCGCCGCGGACTCCATGAGCTCGACCATCGCGGCCATCCGTACCGACACCGAAAATGTCGCCCAGGACATCGATGAGGTCGAGCAGGGCTTCGGCCGGTTCAGCGAGCAGATCGCCAATTTCAAGTCGACCGCCAAGGCGTTCGTCAACGGAATGGCAGCTTAACGGCGGTTTTCGTCATTCCCGCGAAAGCGGGAATCCACACGCCGAGATTGGACTCCCGCTTTCGCGGGAGTGACGAGTTGGGTTACTGCCCACTCGCCATGAACATCCTCGTCACCGGAGCCAGCCGCGGGATCGGAGCCGCAACTTACAACCTCTTGAAATCGCGCGGTCACGATGTCGTCGGCCACTCCACCCGCGGGAGCGATGAGCTCATCGCCGGGGATCTGACTGACGCTTCGGCGCCCAAACGCATCTGGGAGGCGGCGCTCGGGCGTCTCGGCGGGCGGATCGACGTTCTCGTCAACAATGCCGGAATTTACGAGAGCGTCGCGGACTATGCCGAAGAGGACGAATGGCACGCAGCCTGGCAGCGAACCATGACGATCAATCTCCAGGCCGCCGCCGATCTCAGCCGCCTGGCCGTCCGCCATTTCCGCGAAGGGGACGGGGGCGGCCGGATCGTCAACGTCACGAGCCGCGCGGCTTTCCGCGGCGATTCCCCGCAGCACTGGCACTATGCCGCCTCCAAGGGCGCGATGGTCAGCATGACGCGGACGATCGCGCGGGGCTATGCGGCGGAGGGCATCCTCTGCTTCGCGGTCGCGCCGGGCTTCACGGTATCGGAAATGACCGAGGAATATCTCGCCGGCCGCGGCGGGGCGCAGATCGTGGCGGACATTCCACTCGGCCGAGTAGCTTCGACCGACGAGGTCGCCGAGACCATCCGCTGGCTGGCGACCGAGGCGCCTGCGTCGGCGACGGGAAGCGTGATCGACGTCAACGGCGCGAGCTATGTTCGCTAGGCTCGCCTTCCTCGCGGCGCTTCAGCAGATCATCGTCCCGCTCCAAAAGCCACCGCGCGTAATCGAGCAACCCAGGGCGCCGATCCAAATCAACGGCCCCCTGTTCGCGTTGGCCTGCAAGGACTGGGACGAGTGGGACAAGCCGGCGCCGCCGGTCAGGATCCACGCGAATACCTATCTGGTCGGGACCTGCGGCATTTCATCGATCCTGATCACCGGCACCGACGGCGATATTTTGATCGACGGCGGCACGGAAGCGGACGCCGGGCTGATCGCGTCCAACATCCGCAAGCTGGGATTCAGGCTCAGCGAGGTGAAGATCATTTTGCACAGCCACGAACATATCGACCACGTGGGCGGAATCTCGCAGCTCCAGCGGATGACGGGCGCCCAGGTCTTCGCCTCGGCGGCGGCGGCGAAGGCACTGGCGACCGGCGTGGCCGGTCCGGGCGATCCGCAGGCCGGAATGCAAAAACCCTTCCCGATCGCGCGCGTGGACCGCATCATCGAGGACGGAGGGACGGTGCGCCTCGGCAACCTCATGCTGACGGCCGTTGCAACTCCGGGCCATACGCCCGGCGCCCTCACCTGGCATTGGGTCAGCTGCGACGGCGGCGTTTGCCGCACCATCGTCTATGCCGACAGCCTGACCCCGGTCAGCCGCGACGATTACCGCTTCAGCGATCACCCCGAATATCTCGCGGCGTTCCGCGCGAGCATCGCCAAGGTCGCGGCGCTCGATTGCGAGATCCTTCTGACGCCGCATCCTTCGGCCAGCGACATGGTCAAGCGCTTGGGTCGGGCGAAGGTCGATAGCCCGAACGGCTGCCGCGATTACGCCGCCGCGCTGACGAAGCAGCTCGACGATCGGCTGGCCAAGGAAGCGGAGAAGTGAGCGCAGAATTGCTCCTCCCTATCGCTCAGCGATGGGGAGGGGGACCATCGAACGAGGATTCGATGGTGGAGGGGTCGGCGCCAAACCCCTCCACCACGCAGTCTTCGCTGCGCGGTCCCCCTCCCCGGCCTTTGGCCAGGGAGGAGCGGATATGAGCTTTCGCGTGACAATCCCCTGCACCCGCGCGCAGGGCGAAGCGATCGGCGCGATCGATGAACTTCCCGGGTTCGGCGACAACCCGCCGGTCCTCGTCGCCGACGAGCCGGACGAGAGCAGGCCCGACGAATGGCTGATCCACGCTTACTTCGAGCGACCGCCGACCGCTGAGGAAATCACCGCTCTCGGCAACCTCGGGAGCGGGACGCCTGAGGTCGAGCAACTGGGCGAGGCCGATTGGGCGACGATGAGCCAGGCTGGGCTCCAGCCGATCCGCGCCGGGCGTTTCACCGTTCACACTCCGACCCATGCGCCTGACCCGGAGCGGATTAATTTCGAGATCGATGCGGGGCTGGCATTCGGAACCGGTCAGCACGCAACGACGGCGGGATGCCTCGCGGCACTTGATTGTCTGCAGAAAAACGGTTGCACGGTTACAAATATTGCAGACGTGGGAACAGGCACCGGATTGCTCGCTTTTGCGGCGCTCGCGCTATGGCCGGAGGCGAAGTGCATCGCGACCGACGTCGACCCGGTCGCGATCGACGTTTCTCGGGAGAATGCCGCAATCAATGGCATCAGGCTCGGCCACGGCTCGGGCGAGCTGCTGCTGTCGGTCGCGGACGGGATGGATTCGCCGATGCTCGCCGCGCGCGCTCCGTTCGATTTGATCGTCGCAAACATCCTCGCCGGCCCGCTGATCGAGTTGGCTCCGGATTTTGCCAGGGCCCTGGCGCCAAGCGGGACCTTAATCCTCGCCGGGCTGCTGGATACGCAGGCCGATGGAGTAACTCGCGCTTACGAAAGGCTCGGCCTCACTCTCACAGACCGCGGCTCCGGCGAGTGGCCGGTGCTCGTACTCAGTCTTTGATGCCGAGCTGGTCCAGCATGAAGGCATAATATTCGGCGCGCGAGCGATAGGCTTCGAACCGCCCCGACTTGCCGCCATGGCCCGCCTCCATGTTGACCCGGAAGACGAGAGGATTGGTTCCCGTTTCCGTGGCGCGGAGCTTCGCCACCCATTTCGCCGGCTCATAATATTGGACCTGGCTGTCCCACAGGCCGGTCCCGACGAACATCGCCGGGTAAGCCTGCTTCGCCACATTGTCGTAGGGCGAATAGGACAGCATGTAGTCGTAATATTTCGCTTCGGCCGGATTGCCCCATTCGTCGAACTCGTTGGTCGTCAGCGGGATCGATGTATCGAGCATGGTCGTGACCACGTCGACGAACGGCACTTGGGCGATGATCACGCGATAGTCCTGGGGAGCCATGTTGGCGACCGCGCCCATCAGCAAGCCGCCCGCGCTCCCGCCGCTCGCCGCCACCCGGTCCTTCGCGGCATAGCCCTGGCCGACGAGGTAACGGGTCACGTCGATGAAGTCCGTGAAGCTGTTCTTCTTGTTGAGCAGATGCCCGGCGTCATACCAGGCGCGGCCCATTTCCTGACCGCCACGAATGTGGGCGATGGCATAGACCATGCCGCGATCGAGTAGGGGGACGATCGTCGGCGACCAAGACGGGTCGGTCGACAGGCCGTAGCTGCCGTAGCCGTACTGAAGCATCGCGGCGGTCCCGTCGCGCCTGAAACCCTTCTTGTAGACCAGCGACACCGGGACCCGGGTCCCGTCGCGGGCGGTCGCCCACACCCGTTCGGTCACATATTGCGACGCGTCGTAATTGGGAGCGGGGTTGCGCTTCAGAACCGAACGCGCGCCCGTCGCTGCATTGACCTGGTAGGTGATCGTCGGCGTCGTCAGCGAGTTGTACGTATAGCGAAGACTGGTCGCGCTCACTTCGCGGTTGGCACCGATCGCCATTGCATAGGCCGGCTCGTCCGAAGCGACGTCGCTGCTCTTGCCCGATTTGCTCAAGAGCCGGATGTGCTTGTTGCCGTTGGACCGCTCTTCGATGGCGATGAAGCTGTTGAATGGCTGGAAATTCTCGATGAACACTTTTGGGTCGTGGGCGACGAGGTCTCGCCAGGCCGAGCGCCCTTTCGCCGCATCGGCGTCGGCAACCTCGACCAACTTGTAGTTCTTCGCGCCGCCGTCGTTGGTGCGGATGATCCACCGAGTGCCGACGTGATCGGCATTATAACGGAACTCGCGTTCACGCGGCGCGATCACCGTCCACTTGCGCGGGCTCGCGGCGCTGGTGCAGCGCTGCTCGTCGCTGACCGTGCTCTGGACGCCGATACAGATATATTTGTCGTCGGCGGTCCGGCCGATTCCGAGGTAAAAGCTGTCGTCCTTTTCCTCATAAACCAGCTTGTCCGCGGACGCCGGGGTGCCCAGCACATGCGCCTTCACGCGTTTGCTGAGGAGGGTCACCGGGTCCTTCTCGATATAATAAATGGTGCGGTTGTCGTCGGCCCAGACGAGGTTGGGTTCGACATTCTCCACCTTGTCGTGAAGCGTCTTGCCGCTTGCGAGGTCTTTTACGGTGAGAACGTACTGGCGGCGGCCGACAGTATCGAGCGCGTAGGCGAGCAGGCGGTTGTTCTGGCTGACGCTCCAGTCACTGACGGCGAAGAAGCCGTGGCCCTTCGCCATGACCGGCTCGTCGAGCATGACCTGCTCTTTCGCCTTCAGCGTTCCCGCCTTGCGCGCGAGGATCGGATAGTCCTGCCCGGCCTCGAAGCGCGTGTAATAATAATAGCCGCGGTCGCGAACGGGGACGCTTGAATCGTCTTGTTTGATGCGGCCGATGATCTCCTTGAACAATTTGTCCTGCAGCGGCTTGGTCGGAGCGAGGACCGAATCCGCATAGGCATTCTCGGCTTTGAGATAGCCGAGCATATCCGCGTTCTTCCGAGTATCGTCGCGCAGCCAATAATAGGGATCGTTGCGTTCGTGCGGGCCCTTTACGGTATAGGCCTTCTGAGCGGCGCTCGGCGGAGTCGGCGCGGCCTGGGCGAAAACGATCTGCGGGACAAGGCCAAGGGCCGCGACTGCAACCAAACGCTTCATTGAAACCCCCTCCGCTACACCGACGCTTCAGCGACGATCCGACTCCAATCCTGCTCGTTTATCACCCTGATTCCAAGCTCTTCGGCCTTTTTGAGCTTCGAGCCGGCTCCCGGTCCGGCGACGACGAGGTCGGTCTTGGCGCTGACCGAGCCGGCAGCGCGTGCCCCCAACCGCTCGGCCTGCGCCTTGGCCTCGTCGCGGCTCATGGTCTCGAGGCTGCCGGTGAAGACGATCGTCTTGCCGCTCCATTCGGTCTGCTTCGCGTCGCTGACGAAGGGCTTGGGCGAGACTTCGGACAGCAAATCATCGAGCGCTTCGCGGTTGTGGGCCTCGTGGAAGAAATCGACGAGCGCCTCGGCGACAACCGGGCCGACGCCTTCCACCGCTGCCAGCTCGGCCTGCGCATCGTCAGAAGTGGCAACGCGCCGCAGCTCCTCGATCGTGGCGAAGCATTTGAGCAAATCCTTCGCCGTGACGATGCCGACGTGGCGGATTCCGAGCCCGAAGATCAAGCGCGGGCCGTCGGGCTGGCGCTTGGCCTCGATCGCGGCGAATAAATTGTCGACCGATTTGTCCTTCCAGCCCTCGCGGCCGAGCAATTCGTCGCGGTGGTTGTGGAGGCGGAAGATATCGGCGGGCGAGTTGAGCCAACCCAGCTCGATGAACTCGAGAATCGATTTCTCGCCCAACCCCTCGATGTCGAGCGCGCCGCGGCTGACAAAATGCCGCAGCCGCTCGAAGCGCTGCGCCGGGCAGATCAGCCCGCCGGTGCAGCGCACGTCGACCTCGCCCTCCTCGCTGACGGCCTCCGACTGACATTCGGGGCAATGGTCTGGGAAGACGTAGGGCTCGCGCGGCTCGTCGCGGGTGAGATTTTCCACCACCTGCGGGATCACGTCGCCGGCGCGCTGGATCCGGACGCGGTCGCCGATCCTCAGGCCGAGCCGCTGTATCTCATCACGGTTGTGCAGCGTGACATTGGCGACGATCACCCCGCCGACCCCGACAGGCTTGAGCCGGCCGACCGGGGTCAGCTTGCCGGTACGGCCGACCTGGATGTCGATCGCCTCGAGCGTGGTCTCGGCTTTTTCGGCGGGGAATTTGTGCGCAAGGCCCCAGCGCGGCGCTCGCGCGACGAAACCGAGCCGCTCCTGGAGATCGAGCCGGTCGACCTTGTAGACCACCCCGTCGATGTCGAACGGCAGGTCTGCACGGGCGTGCTCGATCGCGCGATAATGGGCGAGCATGGCGTCCAGATCGTCGCAACGGACGAGCAGGTCGGTGACCGGGATTCCGAAACCCTCGATCCGTTCCATCGCCTCGTACTGCGTCTCGGCGAGCGGGGCAGATAACTCGCCCCAGCCATGGGCGAGGAAGCGCAGCGGCCGGGCCGCGGTGATCGACGGGTCCTTCTGCCGCAGCGATCCAGCCGCTGAGTTGCGCGGGTTGGCGAAGACTTTGCCGCCCGAGGCTTGCTGCCGCTCGTTCAGGGCCTCGAAGTCGGTCTTGGACATATAGACCTCGCCGCGCACTTCGAGCACGTCGGGCGCGCCTGAAATGCGTTGCGGAATGTCCCCGATCGTCCGAGCATTTGCGGTCACGTCCTCGCCGACCGTCCCGTCGCCGCGCGTCGCAGCCAGCACCAAGTCGCCCTTTTCGTAGCGGAGCGAACAGCTGAGCCCGTCGATCTTGGGCTCGGCCGTCATCGCGACGAATCCGTCAGCGGGGAGGTTGAGGAAGCGCTTCACGCGGCCGACGAAGTCCGCGACCTCTTGCTCGGCAAAGGCATTGTCGAGGCTAAGCATCGGCCGGGCGTGTGCGACCTTGGCTAGGCCTGATGTCGGCGCCGCGCCCAGCCGCCTTGATGGCGAATCCGTGCGGACCAGGTTCGGGAAACGCTCTTCCAGCTCTCGGTTCTCGCGGACGAGCGCGTCATAGTCCGCGTCGGAAACCTCGGGCGCGTCCTGGTCGTGATAGAGCTTGTCGTGCCGCGCGATCTCCTTGGCGAGCGCCTGAAGGCGCTTCGCCGCGTCGGCTTCGGAGATATCCCCCTCTCCCGTGTGCGGGAGAGGGCCGGGGTCAGGGTTTGCCTTCGTGTCGGAGCGCTCAGCCATGCCGCAGCATTAGGAGGGAAAAGACCCTCACCCAACCCTCTCCCGTGAACGGGAGAGGGCTAGCCAAACAGTTCCTCGAGCAGGTTGATGAAGCTGGTCCATGAGCGCTCCGCGGCGAGCGCGTTATAAGCGACGCCGTCGATCCCGATCTCGTGCGCCTTCGGATTGGTGAAACCGTGGGCGACATTGCCGTAGCAATGGATCTGCCAGTCGGATCCGGCCGCCGTCAGTTCCTGGCCTAGGGCCACGACCTTCTCCGGCGGAACCATCGGGTCGTCCCAGCCATGGAAAGCGACCACCTTAGCCTTGATCTTCTGCTCCGGGAGGCCCGGCGGATCGAACAAGCCGTGGAAGCTGACGGCCGCAGTGAGATCGGCGCCGCTTCGCGCCAGGTCGAGCGCGCACATGCCCCCGAAGCAATAGCCGGCGACGACGAGGCTTCCGGTTTGAACCTCATCGAGGCCCTGTGCTTGGTCGAGTACCGCCTCCAGCCGGCGCAGCAGCGCCGCGCGATCGCCCTTCAGCCGTCCCATCTCGCCGAACATCGTATCGCGGTCGGCGCTCCGGAATTTCTTCCCGAAGAGATCGGCGACGAGGGCATTGTAGCCGAGCTCGACGAGCTGCTTGCCGAAGCCAATCTCGAGATCGGAAACGCCCATCACCGTCGGGATCAGGATGACGGTCGGTCGCGCCTCGCCGTCCCGGCGGCCGACGAACACATGTTCGAGCTGCTCACCCTCGAACTCGAGCGGGACTTCGCGTTCCTTGCTCATGACAACTCCCTCGCCAACTCGGCCAATTTGGCCACGGTGTTCATGTTGCGCGCTGTGCCGGCTTCCGCAGCCGGGATGCGCATACGGCACCGCCCGATACCCCGTTCGCCGTAAGCGACATAGACCTCGCGCGCACCGGCAGCGACGCGTTCGTCGTCGGCTTGGTTGCGGATCGTGTCGAGCAGGTCCTTGGGCGGCGGCTCGTTCATGAAAAAGGCCTGGACCTGATTGCCGGCCGCCTCCTTGAACGGGTTGGCGCGAACGGCCTTTTCCATCTCGTCGGCTGTTCGGAGCATCACTCGAACTGCCTTGCCCATATGCGCCTGGACGCGCTCTTCGAGCATTTCCCTCAGCTTTTCCTCGGGCTTGTCGCTTGCAAAGACGAGGTTGCCGCTCGCGATGTACGTGCGGGCGTCCTTGAGCTTCAGACCGTCGGCAATCGCCTTGAGGTCGGCCATCTTCAGGCTGCTTCGCCCGACCAGGTTCACCCCGCGCAGCAGGGCCACGTAGCCGGTCACGCGGCGTCGAGCAGCCGCAGGGCCTGCGCGCGTGCCTCCTCCGTGATCGACGCACCGGAGAGCATTCGCGCAATCTCCTCGCGGCGCTCTTCAGGGCTGAGCTTGCGCACGGTCGTTCGCGTCCCGTCCGGCTCGTGCATTTTCTCGATCCGGTAATGATGGGCGGCCCGGGCGGCGACCTGCGGCGAGTGGGTGACGACAAGAACCTGCGACTCCCGGGCCAGACGCGCCAGCCGCTCGCCGATCGCGCTCGCGACGGCGCCTCCGACACCGCGATCGACCTCGTCGAAGATCATGGTCGCGGCAGTCCCCGCTTCGGCCAGAGCGACCTTGAGCGCGAGGATGAAGCGCGACAGCTCGCCGCCCGACGCGATCCGGGTCAGCGGCCCAAACGGCGCTCCGGGATTCGTCGAAACTTCGAATTCGACCCGGTCGGTACCGGATGGGCCGGGCTCGGCCGGAGCGAGTGATGTTCGGAATTGCGCGGCATCCAGCTTCAGCGGATGAAGCTCGGCGGCGACCGACGAATCCAGGCGCTGCGCTGCTGCGCGACGTTGCTTGCTGAGGGCCTCGGCCGCTTCCGAATAATCGGCGCGCGCGGCAGCCAGCTCGCGGTCAAGCTCCGCGATACGCTCACCGCTCGCGCGGATCGCGGCCAGCTGCGCGCGCATCCGCTCGCCGAGAGCGGCAAGCGCATCCGGCTCGACCCGGTGCTTCCGGGCCAGGCCCCGAATGTCGAACAGCCGCGCTTCCGCTCGCTCGAGCCGCGCGGGGTCAAAGGTCAGCGCCTCAGCCGCTCGGGCGATCTTCTCGTCGGCATCGCTCGCTTCGATCACGGCCCGATCGAGCGACGCAAGCGCTTCGGCGAGCAAGGGATGGTCCGCCGCTCCGCGCTCGATCCTCCGCGCGGCCTGGCGCAGCAAGGCCAGGGCGCCTTCCGATCCGCCGATCATTTCGTCGAGCCCGGTCAGCATTTCCCCGGCCTTCAGGCCCGCCTGCATTGCGCTTCGTTCCTCGGCGAGCCGTGTTTCTTCGCCCTCCTCGGGCGCGAGCCGCTCGATCTCCTCGCAGGAATGTTCGAGCCACTCCCGTTCGCGCTCCGCCTCGATCGCTTCGGACCGCTGCCGGGCAAGCTCGGATTCGATCTGCGTGACGGTCGCCCAGGAATCGGCGACGGCGCTCGTATCGAGCTTGCCGAACGTATCGAGCAAGTCGCGATGCCCTCGGGGATTGAGAAGCCCCCGATCGTCATGCTGGCCGTGGACTTCGACCATCAGGCTGCCGAGCTCGCGGATCAGCCCGGCGGGGACGCTCGACGCCCCGATAAAGGCACGGCTTCCGCCGTCGCTCTTCAATGTCCGGCGCACGATGAGCGGCTCGCCGGGCTCCGCTTCCACGCCTTGCTCGCGAAGCAGATCATGGACCGCGTGGCCGGCCGGGAGCTCGAGCTCGGCCGAAACGGACGCTTGCTCCTCGCCCGAACGTACCAAGGCGGTGTCCGCTCGCGCTCCGAGCGCCAGGCCCAGCGCGTCCAGGAGGATGGATTTGCCGGCCCCGGTCTCTCCGGTCAGCACTCCAAGGCCCGCCTCGAACTCCAGCTCCAGGTGGTCGACGAGCACGACATTATGGATGGCGAGCTGTCTCAGCATCCGAGGACGCCTCGCCGCTCAGGCATTATTGGGACCAGGCCGCCTGCTTCGGGTGCCTCTTCTCATAGGCCAGCAAAAGCCTCAGCGACTGCCGGTACCAGTAGGTACCCGCATAATTCTTACCAAGCACCGCGGCGGTCTTATAGGCTTCAGCCGGGGTGCCGAGCGCAAGGTAGGTCTCGACGAGGCGTTCGAGCGCCTCCGGCGTGTGGCTGGTCGTCTGATATTTGTCGACGACCTCGCGAAAGCGGAGGTTGGCGGCGAGCCAATTGCCCGAACGCTCGTAGAAGCGGCCGACCTCCATCTCCTTGCCGGCAAGGTGATCGTTGATGAGGTCGAGCTTCAACCTCGCGTCGGATGCGTAACGACTATCCGGGTAGCGCCGAATCAGCTCGCCGAAGGAATCGGCCGCCTGCTGGGTCGTCGCCTGGTCGCGGGTGACGTCGGCGATCTGCTGGTAATAGCTCATGGCGACCAGATAGTGGGCATAAGGCGCTTCGACGTTGCCGGGGTGGATGGTCAGGAAGCGCTGGGCCGAGCTTATGGCCTCGGTATATTTCTGCGCGAGATAATAATTGAACGCGCTCATGATCTGCGCCCGGCGAGCCCAGACCGAATAAGGATGCTGGCGCTCGACCTCGTCGAACAGCTTCGCCGCCATCTCATAATCGCCGCGGTCCATCGTCCGCTTGGCCGCGGTGTAAAGCGAGCTCACGTCGCGCGCGACATAAGCGGTATCGGCCTTGGCCCGATTGCGGGCGCAGCCGGCCGCGGGGAGGATCGCCGCACAGGCGAGAATGAGGACAATCGAACGGGTGGGCTTCAGCATGAGGGTCCTCTTAGCGTGGGGCCGTGGGCTGGCCAAGGCGCTTCGATCCGTCATTGCGAGGAGCCAAAGCGACGAAGCAATCCAATCATTTTTCTGGATTGCTTCACTTCGTTCGCAATGACGAACAGGAGCTGAACAGATCAGGCCGGCTGGGTTTCAGACGCGTCCTTGTCGTCGACGCGGACGAAGCTGTCTGGCGTAACCTTCAGCCAGACCAGGACCGGGGCCGAGATGTAGATCGATGAATATGTGCCGATCAGCACACCCAGGAAGATCGCGATCGCAAGCCCGAAGATGACTTCGGGGCCGATCGCCATCAGCACTCCCAAAGCGATCAGGACAGTCAGCGACGTGACCACGGTTCGGGCGAGCGTCTCGTTGAGCGAGAGGTTCAAAAGAGGCAGGATCGCCATCTTGCGATATTTGCGCAGATTCTCTCGAATCCGGTCGTAGATAACGACCGTATCGTTCAGCGAATAGCCGACGATGGTGAGGATCGCGGCGACCACGTTCAAATCGACCTGGAGCCTGGTGAACGCGAAAAATCCGAGCGTCATCGACACGTCGTGGGCGAGGGTCAGCAGCGCCCCCACCCCGAACTGCCATTCGAACCGGATCCAGATGTACAGGGCGATTCCGATCATCGCGAAGATGATCGCCTTGGCCCCGTCGTCCGCCAGCTCCTCGCTGACCTTCCCGGAAACGGTCTCAACCGAATCGACGCGGGCGCCCGGATAATCCGCCGTGACCAGCTGCTTGACCTTGTTCGCGGCCTCGTTTGCCGCTGCGTCCCCGCCCGGCGGTTTGGGCAGTCGGATCTGGTAGCTGGTCGGCCCGCCGAATTCCTGGATGCTCGCCTCGCCCAGATGAAGGCCGAGGACCCGGCCGCGTAGCTGCTCGACGTTCACCGGCTGGGTGAAGGTCACCCGTATCATCTGGCCGCCGACGAAATCGACTCCGAGATTCAGTCCGCGATAAGCGGTGTAGGCGAGCGAAGCGACGGTCAGGAACGTCGACAGTATGACGGCGAGGTTGCGCCATTTCATGAAGTCGACGTTCGTGTGATCGGGGACGAGCTTCAGGAGCTTCATGATTCTAAACCCCTAGATATGCAGTTCGCGCGGTCGGGTGCGCCGGATCCACAGCGCGACCAGCATGCGGGTGAAATAAACGGCGGTGAACACCGAGGTGACGACGCCGATCAGGAGCACGACGGCGAAGCCGCGCACCGGGCCCGATCCGAAATAGGCCATGATCGCGGCCGAGATCACGTGCGTGACGTTGGCGTCGAAAATCGCGCGGAACGCCTCGCGATAGCCGGTCTCGACCGCGTCGAGCAGGCGACGGCCTCGCCGAATCTCCTCGCGGATGCGCTCGTTGATCAGCACGTTGGCGTCGACTGCCGCACCGATGGTGAGGATGAAGCCGGCGATCCCGGGAAGCGTCAGGGTCGCCCCGAACATCGCCATGATGCCGAGGATCAGGAAGGCGTTCACGACGAGCGCCACGGTCGCATAGACGCCGAAGCGGCCGTAGGTGATGAGCATGAAGAGGATGACCCCGAGAGTCCCGATAAGGCTGGCGATCACGCCCTTGTGAATCGAATCCTTGCCGAGGTCTGGACCGACCGTCCGCTCCTCGATCACGTTGAGCTTGACCGGCAGCTTGCCCGAAGCGAGCGAAACCGCGAGGTCGTGCGCGCTCTGGACCGTGAAACTGCCGGTAATCTGCGCATTGCCGCCGAGGATCGGCTCGTTGATATTGGGCGCCGACAGCACCTTGTCGTCGAGAATGATCGCGAATGGCTTCCCGACATTCTCCTGGGTCGTCCGGCCGAAGCGGCGGGCGCCCGCCGTATTGAACTTGATGTTGATGTCCGGCCGGCCGTCCTGGTCGAAACTCTGCTGGGCGTCGGTCAGCTGATCGCCCGAGACCATGACCCGACGCTTCACCGCCATGAACCCGCTCCCGTCGGCCATCGGAAGCACCTGACTGCCCGGCGGGGCGCGTCCAGCCTGCACGTCCGATGGATTGGCCTGGAGGTCGACAAGCTTGAATTCGAGCCGCGCCGTCTGGCCGATAAGCTTCTTGAGCTGGTCCGGATTCTCCACGCCGGGGACCTCGACGAGGATCCGGTTCGTACCTTCGGTGACGACCGTGATTTCCTTGGTCCCGCCGGGATCGATCCGGCGGCGGACCACGTCGCGGGCCACGCCCATCGCGTCCTTGAGGGCCTGGACCGTACCGCTCTTAGTCGGGATCAGGACGACCCGGGTAGAGTCGATGACCTGGACGTCCCAGTCGCGATTGCCGGTTAGCCGGATCGGCTGCGACAAGCGGCGCAACCGCTCGACTGCGGCGTCGACCTGCGTCGGATCGCGGACGAGGAAACTCAGCCTTCCGCCCGCCGTGGAAATATCGCCGACCTCGATGCGTGGATCGTGGCGAAGCTCGGTCGCGACTTCGTCTTCCTTCGCCTGCAGTCGCTGCTTCAGCGCATCCCCTGCGTCGGCCTCCAGCAAGAGGTGGCTGCCGCCCGCGAGGTCGAGGCCGAGGTTGATCTTGTCGTGGGGAAGCCAGGCCGGCCAGCGATTGGAGTAAGGCGTGCCGGCGAGCAGGCTGGGAATGGACATGAAGATGCCGGCGAGGACGACCAGCGTGACGATCCAGACCTTCCAGCGGGGAAATTCGAGCACGGTTCGTCAGCCCTCAGTCGTTGGCCGGCTTGCCGCCGCCGGTGATCACGTGGGTGAGGGTGGATTTGATGACCCGGACCTTCACCCCCTGCGCGATTTCGACTTCGGCTTCGTCATCGGTCACTTTCGTCACGCGTCCGCGGATTCCGCCGCCGGTGACGACCTCGTCGCCTTTCTTGACCGCATTGATCGCGGCCTGATGCTCTTTGACCCGCTTCTGCTGTGGGCGGAACACGAGGATCCAGAAGACGCCGAACATCAGGATCAGCGGAATGAAGAAATTGATCGATGCGGCGAACGTGCTCGCCTGGCCGGCGGGCGCCGTCTGCATCATCAGCAAGGTGGGCTGGGTGGACATGAAGAGAGCTGATTACCCTTGAAAAGGATGGTCGGGGCGACTGGATTCGAACCAGCGACCTCCACACCCCCAGTGTGATGCGCTACCAGGCTGCGCTACGCCCCGACTGGCCGGGCGCATCTAGGCAGGCATAACAGCCAAGGCAAGGTCGGGCGGGAGTTCGAATGCGGCGGCGGCGGCGAAGAACGAGGTCAGGCAAGTGGATTGGGCGCGCGATCAGCGCGCTTCTGGCCGTTCCAGCGCTCTACCTCATCGCAGCACTGATCGGCTCCCTCGTCCCCGTGAATCGCGGCTGGACCGAGCCGGAGCGCGGCACCACCGTGTACATCGCGGACAACGGCATTCACGCCGATATCGTCATGCCCGTGGAGGCCCAAGGGCTCGACTGGTCGCCGTTCGTCCCGACACGCGACTTCGCCGCAGCGAATCCCGTCGACCGGTGGATCGCCTTCGGTTCGGGCGAGGAAAGGGTCTATCTCAACACTCCGACCTGGTGGGACATCACGCCGCGAACGATCTGGTCCGCGCTCGCCGGCGGAAATCGCGTGATGCATGTCGAATATGTGCCGGACCCGGCTTACGCGGAGCGGGAGATCCGTTTGAGGCCGGAAGAATATCGGCGCCTATGGGCAGCGATCCGCGCCGATTTCGCGCTCGATCCGGCCGGGCGCCCGAAGCTGGTCGCGCACCCGGGCTATGGCTGCTGCGATGCCTTCTATCGCGCGACTGGCCGGGAAAGCGCGGTTCGGACCTGCAACAGCCATGTCGCGCGCTGGCTGCGCATCGCCGGGATCAAGACGAGCCTGTGGCCGCCGTTCGTGAATGGGCTGGTGTGGCGATATCGTAAGTCCTCCCCGGAACGGGGAGGTGGCAGCCCAACGGGCTGACGGAGGGGGCCCTAAGCCTTGCACGCCGCCCCCTCCACCAGCTGCGCTGGTCCCCCTCCCCGTTTCGGGGAGGAACTTAAAGCACGTACCTCGACAAATCCGCGTTCTTCGCGATTCCGCTGAGCTGCTTTTCGACGAACGCCGCGTCGACGACGAGCTTTTCCCCGCGCCGGTCCTCGGCATCGAAGCTCACGTCTTCCAGTAATTTCTCCATCACCGTCTGAAGTCGCCGAGCGCCGATATTCTCGACCGCTTCGTTGACCTCGGCCGCGATGCGCGCGAGCGCCTCGATCCCGTTCTCCGCGAATTCGATCGAAACGCCTTCGGTGCCGAGGAGCGCCTGATATTGTTCGGTGAGGCTTGCCCGGGTCGCGGACAGGATCCGCACGAAATCTTCCTGCGTCAGCGCTTTCAGCTCGACGCGGATCGGAAGGCGCCCCTGAAGCTCGGGCAGCAGGTCCGCGGGCTTGGCGATATGGAATGCGCCCGAAGCGATGAAGAGGATGTGGTCAGTTTTGAGCGGGCCATATTTGGTCGCGACCGTCGTCCCTTCGATCAACGGAAGCAGATCGCGCTGGACGCCTTCGCGGCTGATCGAACCGCCGCGAACGTCGCTGACCGCGATCTTGTCGATCTCGTCGAGGAAGACGATGCCGTTCGCTTCGGCGTCGGCAAGCGCGGCTCGGTTGATGTCGTCGGGGTCGATGCGCTTGTCGGCTTCCTCCTCGGTAAGGCGGGCGAAGGCGTCCGGGACCTTGAGCTTCCGGCGCGTGCGCGGTTGCTGGCCCGCCAGTTTGCCCATCATGGATCTAAGGTCGAACACCTGGGCGCCCATGCCCGGAATGTCGAATGGCATTGACGATTGCTCGTCGACTTCGATCTCGACTTCCGCGCCGTTGAGGCTGCCGTCGGCGAAGCGCTCGCGGAAGCTCTGGCGGGTCGCTTCGGTCGCGCCTTTTCCAGTCAGAGCATCGAGCAGCTTGTCCATCGCCGCGTCTTCGGCGGCCGAGCGCACCTTCGCGCGGCGCCGTTCGCGCTCGAGGCGGACCGCTTCCTCAACCAAGTCGCGGGCGATCTGTTCGACGTCGCGGCCGACGTAACCGACCTCGGTGAATTTGGTCGCTTCGACTTTGACGAAAGGCGCGTCGGCGAGCTTCGCCAGCCGTCGGCTGATCTCGGTCTTGCCGCAGCCCGTCGGTCCGATCATCAGGATGTTCTTGGGGGTCACCTCGTCGCGCAGTTCGGGACTGAGCTGCTGCCGGCGCCAGCGATTGCGAAGCGCGACCGCGACCGCGCGTTTGGCGTCGTCCTGGCCGACGATATGGTGATCGAGGGCGGCGACGATCGCCTTGGGGGTCAGCTTGTCCTTCAGCATGTCAGACTGATCCCCGCCGCCTTGGATGGAGGATTGGTAGTTCATCGCTCAGCTAGATTGGAGCCGGTCGACCCTGCTTCAAGCCGTGCACCGAAAGCCAGAGAAGAAGCGCTTGTGCCGCTCGATGATCCTCGCAATCGCGGCAGGGTCGGGATTTGCGTCCCACTGATCGAGCTCAAAGGTCCCGCCGAGGATAATACCATCGGCGCGGGGGAACATGTAGCCGGGGCCGCCGCTCACGGCGTAGCGGATTTCGGGCTGGGGTAGGAGAATCGCGAGCTGGCCGCGCGCCGGGTGCAGGTCCTGGTCGCCAAAGAGGTCGCGCGACCCCAACCCTGTGCAATTGAAGACCAGTTTCTCGGGGAGGCCGAGGATCGCCTGCGGATTGGGGAACTCCCGCACTTCGAACTTGCCCCCGGCGATGGAGATGTCGCGCATCGCCTGGCGCAGGAAATGCCCGGTCTCGACGTACATGGTTTCGTATCGGACGACAGTGTCGAGCGGGAATGGATGCTCGGCTTGGGAAAGCTGTTTCGTCGCCGGGTAATATAGATCCATTGGATTGGGACCCGTCAGTTCGGTTTCCTCATAGGTCGGGAGCCAACGGATGCCGTACTCGTCGCCCACCATGATCTGCCAACGCCGCCAGCTGTAATCCATCGCGGCCAGGAGTTGAGCACGCCACTCAGGCGTCACGGCGTCATCCTTGTAGAGGTATGCCGTGGCGATCTGGCCCCCGGCGATGTTCGACGTGGTGTGCGGCGGCAAGGCCTTGGCGTAAACGGTCACCGGGAAACCGGCTTCCTGGACTAGGCGCGCGGTCGTCAGCCCGAGCGCTCCCGCACCTATGACGGCGACAGGCCCGCTGTGGCCGGGCAGTCCCAGGTTCGTCGCGAGGCGCGAGCTCCCCCAGCTCAAGGTGATTCCGCTGCCGCCGTGCCCGTAATTGTGGACCAGCGCTTTGTCGCCGAGCGCTTCCCGCCGAACCACGAAGCCGGACGCCCGGTAAGGCCTCAGCCCGGCGACGGTCCGGATCACTCGTCCCGCATCGACATTCACGGGAATGAGGGGGAAGCAATTTGCGAATGTTCGGGGCCGGGCGCCCACGCCGGCGCAGCCGCCCAGAAGTGCGGCCGATGCTCCGGCAAAGGTGCGGCGGTCGAGCAGCATCGCTCGACACTATCGCCGCCCGTAAAAAGGAAAACCCTCTCCCGCTCGCTGCGCTCGCTTCCCTCTCCCGCGCGCGGGAGAGGGCCAAGGTGAGGGTCTATTTCATTCCACAGTCTCCACCGTCAGCCGGTCGTTGGTGAACACGCAGACCTCCGACGCGATCTGCATCGCCCGGCGAGCGAGCACCTCGGGGTCCTGCTCATAGTCGGACAGCGCACGGGCAGCGGCGAGCGCGTAATTGCCGCCGGATCCGATCGCCGCGATCCCGCCCTCGGGTTCGAGCACGTCGCCGTTGCCGGTCAGGATGAGCATCTGCTCCGCGTCGGCGACGATCATCATCGCCTCCAGGTTGCGGAGGTATTTGTCCGTTCGCCAGTCCTTGGCGAGCTCGACCGCCGATCGAAGGAGTTGTCCGTTATATTGCTCGAGCTTCTTTTCGAGCCGCTCGAATAGAGTGAAGGCGTCGGCGGTCGCTCCGGCAAAGCCGCCGATCACCTTGCCGTCCGCACCGAGCCTTCGCACCTTCTTGGCATTGGGCTTGATCACGGTGTTGCCGAGCGACACCTGGCCGTCGCCCGCGACGACGGTTCTCCCGCCCTTCTTCACCCCGAGGATGGTCGTTCCGTGATATTGTTCCATAACCGTCAAGTGGGAGGCGGCGCTTCGCCTTGCAAGCCGCGTTCAAACCGTCGGTCGGGAACCAGCCAGAGGAAAGCGACGGCAACGTAAATCGCGATGGAAATATAGGGCGAGACGAAGGCGAGCGGCAGCGCCAGCAAATAGCCTGCGAAGCTCACCCATTCCTTCGCTCCCCGGCCGACCGCCCTCCTGACGCCCGATGTGTCGCCCTCGGCGGCAATCAGCGAGCGCTCGAGCAGCACGTATGAAATTGACGCACCAACCAGCACCAGGCCGAATGAGATGGCCGGCCAGGCGGTGACCCCGGCCTCGTCGATCCAGCGGATCATCAGCGGAAAGAGCGTCAGCCAGAAAAGCAGCGAGTGATTGGCCCACAGCACGCCTCCGGTCACCTTGCGCGCCGACTGCATCATGTGGTGGTGGTTGTTCCAGTAGATGGCGACATAGATGAACGCGAGCAGATAGGCGGCGAGAAAGGGCAGCACCTCGAGGACCGCGCGGAGGGTCGGCTCGGCAGGGATTTTCACCTCGAGCACCATGATGGTGAGAACGATGGCGACGACCCCGTCGGTCAGCGCGTTGAGCCGGCCGGGGCTCATCAGTCCACCAGCTGCTCGAAGCGCTTGTCGGGCACCAGCCACAGCGCCGCGACCCCGAAATAAATCGCGACAGCCGCCATCGGCGCGAACAGCGCAACGGGAATCGCAATGACATAGGCCGCGATCGTGACCAGTCCCTTTCTGCCGCGCCCGGCCAGCCTGGCGATCGGCGCGTCGACGTCATTCGCTGCAAGCAAGGCGGAGCGAAGAAGCGCAACCGAGGAAGCGCAGAGCAGCATGACCACCCCGAACGCGACCACCGTATCGCGAGTGACTCCGGCTTCGCCGACCCAGCGGACGACGAACGGCACCAGTCTCAGCCAGAACAGGAAGAAAAGGTTGGTGAGAAGCACCCGGCCGTCGACCCGCTTCGAGGCCTGCAGCAAATGATGGTGCTGGAACCAGTAAATGCCGACTTTGACGAATGCGAGCGCATAGGCCGCGAACAAGGTCAGCTCGGGCTTCAGCGCAGCCATTCCAGCCGCCTTCGGCACCGGCAACTCGAGCAC
>JBKPOO010000115.1:0-7423 GCA_046733175.1 Pseudomonadota bacterium
GGTGGGGTCGCAAGATTCGGCTCGTCAAGCGGGACGAAGGCTGACCTTGTTCCCGGCATGCCGGTCGAGCCTTCCGGCGAGGTCCAGCTCGAGCAGCGCCATCTGCACGGCGCCCGATGAGGCACCGCACAGCCGGATGATTTCGTCGACCGGCACCGGTGACGGCCCGAGTAGCTGCTCGACGACGTCAAGCGCATCGTCGCCATTTAGCTCTTCAGCGGGCTCGAATGGGCTCGGAGTTGATCGAACGTGGCTGACCGGCAGCCGGATCGCTTCGACCACGTCCGCCGCATTCTGGATCAGCGTCGCCCCGTCGCGGATCAGCTGGTTGCAGCCCTGGGCGCGGGGATCGAGCGGCGAACCCGGAACAGCCATGACTTCGCGCCCGGCCTCGGCTGCGAGCCGTGCTGTGATGAGAGACCCCGACTTGGGCGCGGCCTCGACGACCACCGTTCCGGCGCTGATTCCGGCAATGATCCGGTTGCGATAGGGGAAGTGACGCGCTCGGGGCTCAGTCCCGGGCGGCATTTCCGCGAGGACCAAACCGCGATCATACATTGCCTTCTGCCGCTCTTCATTCTCCGGGGGATAGAAGACATCGATCCCGCCCGCGACGACTCCGATCGTCCCGGTTTCGAGCGCGCCGTCATGGGCTGCGCTGTCGATCCCCCGAGCGAGGCCCGACACAACCACGAGGTCGTTCTGCCCGAGATCGTAGGCCAGCCCACGAGCGAAGCGGCACGCCGCCGCGGACGCGTTGCGCGCGCCGACGATGGCGGCGGCAGTCTTGTCGAGCAGGTTGAAGTTCCCTTTGGCCGTGAGCAAGGGCGGCGCGTCGTCAAGTTCGGCAAGCAAGCGGGGGTAGAGACCCAATCCAAGGACGAGGAATCTCGCGCCGGATCTTTCGACCTTCGCGATCTCGCGCTCGGCATCGTCGCGCCCAAACAGTCTCGGCGAAGTTCCCCCGCCCCGCCGAGCCAGATCCGGCACGGCTGCCAGTGCTTCCGAGGCAGTTCCGAACCGGGCAATCAACTGGCGGTAGGTGACTGGCCCGATGCCGGGCGATCGGACCAGCCTCAGGCGGTCGACGAGGTCTTCGATCCCAGGCGTGGCTCGGTTCCTTTCTTGAGGCGAAGGATATTTTCGCGGTGCTTCCAAAGGACGAGCACAGCGAAGCCGAGCAACAACGGCAGCAGAGATGAGTGAAGCAGCAGGGCAATGATCGGCGCGCTGATCGCCGCGGTCATCCCCGCGACCGAGGAGATGCGCACGATGACAAGCAATGACAGCCAGATGGCCGCATAGACCGCGGCGGCGATCGGCAGCAGCGGGATGAGCACACCGAGGAACGTCGCAACGCCTTTCCCGCCCCGGAACTTCAGCCAGACCGGATAGAGATGCCCGATCATCGCGCCGGCAGCCGCATAGCGTTCGGCGAGATCGTTCAGCGGGTCGCTAAACAACTGACGGGCGATCAAGACCGCCGCTGTCGCCTTGAGGCAGTCGAGGATGAGCGTCGCCGCGGCGAGCGGCTTGCTTCCGGTCCGCAGGACGTTGGTCGCTCCGATATTGCCGGAGCCGATCTTGCGAATGTCGCCCTTGCCCGCCGCCCAGGTCAGAAGCAGCCCGAATGGGATCGATCCGAGCGCGTAGCCAATGAGCAACGACAGGATCATCTCGCGGGGCATGCGGGATTGGTAGCAGATGGTTCTCCGTCCGCAATCAGCTGTCATCGCGAGTGGAGCGAAGCGATCCAGCATTGCGCTACCTGGATTGCTTCGAAGCTCCGCTTCTCGCAATGACGCTGGCGATGAGCCCCAACGCCCCCATCCTGTTCTTCGACTCCGGCGTCGGCGGCCTGTCCGTGCTCGCTCCGACGCGCGAGCTGCTGCCGAACGCGCCGATCGTCTATGCCGCGGACAGCGCCGGCTTCCCCTACGGCAAGCGCACGGAAGCCGAGATCGCTACTCGCGTCCCTGCACTGCTTGGGCGTCTCGTCGAACGCTTCCATCCGCGCCTCGCGGTCATCGCCTGCAACACGGCTTCGACCATTGCGCTCGATCAGGCCCGCGCGGCGCTCGAATTGCCGATCGTCGGCACGGTTCCCGCCATCAAGCCGGCGGCCGAGGTGTCGAAAACGCGCGTCATCGGAGTGCTCGGCACGGAAGCGACGGTCCGCCAGCCCTATGTCGATGACCTCGCCGCCAAATTCGCGGCCGACTGTATCATCATCCGTCACGGCTCGCCGGAGCTGGTCGAGCTCGCCGAAGCCAAGCTCGCTGGCGAAGCGATCGGCATCGATGCCGTCAAAGCCGCGGCGCAGCCGATGTTCGATGCGCCCCACGGCGAGCGGATCGATACCGTCGTCCTTGCCTGCACGCATTTCCCGCTGCTCGAGGACGAGCTTCGGGCCGCCTTTCCGGACGTTACCTATGTCGATGGCGGGCCTGGGATCGCCCGCCGTATCGCGTGGCTGACCCGCGAGCAGCCGTGGCCGCCCGAACCTTCAGGCGGGATCGCCGTTTTCACGTCCGAACCGAGATCACCGCTGCTCGGTTCGCTGGTGCGCTTCGGTCTGGGAGAAATCCGAATATTGTGATCGAGATTTTGCATGTCTCTTGCGAGTCGTTCTCAATGGCCTTGGCGGGGGCGCCTAGTTAAAGGGCGCTCAGAGCGAGGCACGCGTTGGACTACAACCGCATCTTTGAGGAAGCGATCGGGCGGCTGCACGACGAGGGCCGCTACCGGGTGTTCATCGATATCCTTCGCACCCGCGGCCAGTATCCAAACGCCCGCTGCTTCGGCGGCAACGGCCCGAAGCCGATCACGGTCTGGTGCTCCAACGATTATCTCGGCATGGGGCAGCATCCGGTCGTCATCGAAGCGATGGACAAGGCCCTGCGTGAGGTCGGAGCGGGATCCGGCGGGACCCGCAACATCAGCGGCAACACTCATTATCATACCGAGCTCGAGGCCGAACTCAGCGCGCTTCACGGCAAGGAAGCCGCACTGCTGTTCACGTCGGGCTATGTGTCTAACGAGGCCGCGCTGTCGACGCTCGGCAAGCTCCTTCCCGGATGCATCATCTTCTCGGACGAGCTCAATCATGCCTCGATGATCGCGGGGATCAAGAATTCAGGCTGCGATAAACGCGTATTTCGGCACAACGACCTCGAACATCTCGAGGAATTGCTCGCGGCCGAGGACGCTGACACGCCCAAGCTGATCGCGTTCGAGAGCGTCTATTCGATGGACGCCGACATCGCCCCCATCAGCGCGATCTGCGACCTCGCCGATAAATATGAAGCGCTGACCTATCTCGACGAAGTCCATGCGGTCGGAATGTACGGCGAGCGTGGCGGCGGCATTTCCGAGCGCGACGCGGTCGCGGACCGCCTCACGATCATCGAAGGAACACTCGGCAAGGCATTCGGGGTGATGGGCGGCTATATTTCCGCCGACAAGACGATCGTGGACTGCATCCGCAGCTATGCGCCGGGCTTCATCTTCACGACCTCGTTGTCGCCGGTGCTGGTCGCTGGCGCGCTCGCAAGCGTTCGGCACCTCAAGGTCTCAACCGAAGAGCGGCAGGCCCAGCAGGAATCCGCCGCGATGCTCAAGGGAAAATTCGCCGCCGCGAGCCTGCCGGTGATGCCGAGCTCGACCCACATCGTCCCGCTGCTCGTCGGCTGCCCGGTGAAGGCCAAGCGGATCAGCGACATCCTGCTCGCGGAATATGGGCTCTACGTTCAGCCCATCAATTACCCGACCGTGCCGCGCGGTACCGAACGGCTCCGCTTCACGCCCGGCCCCTGCCATTCCGCGGAAATGATGGACGAGCTGACCGCAGCGCTCGTCGAAATCTGGAGCCGCGAAGAAATCCGCCTGGCCGCCTAGCCACTGGCGAATTCTTGCCCGCTGCCCTACTCATTGGGCATGCGCATCGTACTCACCGCCGATCATGCCGGGGTCGACCTCAAGGACGATCTCGCGGGCTGGCTCAAGGAGCAGGGGCACGACGTCCTCGACCTTGGCACATTCAGTCATGAAAGCGTCGACTACCCTCATTATGGCGTGATGCTTGCGGAGGCGCTCGCGGATGGCCGCGCCGAGCGCGGCATCACGGTCTGCGGGTCCGGAATCGGGGTCGCGATCGCGGCCAACCGCAATTCGGCGTGCCGCTGCGCGCAGGTCGCGGAGCCCTTGTCGGCTGCCCTCGCCCGCCGGCACAATGACGCGAACGCCATCGCTCTTGGTGCCCGGCTGATCGGCGCCGAAATGGCCAGGGCCTGCGTCACCGCCTTCCTCTCGACCGATTTCGAGGGGGGTCGCCACCAGCGCCGCGTCGACCAACTTTCAGCCCTTCTGCAGGACAGCCACTGATGGCCACCGCCGCCGACCTCGAACAGCAGCAAAGCTACCGCGTCCCGCACGGTTTCTTCACGAGCCGCCTCGCCGAGATCGACCCCGCGGTCGATGACGCGATCCGCGATGAGCTCAAGCGCGAGCAGAGCCAGATCGAGCTGATCGCGTCGGAGAATATCGTCAGCCGCGCGGTCCTCGAAGCGCAGGGCTCGGTGCTCACGAATAAATATGCCGAAGGCTATCCGGGCCGCCGCTACTATCAGGGCTGCGCGCCGTCCGACGCGGTCGAGACATTGGCGATCGAGCGGGCCAAGGAGCTCTTCGGCTGCGGCTTCGCCAACGTCCAGCCGCATTCGGGGGCGCAGGCCAACGGCGCGGTGATGATGGCGCTGCTGAAGCCCGGCGACACGATCATGGGCCTGAGCCTCGCGGCCGGCGGGCACCTCACGCACGGCGCCCCACCGGCGCAATCCGGCAAATGGTTCAACGCGGTCCAATATGGGGTGCGGCAGGACGATCACCTCGTCGATTTCGAGGAAGTCGAACGGCTGGCGAAGGAGCATCGGCCCAAGCTGATCATCGCCGGCGGGTCGGCGTACCCGCGCCATTTCGACTTCGCGCACTTCCGCCGGATTTGCGACGAAGTCGGAGCGCTGTTCCTCGTCGACATGGCGCATTTCGCGGGATTGGTCGCAGCCGGAGAGCATCCGACGCCCTTCGGCCACGCCCACGTCGTCACAACGACCACCCACAAGACTCTCCGGGGGCCGCGCGGCGGAATGGTCCTGACCGATGACGAGGACATTGCGAAGAAGGTCAACTCGGCGGTGTTCCCGGGTCTTCAAGGCGGTCCCTTGATGCACGTCATTGCCGCGAAGGCCGTCGCTTTCGGCGAATCGCTCCAGCCGGAATTCAAGGCGTATGCGAAGGCAGTGATCGCTAATGCGCAGATGCTCGCCGGCCGTCTCAAGGAACGCGGCGCGGACCTGGTCGCCGGAGGGACCGATACGCACCTCGCCCTGGTCGACCTGCGGCCACTCGGCCTCACCGGCAAGGACGCCGACGAGAGCCTCGAGCGCGCGGGCATCACCTGCAACAAGAACGGCGTGCCGTTCGATCCGCTTCCGCCGGTGAAGACCAGCGGCATTCGCGTCGGCTCACCGGCCGGAACAACCCGTGGCTTCGGCGTCGCTGAGTTCAGGGACATCGCTGACATGGTTGCCGACGTGCTCGACGGCCTCGCCGCCAACGGGCTCGAGAACAACGGCGAGACCGAGCGGCAAGTGAACGAGCGCGTGCTTGAGCTTTGCTCGCGCTTCCCGATCTATCAGGGTTGATCAGGGACTAGGATGCGCTGCCCGTTCTGCGCGCACGAGGACAGCCAGGTTAAGGACAGCCGCCCGAGCGAGGACGGCGCTGCGATCCGCCGGCGGCGGCAGTGCGAGGCGTGCGGAGCGCGATTCACGACCTTCGAGCGGGTCCAGCTTCGCGACCTTTCGGTGGTCAAGAAGGACGGCAAGCGAGAGCCATTCGACCGCGACAAGCTTGCCCGGGCGATCGGCCACGCCACCCGCAAGCGCGATGTCGACCCAGCGAAGATCGACCGGCTGATCAGCGGCGTCCAGCGGCAGATGGAAACGCTGGGGGACGAAGTGTCCTCCACCCGGATCGGCGAGGCGGTGATGGCTGGATTGAAGGCCCTCGATCACGTGGCCTACATCCGTTTTGCCAGCATCTACAAAGACTTCAGCGATCCAGGAGATTTCGCGGAGATCGCCGAACGAGTGGAGAAAGAAGGACCCGTCGCTCCCCCCGGTCACGACAAACTGCTGTGATGGTTCGAGACGCGGCTTCGACGAGCTCAGCCGCTCCTCACCATGAGCGGATCTGGAGCGACTCATCGATAATCGCTCATCCTGAGGAGGGACTGAGGACGCGAAGCGTATCGAAGGCCCGTCTCGAAGGACGGAAATGAGCTTCTGGGCTTACATATTAAGGTGTGCCGACGGCACGTATTACGTCGGACACAGTGACAATCTCGAAGAGCGCATAGGCGCTCATCAGTCTGGCTTGATCAAGGGCTACACGCAGAAGCGTCGGCCCCTGGCACTCGTCTGGTCTCAAGAGTTCGCCGAACGCGACCAGGCTTTCCGAGCCGAAAGGCAGATTAAGGGTTGGTCGCGAGCCAAGAAAGAAGCGCTGATCAGGGGGGATTGGGACGCGCTTCATCTCCTTGCGATGAGGACACCAGTCCTTCGAGACGCCGCTTCGACACGCTCAGCGGCTCCTCAGGATGAGCGCCGGAGATTCAGCGATCTGGGTTCCGCTCATCCTGAGGAGGGAATGAGCAAGCGAAGCGAGACGAAGGCCCGTCTCGAAGGACCCGTCATCGTTCTCGTTCGTCCGCAACTTGGCCAGAATATCGGCAAGGCGGCGCGCGCGATGCTCAATTTCGGGCTGACCGACCTCAGGCTGGTCGCCCCACGAGACGGCTGGCCGAACCCGGACGCCGGACCCGCGGCGAGCGGCGCCGATATCGTGCTCGAACAAGCGGAGATTTATGACACCGTGCAGGCCGCCATCGCCGATTGCTCAAATATTTTCGCTTCGACTGTTCGCCGACGCGACCTAGTGATGCCGGCTATCGGTCCTGAGGAAATGGCGGAGCGGATCGCAGTTTCGAAGGACCGAAGCGCTATCCTGTTCGGGCCGGAGCGTTCAGGCCTGGAGACGGAGGAGGTCGCGCTCGCCAACGCGATCGTGACCGTCCCGATCAATCCCCAATTCGCATCCTTGAACCTCGCCCAGGCCGTCATCCTCCTCGCCTACGAATGGTCCAGGCGAACAGAACTTGCGCAGCCGCCAGCGAAGGAGATGGAACCGGTTGCCCCGCACGGCGAGCTCGAGGGGCTTATCAATCAGCTCAACAGCGAGCTTGAAAATAAAGGCTATTTCCATCCGCCGTCGCGAACGCAGGCAACAAAAAACACGCTCCGAACGATCTTCACGAAGGCGGGCTGGTCCTCCCGCGAGGTAAAGGCGGTGCGGGGCCTCATTC
>JBKPOO010000116.1:0-6224 GCA_046733175.1 Pseudomonadota bacterium
CCGAGGCTTCGAGCGGCAAGCGCAAGGCCATCGAGCGCGCCGATCCGATGCTGAGCGCGGCCTTCGCCTCCTACGTCCTCGACCTCAAGCAGCAGCCGAATCTCGGCATCATGTACGTCGACGCGCAATTGAAACCGGTTACCCCGACGACCCGCGCGATCCTGGAGCAGGCGGCATCAGCGCCGTCCCTGGACGCTTATGTCCGGACCATGGGCTGGATGAACCCGATCTACGGCCAGCTGAGGCAGGCGCTCGTCGATCATCGCTACGCCAGCGACCACGAGCGCGAGCTTATCGAGCTCAACCTCGAGCGCGCCAAGGCGCTTCCCGCCGGCAAGGGACGCTTCGTCCTCGTCAACGCCGCCGAGCAGCGGCTCTACATGTGGGACGATCGCCAGGCGGTCGATTCGATGCGGGTCGTCGTCGGCAAGCCAAAGAACCCGACACCGTTGATGGCTGCCTACATCCGCTTCGCGAGCCTCAACCCTTATTGGTACGTGCCGCCCGACCTCGCGACGGAGCGAATCGCGCCGAACGTGCTGAAGCGCGGCCTCAAATATCTCGATGAGCTCGGTTATGAGGTCATGACCGACTGGACTCGCGATGCGACGACCATCGATCCGAAAACCATCGATTGGAAGGGCGTTGCCGACGGCAGGGTCGAAGTGATGATCCGGCAGAAGCCCGGACCGCACAATTCGATGGGCCGGATCAAGTTCATGTTTCCCAATGAGGCCGGGGTCTACCTGCACGACAATCCCGAGCGGGAATTGTTCGAGCAGGCCGCGCGGCTCTACAGCGGCGGCTGCGTCCGACTCGAGGATGCGTGGCGGCTGAGCCAGTGGCTGTTCCACCGCGAGCTCACCTGGGAGGGCGCGGGCACCGAGGAGCCCGTGATGCTCGTTCCGCCCGTGGCCGTGTACATCACCTATTTGACCGCGATGCCGAACGGATCGTCGATCGCCTTCTTCGACGACGTTTACGGCCGGGACAAAGCCAAGCTCGCGGAGCTTGAGGGCGGTTCAAGCCGCGTCGCCAGCGGCAGCCGCTAGGGCCGCCACCAGTTCGGGTACCAGGTAAGGTCCTGGGCGACCGCCCGGCCCTTCGGGTCAAGCGCCGGCCGGAAACGGACATATCGTTCGGTCAGCTGGCACATTAGTGAGTCCGCCATGGGATTGCCGCTCGAACGGACGACGTGGCAATTGGAGGCGATGCCGTCCGGGGTCACCCGGATTGCAACTCCAACTGTACCTCGCTCCATACCGCTGGCCGCCACCAGCCGACGGTATTCGCGGTCCGGGATCTTCGTGATTTTCTGAGCCGGGGTGAAGCCTCCCGACCCGCCGCCGCCGTGCCCGCTTCCCGAGCCTCCGGCGCCCGTTCCAGTGCCGGAGGCCGCGGCTCCGGCGTTGGGCGCGTTGCCCGTGCCCGCAATCTGAGCGGCCGGAATGGGCGACTGCACCGGGATCTTCGGCTTGGGGGCGACGACCGGGGAGGGCTCGGCCTTCTTCCCCGCAGCGCCTTCCTCGAGCTTGGCCTTCGCGGCTTCTTTCGTCGGAGGCGGCGGCTGGGGCGGCGGAGGGGGTTCGCGGATGTCGAATGTTTTCAGACTTTCGATCGCGTGCGTCACGATGCGTCCGTTGAGCCCGGTCAGGATGATCGCGGCGAGCGCCGCATGCACCGCGACGACGGCCGCGATGGCCTTGGCCTTGTCCGGCCTGTCAGCGGTACCAGCGTAGCTCGACATCGCGCGTGCCGTCCTCGCCAGATGCAACGCACTTCATGGCTGAAAGTATGCGCTCCGGCGCTATTCGGGGACCGCCCCGATTCCGGCGGAGAAGTCGGCATTCTTCCGTTCGGGACCGACCGCCGTCAGGACCGCGATGACGATTACGGCGATCGCGCACACCAAGGCCAAGGCGAAGGCATAATTATCCCCTCGAGCTTCGGCGATCCCGGCCTGGATCGGCGCATTCTTGGACGCGAGCAGATTGCCCAGTTGGTAAGCGAATCCGGGGAACAGGCTGCGGAGGAGCGGAGGCGAAAGTTCGTTGAGGTGAACCGGGATGATTCCCCAGGCCCCCTGCACAGCGACCTGCATCAGGAACGCGCCGAGGGCGAGAAGCACGGGGGTCGTCGAGAAGGCCCAGAGCGGGATGATCGGCAGCGCAAGCAGGCTGGCGACGATGATCGTCCGCCTTCGCCCGAGCTTTTCCGACCAGATGCCGAAGAGGATTCCGCCAACGATCGCGCCGACATTCATGATCGCGGCGATGGTGCCGGTGGTGTGGGTGTCGAAGTGGTGCTGCTTCTGGAGGAAGGTCGGATAGAGGTCCTGAGTACCGTGGCTGAAGAAGTTGAACGCGGTCATCAGCACGACGAGATAAAGCGCGATCTTCCAATGCCTCACGAGCTCCATGATCGGATTGACGTGCCGCTGGCCGCGGCGCGCTTCGAACACCGGGCTTTCCTTGACCCCGGTTCGGATGAACAGGACGAGGAGCGCGGGCGCGACTCCGACCATGAACATGCCGCGCCAGCCGATCGTGTCGAACAACAGGAAGTAGGTGAGGCTGGCGAGGAGCCAACCGGAGGGATAACCGCTCTGCAAGAGTCCCGATACAGGGCCGCGAAGCTTCGGCGGGATCGATTCCATGACGAGGCTCGCACCGAGTCCCCACTCGCCTCCCATCGCGATACCGAAACAGAAGCGAAGGACGAGCAGGCTGGCGAGCGTCGGCGCAAAGCCCGAAGCGAATTCGAATAGCGAGAACAGGATGATGTCGGCCATCAGCACCGGGCGTCGCCCGAACCGCTCGCCGAGCCAGCCGAAAACGAAGGCGCCGATCGGTCGGGCGGCCAGGGTCAGGAATACGCCTTCCGCGACGGCCTTCACGTTCGTGCCGAACTCGTTCGCGATGGCCGTCAGCATGAACAGCATCAAAGCGAAATCGAACGCGTCGAGGGTCCAGCCGAGATAGCTCGCCAAGATCGCATTTCGTGGAGAGCGTTCGAGCGATTTGATGTCGGCAATCAGGCTCATGCGGCTTCCCCCTGGAACGCCAAGCCTATCGTTCCGGCCCAGTGCAGGCTAGCCCGCGTCGCGGGTCCTCTCGAGCCACTGTTCGAGCCATTTGATCGTATAGTCGCCGGCGAGGAATTCGGGGTCGCGGACGATCTTCTGGTGGAGCGGGACCGTCGTTTTCATTCCCTCGACGACATATTCCTCAAGGGCTCGGCGCAGCCGCATGATGCAGTCCTCGCGCGTCACGCCGTAGACGATCAGCTTGCCGATCATGCTGTCGTAATAAGGCGGGACCTTATAGCCCGTGTAGAGGCCGCTATCGACGCGAACGTGCATTCCGCCAGGAGCGACGTAATTCTTCACCAAACCGGGCGAGGGCGCGAAAGTCTCCGGATCCTCGGCGTTGATCCGGCATTCGATCGCGTGGCCGTGCAGGTGAACCTGGTCCTGGCTGCAGGAGAGGCCCTCGCCCGACGCGATGCGGATCTGCTCACGCACCAGGTCGATGTCGCTGATCATTTCGGTCACCGGATGCTCGACCTGGAGCCGGGTGTTCATTTCGATGAAGTAGAATTCGCCGTTCTCGTAGAGGAACTCGATCGTCCCGGCGCCGCGATAGTGCATCTCGCTCATCGCCCGCCGCACCGTCTCGCCCATGCGATGGCGCTCTTTCTTGGTGATGATCGGCGAGGGCGCTTCCTCGAGCACTTTCTGGTGGCGGCGCTGCAATGAGCAGTCGCGTTCGCCGAGATGGATCGCCTGGCCGTTGCCGTCGCCGAACACCTGGAACTCGATGTGGCGCGGATCGGCGAGATATTTTTCCATGTAGACGGTGTCGTCGCCGAAAGCGGAGCGCGCCTCCGCCGCCGCCTGGCTCATCAAGCTTTCAAGCTGGTCCTCGGATGGCACGACCTTCATGCCCCGACCGCCGCCGCCGGACGCCGCCTTGATCAGCACCGGATAGCCGATCTCTTCCGCAAGCTCCTGCGCCTGCTTGACGGTCGTGATCGGTCCGTCCGATCCCGGGACCAGCGGAAGGCCGAGCTTCGCGGCGGTGCGCTTCGCCTCGATCTTGTCGCCCATCATCCGGATGTGTTCCGGCTTGGGGCCAACCCAGATGATGTTGTGGAGCTCGACGATCTCGGCGAACTGCGCGTTTTCGGACAGGAAGCCGTAGCCCGGGTGGATCGCGTCCGCGTGGACGACTTCGGCCGCCGAGATGATGTTCGGGATGTTGAGGTAGGATTCGCTCGCCGGCGGCGGGCCTATGCACACCGTCTCGTCCGCGAGACGGACGTGCATCGCATCGGCATCGGCGGTGGAGTGCACCGCCACGGTCTTGATGCCCATTTCGTGACAGGCGCGATGGATTCGCAGCGCGATCTCGCCGCGGTTGGCGATGAGCAGCTTGTTGATTGCCATGCCTTGGGCGGCCTCAGCCGATGACGACGAGCGGCTGGTCGAACTCGACGGGCTGGCCGTCCGACACGAGGACTTTCTTCACCACGCCACCGGCAGGCGCGGTAATCGGATTCATCACTTTCATGGCCTCGACGATCAGCAAGGTGTCGCCGGCTTTGACCGCAGTGCCGACCTCCACGAACGGGCTCGCGCCCGGTTCGGATGACAAATAAGCCGTGCCGACCATCGGCGACTTGACCGATTCACCGCTCACCTCTTCAGATGCCGATGGAGCCGGGGCGCTGACAGCCTGAGGAGCTGCGGCTACGGCCGGAGCAGCGGCGCTATAGACGGGAGCATGAGCGATTCCGCCATGGCGGGCGACGCGAATCTTGCGCCCACCGTCCTCAACCTCGATCTCGGTCAGTTCATTGGCGGTGAGAAGCTCGGCAAGCTGCTGGACAAGCGCCGCGTCGACACGCATCGCGCTATCTTCCGGCGAGCCGGTCGCATTCTTCTTTTCTGCCATGAATCGGTTCCCGGTGAACTTTCGGGGGCTGCCTCTGCCCGAGGAGGGCCCTCGCGTCCACCCTGAACAGCCATTCGAGGGGTTTGCACGAGACAGGCGGCGGTCCTATTTCGACGCGCATGGAGCTTAAGGAAAGCATGGCGATCCATGTCAACGGCGGCCTGCGCCGAGTGACGGTCGGGGTTACGATCGCTGACATGCTCGGGGAGCTTGGCCTCGATCCGAGGAAGGTCGCGGTCGAGCGAAACCTCGAGATCGTGCCGCGTTCGACATTCGGCGACGTACAGGTCGAAGAGGGCGATGCTTACGAGATCGTCCATTTTGTCGGAGGGGGTTGAATGAACGCTCCCCAATCCGTGAAATCCGACACTTGGACCGTCGCCGGGCGGACGTTTAGCTCGCGGCTCATCGTCGGGACCGGCAAATATAAGAGCCTCGAAGAAAATGCGGCCGCGGTCGACGCGTCGGGCGCGGAAATCGTCACCGTTGCTTTGCGGCGGGTCAATATCTCCGACCCCAACCAGCCGATGCTGACCGATTTCATCGACCCGAAAAAGGTCACGTACCTGCCCAACACGGCTGGCTGTTTCACGGCCGAAGACGCGATCCGGACGCTCCGGCTGGCGCGCGAGGCGGGCGGATGGAACCTCGTCAAGCTGGAAGTGCTGGGCGAGGCGAAGACGCTCTATCCGGACATGCGCGAGACGCTCCGGGCGACTGAAGTCCTGGTCAAAGAAGGTTTCGAACCCATGGTCTATTGCGTCGACGACCCGATCGCCGCGAAGCAGCTCGAGGAAGCGGGCGCGGTCGCGATCATGCCGCTCGGCGCTCCGATCGGCTCGGGATTGGGGATTCAGAACCGCGTGACCATCCGGTTGATCGTCGAGGGCGCGGGCGTCCCGGTGCTGGTTGACGCAGGTGTCGGGACAGCGTCGGACGCCGCCGAGGCGATGGAGCTGGGCTGCGACGGGGTGCTAATGAACACCGCGATCGCCGAGGCGAAGGATCCGGTGCTGATGGCGCGGGCCATGAAGGCGGCGGTCGAGGCGGGCCGTCTGGCGTATCTGGCAGGCCGTATGCAGAAGCGGCGTTACGCCGACCCGTCGAGCCCGCTAGCCGGCCTCATTTAACGCCAACCAGGGAGTTGGTCATGCGATGGATGTTCGCAATTCCGCTCGTTCTTTCAGCCGCCGCCTGTGACGCGAAGCCGGCAGGAACCAAGGCAAGTGAAACTGCCGCTGTGACGGCGGCATCTGAGCCGATGACGCT
>JBKPOO010000117.1:0-7689 GCA_046733175.1 Pseudomonadota bacterium
TCGTCTTGCCGGATCCAAATGCGCGACAATGCTTCCAAATCGGGCCAGACGCCCGTTGCAAGGCCTGCGTGGAAAGCCGCCCCAAGCGCTGTCGTCTCGAGGTTGCACGGACGCTCAACGGGCACCCCAAGGATGTCGGAAAGGAACTGGCAGAGCCAGGCGTTCGCCGCCATTCCGCCATCGAGCCGGATTTCCGCCGGCGGCGAAGCGCCGTCGGCTTCCATCGCGTCGATAAGGTCGAGCGTCTGGTACGCAACGGCCTCCAGCGCGGCGCGCGCGAGATGCGCGCCGGTCGCGTCGAGGGTCAAGCCGAAGATCGCTCCGCGGGCTTCGGGGTCCCAATGCGGCGCGCCGAGGCCGACGAAGGCCGGAACCATGTAGACGCCATGATTGTCCGGTACCTGAGCGGCGAGACCGTCGGTCTCCGACGCGTGATGGATCAACCCGAGACCGTCGCGGAGCCATTTGACCGCTGCCCCGGCGGTGAAGATCGACCCTTCGAGCGCGAAGGTTGTGCGGTCCCCGATGCGCCACGCGGGTGTGGTCAGAAGGCGTTTCTTAGAGCGCACGCACTCCGCGCCCGTATTGAGAAGCATGAAGCAACCCGTGCCGTAGGTCGACTTGGCCATTCCCGCTTCGAAACAGGCCTGACCGAAGAGAGCGGCCTGCTGGTCCCCCGCCATTCCCGCAATCGGGATTTGCGAATCGAACAGGTCGGGCGCGGTTGTCCCGAAAATCCGGCTGTTGTCGTGAACCGCAGGCAAAATGGCTTCCGGCACGTCGAACAAGCGGCAAAGCTCCGGGTCCCAACAATGGGCGCGGATGTCGTACAGCGACGTTCGGCTCGCATTGGTCACGTCCGTCGCATGGACCGCGCCGCCGGTCAGCCGGTACAAGAGGAAGCTGTCGATCGTCCCGAACGCCAGCTCTCCGCGATTAGCGCGGTCGCGAGCGCCCCGCACATGATCAAGGATCCAGGCGGCCTTCGTGGCCGAAAAATAGGGGTCGAGCAGCAGGCCGGTTCGCTCCGTGACCAGCTCTTCCGCCGCATCGGCCTTGAGCTCGGCGCAGCGCTCCGCGGTCCGCCGATCCTGCCAGACGATCGCGCGATGGATCGGTTCGCCCGTCGCTCGGTCCCAGATTACCGCCGTTTCGCGCTGGTTGGTAATTCCGATGCCCGCCACCCGCCTGACATCGATTCGGCCAAGGACTTCCCGAGAGGCGGCAAGCGCGTCGCGCCAAATGTCCTCGGGGTCATGCTCCACCCAGCCCGGCTGCGGATAATGTTGCTCGAGTTCGAGCTGGGCGATCGCAACGGGCCGGGCATTGGAATCGAACAGGATGGCGCGCGTCGACGTCGTGCCCTGATCGATCGCCAAGACGTGATCGGCTGGCCCCACAAACCGACCATAAGATGCGCCGCGCCAGCCCGGAAGGGGTTCTCATGATGCGGGCGGCTCCCTATCCCCGCCGCCATGAGCACAGTCGGGGCGCTGAACTTCCAGGTCGAGGCCAGCGAGCATGGCGAGGCTCGGCTGATCATCGTTGCCACAAATTCCGAGCGCCGCGTCTACGAGCTCGCGGGCAACGAGCAGCAAGAATATTCCGATTTCTTCCGCGATCTCTCGCGAGATTTCGGGACCCGACTTCCGCACGTCTTCGCCGAAGCGGCGGAGCATCCGGAGCCAGCGATCCGCTGGCATCCACTGCTGACCGAGAACGTCCACCCGCAAATCCTCGCCGGTTACGGGGATCCCGCGGTCCTCAAGACCGACGACGGTTGGTGGCTGGTCGCGACGTCGAACGACGCGCCCGATGCTTTCCCGATCCTTCATTCGACAGACCTTGAGCATTGGGAACCGATCGGTTTTGCCTTCCCCGAGGGGCAGGAACCGCGCTGGACGGCGACGGGCCGAAAGGTCGCCGATTTCTGGGCCCCCGAGATGGCCAGGGTCGGCGACGAATATTGGCTCTGCTTCACTGCCCGCCAGAAGTCGAAGGTCCTCGCCATCGGGCTTGCGCGAGCTCGCCACCCGAGCGGCCCCTGGGTCGACAATGGCACTCCGCTCGTCACCGGTAAACCGGTCAGCGGCCTGGTGGCCGGCGCGGTCATCGACAGTCACATCTTCGTCGATGAGGACGGTGAAACCTATTTGTTCTGGAAAGACGACACGAACAGCCTCTGGCCGCGTCCGCTCGCGATGCTTTTGCGGGAAGCGCCCGATCTGATCGAGCGCCTGTTCGCGACCGAAGAAGACCGTCGAACGGCAGCATTCGCGGCGGCCATAGTGCCTTGGGCCAATGAGCGCCGGCCGATGGAGCGCTTCTTCCTGATGCAGCCGCTGATCGAGGCGGCGCTCGCGAACTGGGAGCGCGTACGCAAGGCACTGGTCGACTACGGCCTGGCGGGAACCATCCTCGACGCGATGACCACTCCGATCCGGGGCCAGCGCATCGCCCCGGACGGCTGCTCCCTGATCGGCGAGGACACGATCGTCCTTCACAACGACCTCGATTGGGAGGGCCATTTGATCGAGGGTCCGTTCGTCACCCGCCAGGACGGGCGCTACTGGCTCTTTTATGCGGGGAATGACTTTTCCACGCCCTCGTACGGTATTGGCGCAGCGGTCGCCGACCACCCGCTAGGCCCCTACGTGAAGCAGGACGAGCCGCTGTTGAGATCGACGACCGATTGGACCGCTCCGGGACACGCCTCGGTCGCTCCAGGGGCCAATGGCCAGCCGCAGCTCTTCTTCCACGCCTTCCATCCCGGAAGTGGTGGCTACAACGCGTTCAGAGCGTTGCTGACCGTGGGCCTGAGGTTCAGCTACGACCGGGTCGAGGTGGTCGAGCTTTAGGAACCCGGGCTGACGCGTCCGCCGCCCCGAATCGCGGTCGTCACCGCCGGATTGCCCCAGTAGCGAACCGAGCCTCCGCCGTTCACTGCCGCTGTCAGGATCCGGCGAGCACGCACTTTGATGTCGCCGCCGCCATTCACTGCCGCGGTCACAATATCCGCTGGGATCGCCCGTGCGTCGACCGCCCCGCCCCCATGAACGGCGACCGTAATCTGCCGCTGGCTCGCGAAGTTGGGCGTTGCCGTGATCTTCCCGCCGCCTTCGACCGCGAGGACCGGCACGCTTGGGCTCTCGATGAGGATTCGGAGCCGGTAATGCTGCGGGCACCGTTCGTTGCAGGCGTCGATCCTCAACCGGCGGTCGTCGATCACCCGAACCCTGGTGAACTGGCTGCTGCCTTCGAGAAGCGTAATCCGCTGGACCGCGCCGGGGCGGAGCTCGACCTCCCCGCCGCCGCGAAGCTCGATCGAATTGAACGGAGAAACCGGCACGACCTCCGTCGCGAGCACGGGTGCGGAGGTGGCCAGGGCGAGGACTGATAATGTGATGATGGGACGCATGGATGTGGTTCCTGTATCTCGAATCGGCTGTGCGCTACATTTGTAGCGTCAACCGGCCGAACTGTCCAGCCGCCTTGCCGCAGGGCGTGTTCAGGAGCATTTGGCCACGATGATCCGCATCGTCGGCAGCTACGTCAGCCCTTACGTGCGCAAGGTACTGGCGTGCATGAACCTCAAGGACCTGGCGTACGAAATCGACCCGATCACGCCCTTCTTCGGCAATGAAGAATATGAAAGGATCAGCCCGCTTCGGCGCATCCCCGTGTTGGTCGATGGGGACGTCTCGATCTGCGATTCATCGGTGATCTGCGCTTATCTGGACGACGCATATCCGCAGCGGCCCCTGCTGCCGGCTGATCCGAAGGATCGCGCCAAGGCGAGATGGCTCGAGGAATATGCCGACACTCGGCTCGGCGACGTGTTCATCTGGGGGCTGTTCTACCAGAAGGTCGTCCGGCCCGCGGTATGGGGCGAACCCGGTGATGAGGAACGCGTCGCCCGGACGCTGACCGAAGAGATCCCCCGCACGCTCGATTATCTCGAGGGCGAGCTCCCCTCGGGCGGCTTCCTGTTCGGGGACATCGGCCTCGCCGACATCGCGGTCGCGAGCTTCTTCCGCAACGGCGCATATGCGGGCTTCGAGCCCGATTGCGCGCGCTGGCCGGTGACCGCAGCTTTTGTCGGGCGCACTCTCGCCCATCCTTGCATCGCTTCGCTGCTGCCCTTCGAGGACGTCCAGCGCAGCGCCGAGATCAGGCACCGCCGGCAGGCGCTACTAGACGCAGGAGCGCCGCTCACCAACGAGACGCTCGGCCAGCGCGAGCCGCGCAAGGGATATATGCGGCTGTAGCGCCGGTCAGCCCGCGAGCCGCGGGTGTCCCGAAATCCAGTGCTCGAGGCGGGTGCGAAGCGAGAGCTTGGACGGAATGAAGCCTGGTTCCGGAAGGGGCGTGGGCTTGACCGCCGTCGGCCGATCCTCCGCCTCGTAAAGCATCAGATTGTGCGGGACCTTGGGGCGCAGCGTCTCGCGGCCCCGAAGCATGTCCTCGGCCATTCCGAGCGACCGGTGGACGTCCTCGGCGGTGAACGGTTTCATGAGGCAGCCCAGCGCCAGGTCGGGCATTGCGAAGCGCGGCGCCTTGCCGCTGACGAACAGGCAGGCGATGCCCTGTTCGGTCAGCCGTGCCGCGACCGAAAAGCCGGTCGACCCGTGGGCGAGATGAAGGTCGAGAAGCACCAGATCCGGGTCATGCTCCTCGGCCGCCGCGATTGCGCTCTCCGCATCGTCCGCCGTCGCGACCACCCGATATCTCGGATTGTCCTCGACCAGATATTTGAGCGTGTTTGCGAGCTGAAGGTCGTCTTCAACGATGAGAATTCTAAGCACCCGCGAGCTCCCCACTCGGCGAGAAGAGATTCTTCCCCGAAAATCCGTAAGTTGGATGGTCGCCCGGATCGAGTTCCGTGCGAATCCCCCTTGAACGAAGTTAACGCCAAGCCGAGTCACCGCCGGGCTGAAGCGATGGAGCAAAAGAAAAAGGGCGTCCCGCCGAAGCGAAACGCCCACCTCTCCCCAACGACAAAGCTATCTTAGCGGTAGAAAATATGCTGGCCGATCTTCTGCGCCATGCTGAGCCGGTGGCCCCAGGAAGGGCTCACGTAATCGGCGTGGTACCAGAGCACGTCGTTCGACAGGCTCGGAATGACGTTCGCCATGGCGAGGCGGGTGATGCCCTGGGCCTTCCGCCAGGCGTCCGACGCGTAGTTCGGAGCCGGCATCTGGCCGTGGCGAACGAAGGAGAATTGCGCCGGCTGGGTGACGACCGAACACCAGCTCGCCGGATATTGGCCGGACGAGGCGCGGTTCATGATGACGCGCGCAACCGCAAGCTGACCTTCCAGGGTTTCGCCACGCGCTTCGAAATAGACGGCAGTGGCGATGCAGTTCGCTTCCTGGCTCAGCGCCGCGCCGCTGCTGTACTTGTCGACGAGGGCATAGAGCGGCCAGCCGGCCTTATATAGCCAGGCCGCTTCCGCGTTGATCGACGCCGGGAGCGAAGCCGAAACCGTCTGCGCGGGCTTCGGGGCCGTCGACAGCACCGCCGAGGCCACGCTCGCCTGCGTTGCAAGGCCCAGCGGCTTCGCGCCGGCATCGACGTCCAGCGCGCGGACCGCCGCGGGCACGTTGAGGTTCGCGGCCAGGCTTTGCGCGCCCGCCTCGCTCGACCCCAGGCCCAGCATGAATAGTCCGATGACCGCGGCCGCAGCACGGCCACCCAGAAGCTTCACCAATTCTGTGTCCCTCTTGCCTGGCGGACGGGTCTTCCGGGCGCCAATGGCGCTCGCGCTTCGCGCTTCCGGAAGACCCTCCGTCTTGCCCTGGAGCCCGGCCTCAAAGGCGCTGGTGGGCTCGCTCGCTCTCAATCGCTGAAGGCCAGATAAGTTAACTTAAATGAGAGTCCAACCAGCTGGCGGTAAACCGTTGGAGTCTTGCGATGGAATCCGGAACTCTTTCAAATCGTTCAGTTTTCAGCCGTTTTTGGCTCGGTTCACCGGCCCTTTCGCTCGGTTCGTCGGCGGCGTAACAGCATCCGTCGCAGGAGATGTCTCGGAATGGCGCATTGGCTGATGAAATCGGAGAGCGGAGTCTACAGTTGGCACGATCTCATCCGCGACGGGCGGACCGAATGGGACGGGGTGCGCAACCCGACCGCGCGAATCCACCTGCGGGCGATGAAGAAAGGCGACGAGGCCTTTTTTTACCATAGCGGCGACGAGCGGCAGGTGGTTGGGATCATGCGCGTCACCCGCGAAGGCCAGCCCGATCCCAAGGACCCGAACTGGGTTTCGGTCGAGGTCGAGCCCGTCCGCGCGATCGGCCCCGTCACTCTCAAAGCCATCAAAGCGGAGCCAGCGCTCGCGAAGATGGTGCTGGTCCGCCTGTCCCGGCTCTCGGTCTCGCCGGTGCGCGACGAGGAATGGCGCAAGATCCTGGAGATGGCGAAATGATGCTCCTGCTCGCCTTCGCCGCGGCGGCGGCCCAGCCGGCGGAGACGCCGCGGCAGTTCATCGCCCGGGTCTACGCGCAATATCGGCACCGCGATTTCAGCCCGCTCGAGCGCCCGGAGCGATATTTCTCGCCCACCCTCGTCGCCGCGATCCGCGAGGATGCGCGGCTGGCCCAGGGCGAGGTGGGAGCGCTCGATGGGGATCCGCTGTGCGATTGCCAGGACTATGGCCGCCTGTCGGCGGATGTGCGCAGCCTGCAGCAGTCGGGGCGGAGGGCCACGGCGCGGGTCCATGTGACGCTGACGCCAAGGGAATCGCGCAACCTTCGCCTGAGCCTCGTTCGGACATCGTTGGGCTGGCGAGTGTCCGACGTGGTCGACCCTTACGGCCGAAGCCTGCTGCGCGCGCTCAACGAATCGAACCGGAAAGCGCAGGCCCGGTAACTCGCTTACGTTCACTAAAGTCACGCGATGCTCCGCCTTTTCGTGTGAACGTTAGAGGCTGCGGACCCGCGGCGGGCTGGAGACCGAGCGAGGCGCGGGATTCTCGCGTTCGTCCTCTATCCGCTCGAGGATCGCCAGGTGCTCGGCCCAGACCTCATCGGCGAGCCGCCGCTTCATCTCCTCGCTCTTGCGCCGTTCGAGGAGCTGCATCCGGTGCTTGCGCCGCGAGCTGGCGCGCTCCCGCTTGTCGGCGATCGAGCCGTTGCGGCCCGACAGCAAGGCGATGGCGAGCCGGTCGTTGACCCGCTTTTCGATGCGCACGAGCCGGCCGCGCCGGACCACGGGCACCCAGACGCCGTTCAGGGCGCGGTCGATCGCCTCCTCGCGCAGCCGCTGGACCCCGCGCGCGACCGCCTGGTCCCAGGCTTCGGCGAAGCTTTCCGCGCCCTCGCTTTCGAGCAGCCGGTAAGCGCTTCGCGGAGTCATTCCGACCGCGCGGGCAGAGCGCGAGACGCATCCGAAACTGTCGCACTTCCGGCTGGATGATGGCACCGAACGATTGATCGTCGGCTCAGGCAATCTGACGCCAGGCGGCCTTCAAGGAAATTTTGAGGCCTACTCGGTCGTGTCGACCGAAGCCGGAGAGCAGCTTGACGTCACCGAACTTGACGAGTTTTTCGTTCGACACGCAGCCGACATCCGTCCCATCGACCAAGCGGCGCTCGAACGCGCCGAGAAGAATAAGATTAAGAAGGTTAAGGTCGGACCGAAGATCGTAACTGTCGAAGCGCTCGATGAGGCAGCTGCGGCGGCTGAGGA
>JBKPOO010000118.1:0-14675 GCA_046733175.1 Pseudomonadota bacterium
TCCGGCAAAAGCTCGCGAACGATCGGCTTCAACGTGTCGGAACCGAGGATCAAGGTCTCTTCGCGGCCGCGGGCGCGAAGCATCCGGTCGGTGAAGACATGGCCGCGTTCGGGGTCCATGCCGAGTTGGGCTTCGTCGATCGCAGCAAAGGCGAAGTCGCGCTGGAATTCCCCGGAGTGGTGACCGTCGCCGCCCGGCACCGGCATGCTTTCGGCGGTGCAGAGGAAATAACGGGCGCCAGGAGGGGCGATTCGCTCCTCACCCGTCAGCAGCGCGACCTGCGCCGCGCCTTTCACGGCGCAGACCCGGTCGTAGACCTCACGTGCCAAAAGCCGCAGCGGAAAGCCGATGACTCCCGAAGAATGGCCGCACATGCGTTCGATCGCGAGGTGGGTCTTGCCCGTATTCGTCGGGCCGAGGATCGCCCGGACGGGTGCGTCGGTACGCGGCGCCATGATGAAGGCGAATGTGGCAGCGCGCGCCGCGAACGCAAGGATTAGGACGGTTTTAACCGCGATTCTGCGACACCGGGGGCGTGTTGACGGCTCAGCAGAGGGATTTGCCGGATTTCGGCCGGCGAAAGGGTGCCGCGGGAATGCGAGCGCTCGCCCTGCCGCGTCCCGGGTGGACGGTCGCCGGTATCCTCGCCTTGCTGTGCAGCGGCGTCGCCTGGGCGTCGCTTCCAAAGCCGCGGGACATGCGTGCCGATGAACAGGTCCAGTGGCAGGCGCTCTCCATCGCCCCACTGGCGAGAGGCGGTGCGACCGGCCTCCGGATGGATGCGACCGAGGGCGTCGAGCCGATCGACGTCGTCCCGGTGCGCAAGGCTCAGCTGATTCCGGTCGCGGAGGCGGCAAAACCCGCCATCGCCCCGGGCCCGCTTCGCATTCGCGGCCGAGTCGGCGACGGCCTCTACTGGTCGCTTCGAGCCGCCGGCGCTTCGCCGGAGGTTGCGGCGCAATATCTGGCGGCTTTGGCAACCGAGATCGACGTCGGCGGTGATGTGGGCCCCGGGGACGGTTTCGACATGGTGCTCGGAAGCGGCGGCGACTTGCTTTACGCCGGCCTCGATCGCGTGGCGGCGACTGATCTGCAGCTGGTTAAATGGAACGCCAGCGGCCGCGTTCAGTGGCTCGACGCGGCGCATGCCGATCAGCCGGCGCCGGTTTCGTCGGGAATGACCTGGCCCGTTGCCGGGCGGATCACCTCTTATTTCGGATACCGCTATCATCCGATCCTGCATTTCACGCGATTCCATGCAGGCGTCGATTTCGGAGCGAGCTGGGGCAGCCCGATCGTGGCTGCTGCAGACGGCCAGGTGGTGGGCGCGGGATGGGCGGGCGGATACGGCCGCCAAGTGCGCATCGCCCACAGCGGCGGACTCCTGACCAGTTACTCGCACATGAGCGAGATCGTCGCCTCGCCCGGAAGCTTCGTCCATGCCGGCCAATTGATCGGCTATGTCGGCTCGTCCGGCCTCTCGACGGGACCCCATCTCCACTATGAAGTGCTCTCGGGCGGACGGCCCGTGAACCCCTTGGCGGTTCGATTTGCCAGCGTGCAAGTCGTCAACACGCATGTCGCCGATGCGGTCAAGGCGCGGCTGAAGCAGCTGCTGACTGTCGGGCTGAAGCGGGGCTGACATCGCCGGCAAATCGGGACTGCCATAAAATTCGCGAATATTGTATGATGACCTACCCATCGCGTTGCGTTTGAGGGGGGCGGCGTCAGCCGCCAACTTGTTGGTTTCCTTGGGGGGTTAGGGGGCCGCAATGATCGCGCAAGAGGAACTGGCGCATGCCGGCGCGGGCGCGCCGGCCATAGTTGACGGTGCAACGTCTTGGCATTCGTGTTCGTCGGAGGAACTCCGGGCCATAGCCGGCCGGGGCATCCACGCGGGCGATCTCTATTTCGCGGCGGTCGCGGAGCTCGAACGCCGGGCCAAAGTCTCGGAAGAGACCGCGGACGCCGAACGTGCGGAATCCGCCTTGAGGCGCCGCCGGATCATCATTTGGCTGGCGGCGCTCTTTGCCGCAGTGGATGCCGTCGTCGCCTTGCGCTTCCTGGGCTTTTGAAGCCCAGTCGACTTAGCGGCCGTGGCCGCGCCAGCGCTTGATCGTACGCTGGATGATGCCCTCTTCGTCGCCGGTCTCGCACCACAGCCGCGCGAAGCTCGGATCGGACGAGGCCGGACGCTTCTCCGGCTCGAGGTCGTCGAAGCGCACCCGAAGCGGAATTGCGACGCCCTCGCCGCAGACGATGCATTCGCGGTTGCGAAGCGCCGGGATCGCATCGAGGAAGCCACGCGCGCCTTCGGGCATCGCCGCGCGCACGCACGCCTGGTCGCGGTCGTTGTTGAGGCGCATTGAAAGGATGGTGCCGCACTGCGACAGCACGCCTTCGGCAAGGTCCGACGGGCGCTGCGTGATGAGGCCGAGGCTAACGCCGTACTTACGACCTTCCTTGGCGATACGCTCGAGGATTTTGCGCACGGCTTGGCCGTTTTCCGCATTCTCGTCCTTGGGAACGTAGCGGTGGGCCTCTTCGCAGACGAGCAGCAACGGACGCTGCGCCTCGGTTCGCGACCAGATCGCATAGTCGAATACCATTCGAGCCAGCACCGAAACCACGACCGAGGTGACCTCGGACGGCACGCCCGACACGTCGACGATGGAGATCGGCTTGCCGTGGCTCGGCAGGCGGAACAGCTTGGCCAGAAGCTGGGGCATCGAATCCGAAACCAGCATGCCGGAGAACATGAAAGTGTAGCGTGGGTCAGCGCGAAGCTCGTCGAGTTTGGTCTTGAGCCGCTGGTAGGGAAGGGTGTCGCCGGCCCGCTCCAGCTTGCCCATTTCATTGACGACGATCGTGTTGAGATCGGCGAGCAGGTAAGGGATCGGGCTGTCGACCGTCACCTTGCCATATGTGCTGAGGTCCTTGCCCTTGGTGCGCGAGGCCAGCAGGCATTTCGCAAGGATGTCGGCGTCGCGCTGCCGCTCGGAGCCGTGAGTCGTAAGCATCACTTCGCAATGCTCTTCGAAGTTCATCAGCCAGTAGGGCAGCTGCAGATTGTCGACGTTGAACAGCTCGCCGCAGCCCTTGAAGGCCGCGGAATATTCGCCGTGCGGGTCGATCATGACGATATGACCTTCGGGCGACAGCTGTGAGATCCGGTGAAGGATCAGGGCGACGGAGGTCGATTTACCGGTACCGGTCGATCCCAGGATCGCGAAATGCTTCGACAGCATCGGGTCGACGTACAGCGCGCCGCGAATGTCGTCGGTGGGGTAGACCGTGCCGATCTCCACGTGCGCTTCTTCGCTTGCGGCGAAGATCGCGCGAAGATCATCCGTCGAAACGGAGTGAACTTGACAGCCCGGAACCGGGTAACGCGTCACGCCCCGGCGAAAGTTGCTCATCTTGCCCGCGGCGTCGCGCGAACCTTCTCCGAGGAAGTCGACGTAGGCGACGACCTCACCGCTTTCATCCGCCTTCATGGTCCTGACGTTGGCGATCAGCCAATTGGAGCCGACGATCATCTTGACCTGGCTTCCGACCTGACCGGACATGGCGACGGCCGGGTCGCTGTGCGACTGGAGCTTCAACAGTTCGGCCGCGTCGATGCAGATCTGCGAGCCGGAACCCGCGATCTCAAGCACCTTGCCGATCGGCCCGACGGCGTGGCCCGATTGGCCCGGCGCGGGCGCGCCCGAAGGATCCTCGGCAAAGGCGTTCACCTCGTCGAGGAACTGACGAAGGTTCGGCTGGTCGTTCATTTGCTCGCTACCCTCACTGACACGCGTGTCACGCGTCATACGTGCGAGCGGTTAAAATTGGCTTAGGGTAATGGGTCCGGGCCGTGGATATTACATCCGCCGACGGAAGAAGGCCGCCGCCGCCCAGCCCATTCCGAGTGACATGAGCACGGCCGCGAGCCCGTAAAGCCCTTCATGGCGCCGAGCGGCGAGTGCCACGAAGCGTTCGAAGCCCGATTTGTCGATTTGGATGTCCCGGGTCGCGGCGGCAATGACCTTGCCCCGGTCGATCAGGAAGGTCTCCGCCGTATAGGTTCCTACCGGCACCTGGCTCGGGATTGTAATCGTGGCGCGGTAAAGGACCCCACCGCTGATTTCCACTCCGCGCGGGTTTTCGGCATAAAGGCCGTGCCGTCGGCGAAGATCGAGGAGGCCGGCTTCGAACCTCCGCTCCTTTTCCGGGAGAGCACCACCGCCGGGCGACAACTGCAGGTTGTGAAGCCCCATTTCATAGATCGCGGCGGTCCGCTCATCGACCAGATCGGAAATCCGCCGCGACGAAGCGACTGAATAGAAGGACGGTGCCGATCGAAAGCGGTTCGAATCCGCATTCATCCATATGTGAAGAATCCGCTGCTTTTCGCGCACCAGGATCGGCTGGACCGGTCCGCGAAGCACGACGACCACGTCCGCCGGGCGCGTCGGTGCGCGGCCGCCAGGATAGATGATTGCTCCGAACAGAAGGAGCTGCGCCCCAGTGAAGCTGTATCGGATTTCGACTTTTCGAGCCGAAATGTCGGGGACCAGCAGGGGCTTGTCGGCCGCGATCAGGACCGGCGCCAACGCCAGGAGCAGGAGCGATGCCCGATGGCCGCTCACAGATACTCGATCGAATAGACTTCGTCGGGACGCCAGGCGAGGCCGAGCGCCATCCGAAGCGCCACGATGAGAATGATGATCGCGAGCGCGAGCCGCAGAAGATCGGGCTTGGCGCGGGTTGCAAGAACCGCGCCGTACTGGGCGCCGATGACGCCGCCGACGAGGAGCAGGCCCGCAAGGACGATGTCGACCGAACGCGTGGTCAGAGCGTGGACCATAGTCGTAGCGGCGCTCACCGCCAGGATCATGACGAGGCTGGTGCCGATCACGACCCGGGCGGCCATACCGAGGAGATAGATCATCGCCGGGACCAGGATGAACCCGCCGCCGATGCCGAGAAAAACGGTGAGCATTCCCGCGAGAAACCCAAGCGCGAGCGGCGCCAGCGGCGAGACGTACAAGCCCGAGCTGTAGAAACGCCACCGGAGCGGAAGCGAAGCAACCCAGCGGTTATGGCGCGCTGCCGACCGCTCGATGCTTGCCGGTTTCACGTAGCCGAGCGCGACCAGCGCGTCCTTCAGCATCAAAGCCCCGATCGAAGTAAGGATGAGCACGTAAAGTGCGCCAATCACCAGGTCGATCTGGCCCGTCGATTGAAGCAGGCGGAACATCGCGGCCCCAGTGGCTGAACCGAACAGCCCGCCGACGATCATGACCAAGCCCATTTTGAGGTCGACCCCGCCGCGCCGCATGTGGACCATGACGCCGGACACGCTTGCGCCCGTGATCTGCGTCGCGGCCGAGGCAACGGCCACGGTCGGCGGTATCCCGTAGAAAATGAGCAGCGGTGTCGTAAGGAAGCCGCCGCCCACACCGAACATGCCGCTCAGCAAGCCGACGAGAAAGCCGAGCGCGACCATGAAGAGCGCGTTGACCGATTGGCCGGCGATGGGGAGGTAGATGTCCATGCTCGAGCCGATGGACTAGCCGCAAACCACAGCCGGGGCCAAGGGCGGGCAAGCGTCGGTTTCAGGGTCCAGCCCGTTCCGATTGGTTCACGCGGAGACGCGAAGACGCGGAGGGTGCGTGTTCGTTGACCACACGTTTCAATCCCTCTTTGAGCGTCGCGCCGGCAAAGTTGATCAGTAGTCCGACGGGTTGCCTGGTCAGCCTCAAATACGTCTGCAACTGTTTCATGTGCGCCTTGCTAAGCGCGTCTACGGACTTGATATCGATCAGCAGGCGCTCGTCGATGAGCAAATCAATTCGGAACGCGCCGTCGAACCGTTGGCCGTCGAATTCAATGTCGATCGGCTTCTGCCGATCGACTTTATAGCCCATGCGCTGGAGATTACCGGCCAACACCGCCTCATAAACGCTTTCCAGTAAGCCCGGACCAAGGTCGCGATGGATGCGCAGTGCGAGATCGACCACGTCTCCCGTAATCACATCAATTTCCTTCAGCGGCTCTCCTCCGCGTCTCCGCGTCTCCGCGTGAATCAGAAATCGCCGGCCAGAGTAAGGACTGGACCCGACCCGGGCTGGGCGTTGCCCGCGAGCCGCTGGCGCCAGTCGAGATGCATTCGGACGTTGCGGCGGACCTTCATCGTCAGCCGGGGTCCGGCATCGACGCGATACAGGCCCGGCTGGACTCCGCCCCAGACGCCGAAGCCGGCGGAAAATTGCCGATAAGCCGGACGCGTGAAAGTGATCGCGCCGTCGGCGAAGAGGTCACGGCTGCTCAACCCCACGATTCCGGCCTGAACGTAGCCGTCGAGCGTGAAGTCCCACGGCATTGGCCGGTCATAGATCCCGCCCTCCGCAAAAAGGGCAAAGGCGTCGCGCCCGCCGCCGTAGCGGCCGAGCTGGAATCGCCTCTCGGCATTGATCCAGACTGGGACTGAGCGGAGGGGCTGCAACCGGATGCCGGCGGCGACCTCCCCGCCTCGGCGATTGACCTGTGAGCTTGACCTGAGGGCGGCGGAGATTGCGGGGGTAAGATTGTAAAACAGCCGCGCTCCAGCCTGGCTGCCTCCGATCTGGCCGCCGGTCCCAAGCGATGTCGATCCGATCAGTTGCTGTTGGCCGCGAAGCATCGCCCACATTGTGAGCTGGATGCGATCGAGGCGCTGGGCGACAACCGACGGGGCGGTGCTTTGCATCGGCTCGGTGACCCGAGATTGGGCGGACGCCGCCGCCGAAGCGAGGCGCGAGACTTGCCAATCGTCCGCCCGGTCCGTGGGGGAATAGAAGATGCGGCGCGGCTCGGGGAGGTTCCACGCGGCGTGCTGGACCGCCGGAGGCGGCGCGCTGTTCCGGTAGGCGTAATCGATCGGCACCATGATTGGGCGGACGGACGCAGCGATGGGCATGAATTGGGGCTGGTATTGGGCCGGAAGCATTGCCGGCGCCGGCTCGATCGGCGCGATCTCGGGGAATTGGGTGGTCATCACGGGCTCTGGTTTTGCCGCACTCGGCGTTACGGCGAATAGCTGAGCGCCCGGGATTGTGCCGAGCGTCGCGCCGCGAATCCCCGCCCAGCCGACAATCGCGATTCCGAGGAAACGAAGCGACGGCCTCACGGCGCAACCTTCGCGGGGAAACTATGGAGGGTCTTGTCCCAATGCTTCGCGCCTCCGCCAAGATGCAATGAGATGGCACGCGCTGCCGCGAGCATGGCGATGATGTTCCCGACGATCAGGCGAGGAATCGAGCGAAGTCCCTCCGCGAATCCGTAAGCGGCCGCGGTGAAGCAGGCGCGCATAAGGATCCGCCACGCGAGCAGCCACGCATTGATCGTCAGCAAGGCGATGAGGAGTGGATCGAGCCGGGCTTGGATCGGAGCGCCCAAAGCTTCCGCGAGCCAGATTTGCGACCATAAGAGCGCTGCGCCGTAAGCCGCCATGAGCAACAGCGCCGCGAGCGGTCCGCGGCGGTCGCGCAGCCGCATCCATCGCTCGCCGAAGCCGCCGCTCCAGCCCAGCCGATCCCAGCCGGCGAGCGCAATGCCGCCAAGCCAGCGTGCCTTCTGCCGAATGGCGCCGCCGACGGTCGACGGAAAATGCCCCCGGCTCGCGACGACCGCGCGCTCTCCGGGCCGGGCGGGAATTCGCACGAAGATGCTCTTGAGACCGAGCTCGCCAACCCTGAGGCCTACCTCGTAATCCTCGGTCATGCTGTTGCCGGCAAAGGGAGTCCCACCCCCCATTGCGGCGAGCTGTGCCAATGGTTTGCGGCCGATCGCGCAGCCGACGCCCGCGAGCGGAATGGCTGCACCCACCGCTTCGCGGACGACCATTTCTTTCATGTGAGCCTCGGCGAACTCGTCGCAATAATGTCCGCTGATCCAGCGCGACCGCGGGTCGGCCAGAGGCAGAACGGGAAGCTGGATGACGGCGGCGCGATCGATCAGCGCATCGAAGATTCGAAGCTCATAGGGATGAACGACGTCCTCGGCGTCGTGAAGTACGACAGCCTTCGCGGCGCGGCCCGTGATCGTCTCGTGGGCGATCAGCGCATCGTAAAGATGGTTGAGGCAATCGGCCTTCGTGGTGGGCCCGTCGGCCCCGACCAAGACCTTTTCGATCCGCTCGTCCGTGACGCTCGCAATCGCCGCTGCCGTCGCGGGATCATTGCGGTAATGACCGACGAAAATGCGATAGTCGTCGTAGTCGAGGCGGCTCAGCGTCGAGCGCAACATCGAGGCAATCACCGATGCCTCGTCCCATGCCGGAACGAAGATGGCGAGAAAGCGGGGGTCGCTCTTGAACACGAAATAGCTGGCGAAGGCGCGCGGATAGCGGCTGTATATCGTCAGCGAACGCCAGACTTGACGCACGAAATAGATGAGATCGACGAGCAGGTCGTTTAACGCGAACAGCAGGAAGCCTACGCCGGCGAACAAGGCGAGTTCGGCGGCGACCCGCGTTAGAATGTCCGCGAACGCCACCGGCCGCGGACCGCTAGCGCATTATCGATTGGTTCGCATGAAATGCTCGGTGCATGATAGCCTCCGCTGCGAATCGAACTGGGAACCGAGCGGCCGCAAGCTTGCACAAGAGCCTGGATCAATCTTGGGCCATTACCGATAGAAATTCCGGGATTGGTCCCATGAAGGGAGCGGGTCAAAGGTCGAGGATGGTGCGATCGCTTCTGTTTCTTATGGGCCTGTCGATCGCCGCTAATGCGGTTGGCGCGGGCAAGATCCTGATTGCGGCCGGGACGTGGTCCGCGATCGATCGGGGGGACGTGTGCATCGCGGCCGGCCAATCCGCGAAGATCGCTTTGAAGGGGAAGGTGCAGGCCCTGGCCGGTTTCACCTTCACCGCCAACCACCACCGTTGGGGCGAATTCCACACGCAGCTGAGCCGTGTGCCGCGAGCGGGCTCGAGCGTGATCCTGACGGTCGGCAACCAACCCTTCCTTCTCACCGCGCGCGGCGGCTGGGCCTGGAGCCGCGGACCCCAGCAGGAGCAAGCGATCATCGCCGCGGCGCGAAGCGCGACTGGAATGCGGATTGAGGCACGCGACGCCGCGGGCAACCGGTTCACCGATCCCTATGCGCTCGACGGCGCACCGACCGCGATCGACGCGGCGGCCGCAGCCTGCGCTGGCAAAAACGCCCGCCCGTAACTAGATAGCGCGCTTCCTATGAGTGCCGACACCGCCATCATGCCCATTCCGGGCGCCGTCGACCCTGTGCCTGTCGCGCGTGCCGCGACTGCGCGCGCGGACGGCAAGATCGAGCTGGTCGGGCTGTCGAAGGATCAGATTCGTTCCGAACTCGAAAGCGCGGGGCTCGATGTTCGGCAAGCGAAGCTCCGCGCCAAGCAGATCTGGCACTGGATCTACAATCGCGGGGTCAGCGATTTCCTCGCGATGAGCGACATCGCCAAGCCGCAGCGCGGCTGGCTGGCCGAGCGCTTCGTGATCTCGCGCCCCGAGGTGGTCGAGGCGCAGGTCTCGACGGACGGCACGCGCAAGTGGCTCCTTCGAACGCACGACGGCCACGACTTCGAAATGGTGTTCATTCCGGACTCCGACCGCGGCACCTTGTGCGTATCGAGCCAGGTCGGCTGCACCCTGAACTGCCGCTTCTGCCACACCGGCACGATGCAGCTCGTTCGCAATCTCGATCCCGCAGAGATCGTCGGGCAAGTGATGCTCGCGCGTGACGCGCTCGGCGAATGGCCCCAAGCCGGCGAGCAGCCGGAAAACAACTACCAGCCCGAAGGGCGGATGCTCACCAACATCGTGATGATGGGCATGGGCGAGCCGCTCTATAATTTCGACAATGTCCGCGATGCGCTGAAGATCGTGATGGACGGCGATGGACTTGGTCTTTCGCGGCGTCGGATCACTCTTTCCACGAGCGGGGTCGTTCCGATGATGGCCCGCGCCGGCGACGAGATCGGGGTGAATCTCGCAGTGTCGCTGCACGCGGTGACCAAGCAGGTTCGCGACGAGATTGTCCCGCTCAACCGGAAGTACGGGATCGAACAATTGCTCGAGGCGTGCGCGGCCTATCCCGGAGCGAACAATGCGCGGCGCATCACGTTCGAATATGTGATGCTGAAGGGCAAGAACGACAGCGACGAGGATGCTCGGGAGCTGGTTCGACTCATCCGGAAATACAGGCTTCCGGCGAAGGTCAATCTGATCCCGTTCAATCCGTGGCCGGGAGCGCCGTATGAATGTTCGGACGATGAGCGGATCAGGGCGTTCAGCAACGTCGTTTTCGAAGCGGGAATATCGGCACCGGTGCGCACTCCGCGCGGGCGCGACATTGACGCAGCCTGCGGTCAGTTGAAGACTGCGGCGGAGCGCAAGCGGAAGCGCGCCGCCGTCTAAGGAGTAAGTGGATGCCGCTGATCGGCAAGCTCGTCGACAAACTGCTGACCAAAGGCAGCATCACGCTTCTGCTGCCGGGAAATCGGCCGCAGACGTACGGACCCGGCGGCGGCAAGCAGCTCACCGTCCGCTTCACCGACCGCAAGGTCGCATTCGACATCGTGAAGAACCCCCGGCTCGGCGTCGGCGAGGCCTATATGGACGGGCGGCTGGTCATCGAGGACGGGACGATCCTCGACCTTCTCGAACTCATCGTGGGATCCAACCGCTGGGAGGACAAGGGCAAAGGCCGTGCCGCGCTGAGCAAGGGCAAGAACCGCATCCGGCGCTTCTTCCGCCGCAACAATTTCAAGCGCGCGCGCCGCAACGTCGCGCATCATTACGACCTCAAGGATGAGCTCTACGAGCTCTTCCTCGACGACGACAAACAGTACAGTTGCGCCTATTTCCTCGATCCCGCCAACAGTCTCGAGCAGGCCCAGGCCGACAAGAAAGCGCATATCGCGGCCAAGCTCGCGCTCGAGCCCGGGATGCGAGTGCTCGACATAGGCTCCGGCTGGGGCGGAATGGCGCTCTACCTGCACAAGGTCGCCGGCGTGGACGTTCTTGGAGTCACGCTCTCGGAACGTCAGCTGAAGATCGCCCGCGAACGGGCCGAAGCCGCCGGCGTGTCAGATCATGTGAAGTTCGACCTGATCGATTACCGGCACCTTGACCAGCAGTTCGACCGGATCGTCTCCGTCGGCATGTTCGAACATGTCGGCGCTCGCCACTATGATGAATTCTTCGCGAAATGCCGCGAGCTGCTGAAGCCCGACGGAGTGATGCTGCTCCACACGATCGGCAAGCTCGGCGAGGTATCGAAAGGGCCGGATCCCTTCACGGACAAATATATATTCCCCGGATACCATCTCCCGTCGCTGAGCCAGATGACGGACGCCAGCGAAGGCGCCCGCCTCATCGCGAGCGACGTCGAGAACCTTCGACTCCATTACGCTTACACGTTGCGCCATTGGCTCCGCAGGGCCGGCAAGGCGCGCTCGAAGATCGAGGCGATGTACGACGAGCGCTTCTTTCGGATGTGGGAATTCTACCTCGCCGGCGGGATCGTGATGTTCGAGAGCGGGGCGGCCTGCAATTACCAGGTGCAATATATCCGCGACCGCCGGGCGCTTCCGATCACTCGCGATTATATGATCGAAACCGAACACAGATATCGCGAGCTCGCGGGGGAACCGTCGGGGTCCGCCAAGAAGGCGCGCAACTCAGCCCGCCGCAAGGCGCTCGAACCTACGCACGCCTGACCGCGTTTCAGGCGGGCCGCTTGGCCTTGTCCTTCCAGCGATGCATTTGCATGCGCTCGTCGGGGGTCAGCTTGCCGTCATGGTTCGCGTCGGCGCTGTCGAAATGCCGAAGCGCCATATCGGTCATCTCCTGCAGCGAGACTTTACCGTCGTGGTTGGCATCGGCGCCTTCGAACATCTTGCCGTGCATCCCCATGCCCATGCCATGCATGCGCATGACTCTCATCCCCGGATGACCTGCGTCGGAGCCGACCTCGATTGGCCCCTCGCCGTTACGCATCACGTACACATGCCGCTCGCGGATATCCGGCTTGGCCGCCATATACTCCTGGCGGCTGATCGACCCGTCCTTGTTCGTATCCAACTTGTCGAACATCGCCGCGCGGTCGGGGCGCGGCATGCCGCCATCCGCGAAATGCCTGCCGAACTTCTCCCGCATTTCGCCGGTCATGGCGCGGTGGGCCGCACCCGCCTCCTCGCGAGTGACGAAGCTGTCCTTGTTGGTGTCGAGCTTCGCGAACATCTCGCGCACATGGGCGACAACCTCGGCGCGAGTTTCAGCCTTCATCGGCATCCGGAAGACCTGCGTCCGGACTTGCGGGACTGCCGGAACCGGCGCGACGGCCGTGGTGCCCTGGGCCACTCCCGGCGGCGGCGGAGCCGGCTGGGCAACCGCGGGAACGATCGCAACGAGTGCGGCTGCAGACAGGCCGCCAACCAGAAGCTTCGTCATGAGATAGCCCTCCCTGTGAGGAGCGCGGAACTACTGCTGTAAAGCTGTATGCCGGTTGAATGCGGAATGGACGGCGCTGGGTCAGCGTGGACGACGGACGATGAGCCCCGCAGTCTTTTCCTTAACCGGATAGGCTGAATCCATGGCGTCGGCGACGGCAGGGTTGTACCGCTCGTCGAAGCGACGATCGCCTCGTTCGCCCGAGGTGATGAAGAAGGCGAATTCGCGCTTGCGGATGCGCTGGACGAACGGCCGTTCGTCCCAAACCCCGGTGCTTGCAAGCTCGGCGAAGATGGATGGTTCCCACACGACCTCGCGGCCATTGCGCACCAGCAGCACCATGTCATCCGAGATTACGGGCTTGTCGGCAGCTGCGACGGTTCGGGAAAGTTGTGCGAGCTCGCGCGCTCGTTGACCGCCAACCTGCAGGTCGAATGGCGCGCGCGGTGCAAGCAGCGCGTGCGATGCAAGCATGATCGGAAAAATAACACCGAGGATCTTTCGCAGCTCCGTCGAGCGCACGCGTTCAGCCTCGGCCATCGCGGACGCCGCGAAAAGGCCGAGCGCGAAGCCCCATTCCAGGAAATAGTTGATGCTCGATCCGACCTTGGCGAGCAGGACGAGGGTCAGGGAGGAGAAAAGCAAGTAGGTGGCCGCGATCAAGAAGGCGACGTCGGACGGTGCCGCAGCGCGGAGATCACTAAGGTCGCGGTAGCGGCCGCGGAGTGCGGCGATGCGTCGAACGAGCACGAATCCGGCGAGTGCGATGAGGGTCGCATTTTGGACAACGGCGCCGCTAATGGCTGACAGTCGGCCGAAGTCGAGGCGATTGACGTTATAGAGCAAGATGTGGCGGGCAAAGCCGCCGTCGGTCGCCCAGATGAGCGCCGCTAACGCCGCCAGTCCTAGACCGGCACAGACGGCGATCCCGCGGAGAGCCGTCGACGGCCGAACAAGTGACAGGACTGCGAATGCAGCGGCGGGCGCGGCAATCGACGTTTGACGCGTGTAGATTGCAGCGACGAACAAGACCGCCGCAAGATCGATCAGGCGTGGTCGCGCGACGGCGCGGCACGCGACTAGTAGACCCGACAAAGCGAGAGCGATCGCAAGCATGTCGACGCGCATCAGCGGCGCCCAGTAGATAACCGGGAAATAGGTGAAGACGAGCAGTCCCGCCACCGCGCCGGCAAGATGGGTGCCGGCGCGTTCGCCCTTCCGTCCGATCAGAAGCATCGCGAGCAGGCCGGAAATGATGGCTGCCGCGGCGGTCGACAGCAGAGAGATCGATCGGCCCGTTGCGAGCTCATCCGTGCCAAGCGCAGCGGAAATCAGCGAGGTCGTGACGTGGTAGACCGGCGGGTAGTGAAAGACGATCGCGGGGAATTGATCGATCGGTCCATAGGCCTTTGCCGTGAACATGAAACGCATCTGCTGCCAGACGATGCCCTCGCCATAATCCAGATCCCACGGGAAGCGGATTGCCGCGAGCCCGTCCACTGCAAACAAAATGGCGCGATAAAGGAGAGCGGCAAGCAGGACTGCGACCGCGACTCGAAGGAGTGTCCGCTGCGTCGCGGGCGACTCGTGAATCTGCATTGGGACGGTCATGCCAACCGTCGCCACCCGAACAGCAGCCCCATGATCATCCGCCAGCCGACTGTGAAGCCGCGCCAGTTATTGACATTGCCTCCCTTGCTGACACCCACGCGCTGGTGGAAGGTGATCGGGCACTCGAGCAGGACTTCGCCTTGTCCGAGGGCAGTGTCGAGGAAATGCGCGTTGAATTCGAGGTTCACCGACGGATCGAGGTTGGGCAACAGCCGGATTAGCGCGTCGCGGCGACAGAGCTTGTACGTGGTGCCCACGTCGGTGATCGTGCTCCGGCCGAGATGCTTTGCCTCGAGCAGTTTCCCGACGAACAGATTGCCGTAATACATGAAAGTGCTGAGTTGCGTCACATAATGACGGAGCGGCTCGACGATCCGCGTTCCGTTCACAATGTCGGCATGCGGCGCATAGGCCAGCAGCTTTTCCACATCATAGGCGCGAAACGTGCGATCGCCTTCGCAGAGGACCACGAAATCGGTATCCCTGAAGCGAATGGCCTCGCTGAGGCAGCGATAGACGCAGCGGCCATAGCCGGGCGACGTTTCGTTGAACGTGATTGCGCCGGCGGCCTCGGCCCGTTCGAAGGTCGCATCCTTGCTGTTG
>JBKPOO010000119.1:0-8901 GCA_046733175.1 Pseudomonadota bacterium
CTCATCCTACGTTGCAAAGCGAACCGACAACGTCATCGGCGATTATTTCGGACTGCTCCCGCGCCGCCGCTTCGGCATCATTCCGGTGCCCGATGCCCTCGCGCCATTTTACACGGGAGGCCGTGGCGGCCTCGAGAATTGCATGATGAATACGTACAATCTGCCGACACGTCCGCTCTACAACATCCCCGCGCTGACGCTCCACGAATGCGAGCCCGGCCACAGCTTCCAGGCGGCGCTGTCCGTCGAGCAGAAGGTGCTGCCGCGCTTCCGCCAGAACCTCTATTTCTCAGGCTATGGCGAGGGCTGGGGTCTCTATTGCGAGTGGCTCGGCAATGAGATGGGGATTTATCGCACGCCCTACGAGCGCTTCGGCCAGCAAAGCTATGCGATGTGGCGCGCCGCGCGGTTGGTGATCGATACCGGAATCCATCGCTACGGCTGGTCGCGCCAACAAGCGATCGATTATCTCGCGGGGCATACGGCCCTGTCGCAGCACGAGGTGGAGACCGAAGTCGATCGCTACATCAGCTGGCCGGGCCAGGCGGATTCTTACATGCTCGGGCTTCTGACCATCCGGAAGCTGCGATCGGAAGCGGAGGCCAAGCTGGGGCCGAAGTTCGACATTCGCGGGTTCCACGACACCTTCCTCGGAATGGGCGCGGTTCCGCTCAATGTGCTCGAGCAACAGATGCGGGCGTGGATGGCGGCCGAGGCGGCGAAGCCCACGAAGAGTTGAACCGGCGTTCCCGCGTGACGAAACGGTCTTTGGCCGAGCCGAAATAATCCTGCTTTTACCGCTTGTTAACCATGGTGGCCGAACCTCCGCGCTGGAGGTTCCGCCTTGTCTTTACTGGCACAATTCGACGCAGCAGGCATAAGCGACGACCGCCGCAGCTCCGACCGGCGAGCGCTTCGGCTAACGATCACGGCCGCCTTGCCGGAATCGCCCGACCTGGCGGTCACCATCCACGATCTGTCGGAAACCGGCTTGCTGCTCGAAACACGCGTCGGGCTGTCGGCCGGCCAGCAATTCGAGATCTTCCTGCCGCTCGCGGGCGCCGTTGAAACCAAAGTCGTCTGGAGCAGCCACAATTTCCACGGCTGCCAGTTCGGCGAGCGCGTCCCGAAAGCAGCCGTCAGCGCGGCGCTTCTGCAAAGCGTCCCAAAGGAGGAAGCGCCGCAGCTGCGGCCGGTTCAGGGGGACGTGCTTTCCCAGCTTCGCGATTTGAACGCCCGAATCGAGCAGGTCGGCGAGGACCTCGACCGCACGATCGAGCGGCTCTCCCATCGCTCCAGCATCCCGTCGCGGCATCCGGACGAGGTACTCGCGGCCGCGCTGCCGAAGTCGCCGATCCTCCCTCCTCCCGAGGCCGAGATTCCTGAGGTTGAACCGAGGCGCTACGCCGAGCAGGATTCGTTCGAGGTCAGGGCGGCAACTCAACCCGTTGTCATCATCAGCCTGATCCTCGCCGGGCTGGCGGCGCTGATGCTTATCGCCGCGCTGCTGGCCTTTCCGCTTTCGTCCTAGGGCAACCTTGGAATCATCAAAGGCGTGAGCCGCCGTTAAACTCGCGCGCGATCGCGGCATTAAGCTCGGCGCCCTGCTTAACGCAGGTCCCGCGCCGCCGCCCTTCGTCAGGGACGATACGCGCAAGCCACCGCGGATCAGGAGAAATGCCGTTCCTTCCCGCTGCGGTGACGAATACCGCCGCAAGCCGCTCCATGTCGGCATTATCCGAGTCGGCGGCGCCGAGGTCGCGAAGCAGTTCGAGGCGCGCGACAGGGTCGAGTCGCTGCGGCACATCGAACGGCATCAGCTTCGCGTAATCCGCGATCTCGTGATCCTGCAGCCGACCGAGCCAATCGACCATCGCGTACAGCGCCGCATATGAGAAGAAGTGGTTTCGTCCCTGATTGAGAGCGCCGCTGGTCGTGGCGGCGGTCCAGGCACTCAGCGGCCACAGCCGATGCGGCGAGCTCAATGGGGGAGCGGAGGCGAAGAGCGCGCCCGCCAGAGGTGTTTTGGCGGCGCCACTCACGGCATTTTGCTCGAGGCCCGGCCATTCGTCGCCGGTGGCCAGGAGCCGTTTCCGAAGGTCCGTGAAACTGGCGCGCATGCAATCGCCGATCGCCACGCGCTCCGCGGCGAACGCTGCGTCATACGCCAGCTCCGTTCGAATTTGCTCTTCGGCCAGCCAGGCGACGTGCCGATCGTGAATGCTCACAACGATTTGTTCCGCGCCGAGGGCGATGAGGACGCCGAGCACGATGATCCCAACCTCGCCGACGAACTCGCGCCAGCCGTGAAGAGGCTTCGGAAGGTGAAAGTGCATGCGGCTGGCCTCGCAGGAAGCCTAACAGAAGAACCCGCGTCCGCAAACGCGCCGAACGGCGGAAGTCTGGAGCCAGCGCGGCTAAGCTGTTCTCACCCTCGTGATATAATCGGCGACGTTCTTCGCAAGGACATCCATCGGCACGTTGCCGCCCTTGACCACGGCGTCGTCGAAGGCGCGCAGGTCGTATTTCGAGCCGAGCGCCGACTTCGCCCCGTCGCGCAGGCGATTGATGGTGGAATGGCCGACCTTGTAGCCACAAGCCTGGCCGGGCCAGCTGCAGTAGCGATCGACTTCCGAAGCCACTTCCAGCGGGTTGGAGCCATTGCGCTCGACGAAGAAGTCGACCCCCTGCTGCCGCGTCCACCGCTTGGCGTGAAGCCCTGAATCGACCACCAGGCGGCACGCGCGGAAGGCGAGGGACTGGAGGTAGCCGAGCCGCCCAGCCGGGAAGTCGTCATAGACCCCGAGCTCATCGACCAGCTGCTCCGCATAGAGAGCCCACCCTTCCGAATAGGCATTGAACGCCAGCATCGTGCGGATGAGCGGCATCTTGTTCGCATATTCGCCCTGCCAGACGTGACCCGGGATCGCTTCGTGCGCGGCGAGATCGGGCAGGCTGTACTTGCTGTGCAGGTTCGTATCGCGGAGATTGATCCAGAACTTGCCCGGTATCTTGCCGTCGATCGACCCCGCGCCGCCATAAGCACCCGGAGCGCCGGGTTCTTCCTCGGGCGGCATCCGCTTCACTTCGAGATGGCCGGGAACGAGCGTGTTGAACGCGCGCGGCAGTTGCGCGCGGATCAGCTTCAGCCGCTCCTGGATATAAGCCATGATCTCGGCCCGGCCCGGATCGCCTTCGCTGAATTTGTACTTGGGGTCCTTCGCCAGCGCCTTCATCCGCTCGCCGACCGAGCCTTGCGTGTAACCGAGACTCTTGAGGATGGGGTCCATCCGGCCCTGAAGCTCGTTCAGCTGTTCGAGGCCCATTGCGTGAACCTGGTCCGGCGACATGGTGGTCGTCGTCGAGGCCTTGAGCGCCCAGGCGTAATATTCGGGCCCGTGCGGCCGCGACCACATTCCGGCGATGTCCGTCGCGGAAGCTCGCTCAGCCTTAAGCTCCTCGATCTGGCGGTCGAGAGCAGGCGCGACCTCGGTCGTGACGAGCTTGCGCGCCCGGTCGTCCCAGTCGCCGGCGATATTCTTGGCCTTGGCCCGTTTGACCAGGGAATCGACGATGCCGTCGCCTTCATGCGCGTTCTTCGCGGCAAGGCTGAGCTGGCTGATCGCCTTGTCGATCAGGAAGTTCGGCGGGACGAGACCTTGCGCGCGCGCGGCTTTCATCCGCTCGAGCTCCCCGTCGAGCTGCTTCGGATATTGGGCGAGGCGCGTGAGATAGGCCTCGGCGTCCGAGCCATTCTCCATCGGATGGTCGGTGTCGAGGAACTTGGGAGTGTCGAGATAGGCCCCGACATTCTGGATGACGACGTAGGGCGTGTTGCGCCAGCCGCCTACGGCGACGTCGCCATAAGGCAAAGCGAAGCCTTCGAGCGCGGTCTTGTAGGCGCTTTTCACGACTTCGACGCTCGTTCGGACGGGGAACGACAGGGCTGCGGTATCGACGGCCTCCGCGCGTTGAAGATCGGCCTTGAGCGTTGCCGCCACGTTTTGCTGGCCGGCCGCGGAACGGTCGCCGAGCTCGGTCCGAAGTCTTGCGCGGTTGCCAGTGTCGATCCCGAGCGAAGTGGCGCCTTCAGGGCTCAGCCGGAGGAGGTTGTCGGCAATTGAATCGAGCAGCTTCGAGGCGTCGGCGTCGCCCGAAGCCGTCCCGACCTTGCCGGATTGAACCTTGCAGCCGGGGAGAAATGCAAATGCCGCGCTCGCGGCCAGGGCTGCGACCGTCTCGCGGCGGGAAAGCTCAAATGCTGGCACGAAAAATCTCCGTTAGGCGGACGGGAGTACGCGATCGGCTTCGACCTTGAGGCAATTGCCCTCAACGCCGGTGATACGCACTCGTTCACCGGCGGCGGCCGGACCGCCGCGCGCGTTCCACTCACTGTCGCCGACTCGAACACGGCCGCTGTGGTCGTCGACCGCTGACACCACCGTCACGACTCTTCCGACCAAGCGGCCTGCCCGGTCGTTCAAGAGCGGATCGGTGCTGTCCGAGCTTCGGTTCGCGTAGAATCGGCGTCCAACGAGCACTGCGAGCACCGAATAGAGCACGAACAAGGCCAGCTGCGGAGCAGTGCCGAGGCCGAAGAGGAGGGTGAACAGGCCCGTCGCGATGGCCGCTGCCCCGAGGAAGACGAGGAAGAAGCCGGGCGCGATGACCTCGAGGATCAGCAGCAGCACGCCGCCGATCAGCCAAAGCCAGCCGGGATCGAGGCCGCTCATCTCTTGCTGTCAGGGACGGTCGGGGCCGCTTTCGCAGCAGGCTGCGCTGGCCGTGCCGTTATCCCGCCGACTGCCTCTTTCGCCAGCTCGCCGATACCGCCGAGCGTCCCAATGAGCTGCGTCGCCTCGACCGGGAACAGGATGGTCTTGGCGTTGGGCGAGCGGGCGAACTGGGCGACTGCCTCGACATATTTCTGGGCGACGAAATAGTTGATCGCCTGAGCACTGCCCTGCTCGATCGCGTCGCTCACCATCTTAGTCGCGGCGGCCTCCGCCTGGGCTGAGCGTTCCCGAGCCTCCGCTTCGCGGAACGCGGCCTCGCGCGATCCTTCGGCTTCGAGGATCGCCGACTGCTTCTCGCCTTCGGCCTTGAGGATCGCCGACTGGCGCATGCCTTCGGCTTCGAGGATCACCGCGCGTTTCTCGCGCTCGGCCTTCATCTGCCGGGTCATGGCGTTGACGATGTCCGAAGGCGGACGAATGTCGCGAAGCTCGACGCGAGTGATTTTGACGCCCCAATTCTCCGTCGCATTGTCGACGACGGAAAGGAGGCGCGTGTTGATCTCATCGCGCTTGGACAAGGTTTCATCGAGATCCATCGATCCCATCACCGTCCTTAGGTTGGTCGTCGAGAGGGCCATGATCGCCGTGTAGAGATCGCTGACTTCGTAGGCGGCCTTCGCGGCGTCTAGCACCTGGAAGAAGACGACACCGTCGACTGCGACCATTGCATTGTCCTTGGTGATGATCTCCTGTCCTGGGATATCAAGCACCTGCTCCATCATGTTGATGCGCCGGCCGACACGGTAGAAGAAGGGCATCACATAATTGAAGCCCGGCTCCGCAACCCGAACGAAGCGGCCGAAATGCTCGATCGTATAGCGATAGCCCTGACGGACGATCTTGACGCCGAACATCACGTAAAAGAGCGCCAGCACCGCGAGCGCCGTCATGAAGGTGGTCAACATGGAATTCCCCGAATATTGCTCTCTTCCCATGATGCGACGGCGGGGCGGGGCAGGGAAGCGAAATCGGACATGACGCGTGGTCCAATTCGTCAAAGCGACGGCGAGGCGTACAGGGCCGACGGCTATGTTCTGCTGAAGGAGCTGTTCCCGCCGCTCGTCCTCGAGGTCTTTCACGGCAAGATGCAGCACGATCTGCGGTTGAAGGGGAACCAGGCCTTCATTTCGCGAACGAACCTGCTGACCAAGCCTGCGATCGAGGTCTACAGTCGACAATATGCGCCGATGGCGGCGTTCCATTGGGGCGTTACGCCAGCGGTCGCGGAGGTGGCTGGCTGCGACCTTCTTCCGACTTATGCCTATTTCCGCGTCTATCAGCAGGGTGACGTTTGCCTGGTCCATTCCGACCGCGTCGCTTGCGAGCATAGTTTGTCGCTCACCGTTCACCTCGCGGAGGACCGGCCCTGGCCGCTCTGCGTGGAAAAGCGACGGATCGATGCCCCCGAGGCTATCCAGCCCGATTTCGGAGAGCAGGAATTCACCTCGCTTCCAATGAACGCCGGGGACGGGGTGATGTATCGCGGAGTCGATCATCGGCACGGGCGGGTCGAACCGAACCCGAACAGCTGGTCGGCGCACCTTTTCATGCACTGGGTGGATCCCAACGGGCCGCACGCTGATCATGCGTTCGATCGCGTGATGCTAGAAAAGCACGGAATGACGGTATGAACGACCTGCATCTCATTCGATCCGTGCTCTTCCTTCCGGCGTCGAATCCGCGAGCGATCGCCAAGGCTCGCGAAAGTGCATCGGACCTCGTCATTCTCGACCTCGAGGACGCCGTGAAGCCGGACGACAAGGATTCGGCGCGCCAGGCTGCCGTCGAAGCGCTCGTCGAGGAGTGGCCAATGGCGGTCGGAATCCGGATCAATGGCATCGGCTCGGACTGGCATGGGCAGGACCTGGTCGCGGTCACCCACTGCGATGCCGGGTTTGTGGTCGTGCCCCGGGTCGAGGACAAGGAAGAACTGTCGTTCGTCAGGAAGCAGACCGGAAAGCCCGTGCTGGCGATGATCGAGACGGCGAAGGGCGTCCTTTCGGCCCATGAGGTGACCCACGATTGCGCCGGGCTGATCGCCGGCACGAACGACCTTCGATCGGACCTGCATTTGCCGCTGGACTCGGGGCGCGAGCCGATCTCGGCGTCGCTCCAGCTCATCGTTCTCGCCGCCCGTGCGGCCGGGATCGCGGTGTTCGACGGAGTCTACAACAAGCTCGACGATCTCGACGGCTTCATCGCCGAGGCCGAGGAGGGACGGCGCCTCGGCTTCGACGGCAAGAGCCTGATCCATCCGAGCCAGATCGAACCCTGCCATCGCGCCTTCGCACCGTCCGAGCACGAGCTTGATCGGGCCCGCCGCCTCGTCGAGGCATTCCACGGCGGCGCCGAGCGGTTCGACAATGAGATGATCGAGCGGATGCACGTCGAGCAGGCGCAACGGCTGCTGGAAAGGGAGCGCGGGTAATCGTCATTGCGAGCGCTGCGAAGCGATCCAGTCTGGATTGCCGCGTCGCCTACGGTTCCTCGCAATGACGCAAGCCTTGGCAAAGACGTTATGTGCTGTCATGGGCCGATATGGCCCAACTCAACGACGCTTCTGATATTCCGCTCGGACTGACGTTCGACGACGTCCTTCTGCAGCCGCTCGAGTCTTCCGTTCTTCCGAGCCAGGCCGACACCCGCACCCAGCTGACCCGCGAAATTCCGTTGCGCATCCCCATCCTGTCGTCAGCGATGGATACGGTGACCGAAGCGGACATGGCGATCGCGCTCGCGCAGCTTGGCGGGATCGGGGTTCTCCACCGCAACCTGGACGTGGAGGCGCAGGCCGCGGCAGTCCGGCAGGTCAAGCGTTTCGAGAGCGGGATGGTCGTCAACCCGATCACGATGACGCCCGACCAGACACTCGCCGAGGCGCTCGACCTGATGAAGGCCCACCGGATCAGCGGCATTCCCATCGTGGAGAAATCGGGCAAGCTCGCCGGGATCCTCACGAACCGTGACGTCCGCTTTGCCGAGAATCCCCGCCAACCGGTCAGCGAGCTGATGACCAGGGACAATCTCGCCACCGTGCCGATCGGAACTCCGGAAGCCGAGGCTCGCCGGATCCTGCATCAACGCCGGATCGAGAAATTGCTCGTCGTCGACGGAGACGATCACTGCGTCGGCCTCATCACCGTGAAGGACATCGAGAAATCGGTGGCGGCGCCATTCGCGACCAAGGACGGGGAAGGGCGCCTCAGGGTCGCGGCCGCGACGACCGTGGGCGACGCCGGTCACGCGCGATCGGAAGCGCTGATGGAGGCCGGGTGCGATTGCATCGTCATCGACACGGCTCACGGGCACAACACGGACGTCGCCGCTGCCGTCGAGCGGGTGAAGCGTTCCTCCAATTCGGTCCAGGTCGTGGCCGGCAACGTCGCGACCGCCGAGGCCGCCAAGGTGCTGGTCGGCGCCGGGGCGGACGCGATCAAAGTCGGGATCGGCCCGGGATCGATCTGTACGACGCGCATCATCGCCGGAGTCGGAGTGCCGCAGCTCACCGCGATCATGGAAGCTGCTGGAGAGGCGTCGAAAGCCGGTGTTCCCGTGATTGCCGACGGGGGGATCCGGACCAGCGGCGACATGGCCAAGGCGCTCGCGGCGGGCGCTTCGACGGTCATGGTCGGATCGCTCCTGGCAGGTACGGAAGAAGCCCCGGGCGAAATCTTCCTCTACCAGGGCCGAAGCTACAAATCCTACCGCGGGATGGGCTCGGTCGGGGCGATGGCGCGTGGGTCCGCCGACCGCTACTTCCAGCAGGACATCAAGGACCATTTGAAGCTGGTTCCGGAGGGGATCGAAGGGCAGGTCCCTTACAAGGGCCCGGTGCGGGATATCATCCATCAGCTGGTCGGCGGCATTAAAGCCGCGATGGGCTATACCGGGTCACCGACCATCTCCGATCTTCAAAAACGCGCGAAGTTCGTCCGGATTACGAATGCCGGCTTGTCGGAGAGCCATGTCCACGACGTTTCCATCACCCGCGAGGCGCCCAATTATCCGACGCGGTAAATGACCCCGGCAGCTCGCCTCCAGGCGGCGATCGAAATCCTCGATGAGGTGATCGCGTCCGCCAGCGACGACGGACCGGCGGCTGACA
>JBKPOO010000120.1:0-13968 GCA_046733175.1 Pseudomonadota bacterium
TTCTTGCGGCGACCGTAATAGCCCTTCGCCTGGTCCAGGATCCGCTTGTGCTTGGCGCGGGTGGTCACACCCCGTTTGACGCGTGCCATGGGATGCCCTCCTTACTTCAGGCCGTAGGGGGCCCAGGCCTTCACGCGCGCCGTATCGGCGTCGGCGAGAAGTTCGGTACCGCGGTTCTGGCGGATATACTTGGCGTTATGGCTGATCAGGCGGTGGCGTTTGCCGGCCACGCCGCACTTGATCTTGCCGGTCGCCGTGAGCTTGAAGCGCTTTTTGACGCCGCTCTTGGTCTTCAGCTTGGGCATTTCGTCTCCTTAATGCGTCCCTTCAGGAACGCGACATTATCCAACCGCCACGGCAGCCCTTTCGGCCGGGCCATTGGTTTTCCAACGATCTGGAAAGCGCGCGCCTATAGAGGGGGATCGGCGCTCTGGCAACCGCTTACCAGGCGTGCTGAGTCCCATCGCGCTTAAGGAACCGCCCCGAATCCTCGGGGCTCAGCCGCTCGATCAGCTTGCGCATCTCGCCGACGCTTTGCTCCGGGGGCGTCGGCGCATTGGCCCCGCCCATTCGCGTTTTCACCCAGCCGGGGTCGATCACGGCTGCGACGACGCCCTGCCGCTTCGCCTCGATCGCGAGGGAATGCCAGGCCATGTTGAGGGCGGCCTTGGACGAGCGATACGGAACGTAGCCGCCGGAGCTCTCGCCGATGCTGCCCATTCCGCTGGTGATCGCGATCAGCTTGCCGCGAGCCTCGCCGACCTGCGGAAGCACGGACTTCGCCAGCAAATATGGCGCAATGCAGTTCGTGAGGAGCATGTCGGACCAGGCACGACCATCCTCAGCACTGAGCGCTTCCCTTGGCTGCATCGTACCGGCGCTGGCGATGAGCAGGTCGAGCCGATCGATCCGGCTTCCGAACCGGGTTACGGACTCGAGGTCCTGCAACTCGAGTGGTCGGACGTCGACGTCGAGCGCGTCCAGTTCGGGACTCGATTGCCGAGCGGTGGCGATGACGTCCCAGCCGTCGGCGGAATATTGGCGCGCGAATTCGAGGCCGATTCCCCTATTCGCTCCGGTGATCAGGACGGTCGGCATGTCACCTCAATTCCGCGTAATGATCGGCTCCGAGGAAATGCAGCGAAACATAAGGCTCGTCGCCGACCACCCAGCTGTCATGTCCCGGAGGGCCGGGCGGGGTATAGAACAGATCTCCGGCGCGCATTTCGACGACTCGCCCGTCGTCCATCCCGATCGCGGCGCAGCCCGACACGACCAGACCGACATGCTCGACCTCGCAGCTCGCCTGGCCGAACGGCTTTCCGACATGCTCGGACCACTTCCATCCGGGCTGGTAGGTCGCTCGGCCGACGGTCATTCCGCCGATGTTGACGACCTCGAACTTGCCGAGCTCGAATTCGCGGATCTCATCGGGATTTTCGAAGCGCTTGAGAATGACGTCCGGGTCCACGGCTGCTCCTTTCAGGCAGACCCTACCCTCAAATCTCCGGCCCGGCTCGGTTGTAGCAATTTTATCGAGCTGACTGAACCGTCCAGCCAGCCGCGCCAGTCGGCCGGCCCGAGCAGCGCGATTTGCCGATTATGATAGGGCGTGATGTCGGGCCCCGGCGGGACCGTGAGCAAGGTAAACGCTTCCCCGACCGCAGGATCGGCCCGAACCAGCCCCGCGATCGCGAAATCGCCCGGCGGCGTGAACCGCCAGCAGTCCTTGCGCTTCTGCTTGGGATCTTCCGGGCTGGTGAACTCGTAGAAGCTGTCAGCGAGGACGAGGCAACGGTCCTGGGCGAACTCGCGGCCGTCCGAGCGCATGTTGAACACCGGCTTGCCTCTAGGCGCGGGCCACGACCAGCGGCGTTCGACGAGCTCGGCCGTCGACCGATCGCGCGACCAGCGGACGATCGGCGCCCGGTCGGTGATCCGGATGTCACGCGGCTGGAAGTTCGGAATGCCTTCGGGGAAATCGAGCGGGATTTGCAGGTCGGCGAAGAGGCGTCGAACGGCGTCGACGCTTTTCTCGAGCTGGTACAGGTTGCACATTCGACTAGTCGAAGAGGCTTGAGACGGAGCTTTCGTCGGCGATTCGGCGGATCGCTTCGCCGAGCAAAGGAGCGACCGTCAGCCGGCGGATCTTGCCGCCCTTTGGATCCGCCTCGCCGCTCCAGATGGTGTCGGTCACCACCAGCTCGCTGAGCTCGGATGTGGCGACGCGGGCCGCGGCGGCGCCCGAGAGGACGCCGTGAGTGCAGTAAGCGAAGACCTCCGTCGCGCCCTCCTGCTTCAGAGCCGCGGCGGCATTGCAGAGGGTGCCGGCGGAATCGACGATGTCGTCAACGAGGATGCAGCTGCGGCCCTCGACGTCGCCGATGATGTTCATGACCTCGGATTCGCCGGCTTTCTCGCGCCGCTTGTCGACGATCGCGAGCGGGGCGTTGTTGAGGCGCTTGGCGAGCCCTCGGGCGCGCACCACGCCGCCGACGTCGGGCGAAACGACCATCAGGTCGCGATTGGCGAAGCGGGCGTTGATGTCCGCCGCAATCACCGGCGAAGCGAAGAGGTTGTCCGTCGGGATGTCGAAGAACCCCTGGATCTGCCCGGCGTGGAGATCGATCGAAAGCACCCGGCTCGCGCCAGCGACGGTAACGAGGTTCGCCACGAGCTTGGCGGAAATCGGGGTGCGCGGCCCTGGTTTCCGGTCCTGCCGTGCATAGCCGAAATAAGGTACGACGGCTGTGATCCTTTTTGCCGACGCGCGGCGAAGCGCGTCGATGCAGATCAAAAGCTCCATGAGGTTGTCGTTGGCGGGATAGCTCGTCGATTGGACGACGAAGACGTCCTCGCCGCGAACGTTCTCGTTGATCTCGACGAAAATCTCTTCGTCGGCGAAGCGCCGGACGCTCGCTTCCGTCAACTGGACCTCGAGATAGTCGGAAATCGACTGGGCCAGCGGCAGATTGCTGTTCCCGGCAAGTAATTTCATCTGGTTTCCCCGCGCTGCGAGGGCTTTAGCGATCCGCACTGCGTTCCGTAAAGGCGAACGTTCCGTTCGTCCCGAGCCTGTCGAAGGATTGCCCATTCTTCTTTTCATAAGAGGACAGGGGTTCGACAAGCTCACCCCGGACGGTAAGGGGACCGAATGACCGACCGCTTGAAGATTGGGCTCGCGCAAATGAACCAGCGCGTCGGCGATCTCGACGCCAATGCCGCCGCGATGCTGGACATCCGGCACAAGGCCGCGGCGGCCGGCGCGGAGCTATTGCTCTGCCCAGAGCTCCAGCTGACCGGCTACCCGCCCGAGGACCTCGTCCTGAAGCCGGAATTCGTTCGCCGGACGATGGAATGCGCCGAGCGGCTGGTCGACGCGACCGCCGAGCCCGGCCCGGCGATGCTGATCGGAACGATCGTCAATGAAGGCGGGCTCAACTACAATGCGATACTCTTGGCCGACGGTGGGCGAGTCACTGGCCGCACGCTGAAGCGCGAGCTGCCCAATTACGGCACCTTCGACGAAAAGCGGGTTTTCGCGCCGGGTCCCTTGCCGGAGCCGCTCGAATATAAGGGCGTGAAGATCGGAGTCCCGATCTGCGAGGATATTTGGGAGGAGGTCGTCTGCGGCCACCTTGCCGACGCCGGAGCGGAGATCCTGCTCGTCCCCAATGGCAGCCCCTACGAGATCGACAAAGACGACACGAGGCAGCGGCTGGTGCGTTCGCGGGTGCTTCAGACCGGTCTTCCGATCGCCTACCTCAATCGGGTCGGAGGCCAGGACGAGCTCGCTTTCGACGGCTCGTCCTTCGTCATGCACCCCGACGGCGAGCTGGTCGTTCAGATGCCCGATTGGGAGGAGGACCTGCTCGTCACCGAATGGGTCCGCACTGCGGAAGGCTGGCGGTGCGAGACCCGCACCGAGCATGAGCTCGATCCATTCCCGGCCGACGTCTACCGCGCGATGACGGTCGCGCTTCGCGATTATGTCGAGCGCAACGGCTTTCCGGGCGTGATCCTCGGCCTTTCGGGCGGGATCGACAGCGCGCTGTCCGCCGCGGTCGCGGTCGATGCGCTGGGGCCTTCAAAGGTGTGGGGCGTGATGCTGCCCTCCAAATATACCAGCGAGGAGAGCCTCGAGGACGCGCGCGAGTGCGCGAAGCTGCTGGGCTGCCGTCATGACGTCGTTTCGATCGCCCCCAGCGTAGAGGCCCTGGACGGGATGCTTCCGCAACTGACCGGCCTGGCCGCCGAGAACATCCAGGCGCGTCTTCGTATGGTGACCTTGATGGCGCTATCCAATGCTCACGGCCACATGCTGCTTACGACCGGGAACAAGAGCGAGATGAGCGTCGGCTACGCCACGCTCTACGGCGACATGGCGGGCGGCTATTCGGTGCTGAAGGACGCTTACAAAACCACGGTCTTCGCCCTCTCCCGGTGGCGCAATCACAACAAGCCCGAGGACGCATTGGGACCCGACGGGGCGGTCATGCCCGCGCGGGTCATTTCCAAGCCGCCGAGCGCTGAGCTTCGTCCCGATCAGAAGGACGAAGACAGCCTGCCGCCTTATTCGGTGCTCGATCGGATCCTCGAAGGCCTGGTCGACAAGGAGATGTCGGTCAAAGAAGTCGCGAATACGACCGGCGAAGCGGTTGAGCTCGTCGCGGATATCGAATCCAAGCTGCTGAGGGCCGAATATAAGCGCCGCCAGGCTCCGCCGGGAGTGAAGATCGGAAGCCGCAACTTCGGCCGCGACCGGCGTTACCCGATCAGCAACTTCTTCCACACCGGGCCAAAGGTAAAGCTCCCGCGATGAGCGTCGTCACTCGCTTCGCGCCGTCGCCGACGGGCCGCCTGCACGTCGGCAATATCCGCACCGCGCTGCACAATTATCTGTTCGCGAAGAAGCACGGGGGAACCTTCATCCTGCGTATCGACGATACCGACCGCGAGCGTTCGACCCCGGAATTCGACCAGGCGATTCGCGACGATCTCGATTGGCTCGGCCTCAGTCCGGATCGGGTCGTTCGCCAGTCCGAACGGTTCGACCTGTATGAGCGGGAGTTCGACCGCCTCAAGGAAGCGGGGCGGGTCTATGCATGTTACGAAACCTCCGAGGAGCTCGAGCTTCGGCGCAAGGTGCTGCTCGGCCGGGGGCTTCCTCCGGTCTACGAGCGCAAGCCGGCGGATGAGCCTGCACCCGAAGGGCGCAAGCCGCATTGGCGCTTCCGGCTGGATCACGATTCGCCGATCGTCTTCCACGACCTTATTCGCGGCGAACAGAAGTTCGATCCGAAGTTGCTGAGCGATCCCGTCGTCCGCCGCGAGGACGGCAGCTGGCTTTACCTGCTGCCAAGCGTGATCGACGACGTGGATTTAGGCGTGAGCCATGTCGTTCGCGGCGAGGACCATGTTTCGAACAGCGCAACACAGAGCCAGATGTTCGAGGCGCTTGGAGCGAAGCCGCCCGAATTCGCGCACGAGGCGCTACTCGTGATGGCCGAGGGCAAATTGTCGAAGCGGCTTGGTTCCTATGGCGCTCCGCACCTCCGCGAGGAGGGGGTCGAGCCGATGGCCCTGCTCGACGTGCTCGCCAGGATCGGGACATCCCAGCCCGTCGAGGCGGTCGAAAGCCTGGGTGAACTCGCGGGCGGTTTCGATTTCGCGGCCTTCGGGCGGGCGCCGGCGCATTTCGACCCGCACGATGTCGAGTTGATCAACGCACGGCTGATGCACAACCTGCCCTTTGAGTCGGTTCGCGATCGCTTGCCGTCGACGGCGACTGAAGCGGACTGGCTGCTGCTTCGGCCCAACCTTCAGCGTCTGTCGGACTTTGCCGCTTGGCTGGAGGTCCTCCGCGGGGACATCGAACCGCCCGATCTCAGCCATGACGAGCGGCTGCTGGTGAAGGATGCGGCCGGGGTCGCCGAAAAGCTCGCCTGGTCGGGCGAAGCCTGGCGCCAAATGACCGACGAAGTGAAGCGCACGACCGGCAAGAAGGGGCGCGAGCTGTTCCATCCGCTGCGCCTGGCCCTCACCGGCCGGGAGAGCGGACCGGAGATGGCGGGCCTAGTGGCGCACATGGGCCGGGACCGAGCCCTCCGTCGACTGGAAGCCGCCGCGAAGCGCTAGCCCGTGGGGTCCCCAAAGATTCCGCTTGCTTCTGTTATGTAATGATGTAACATTGCTTTCACCTACGTTGCGTGAAGGAGGGTATGATGCTCGCTTATGCCGCCAGCCGCCCCGCCGCCGTCGAGCGCCGCCCCCACCCCCACACGATGCTCGCGATCATCGCGGCCCATGTCGCCGTGGTCGCCGTTGTGATGAGCGCCAAGATGGATTTGCCGATCCGAATCTTTCCCAAGCCGACAACGGTCGTCTTCGTGCCAACACCGAAGGATCCGCCGCCGAATCCCCAGACTCCTCGTACGCAGCAACAGGCGCAAAACCGCACGGTCGACGATCCGCCTCCTCTCGTCACGGCCCTGCCTCCGACGGGGGAGACCTTCGATCCACCGCCGAAGCTCGACCCGGGAGCGATTCTCGGCGGTGGAACGAACATCATCACCGAACTGCCGCCGCCCCACTCTATCGTTAAACTCGGTCCACAGCTGCTGACCCCGGCATCCGAGCTGAAGCCGCCGTATCCGGCATCGAAGCTGATCACGGAGGAAGAGGCGACGCTTCGCCTCAAGCTTTCGATCGACGAGCGCGGCAGAGTGGTCGCCGTCGAGCCCGTGGGAAACGCCGATCGAGCGTTCCTCGACGCCGCGCGCCGCTATTTGATCGCTCACTGGCGTTACAAGGCCGCGACCGAGGACGGCCGCGCGGTTGCCTCATCGATGGTCATTACCCTGCGCTTCCAACTCGACGGTTAGTCCCTCGCCGTTGAGACGGCTGGCGGTTCCGGGCCGCCAGCCCTATCTTTAGCGCATGTCCTGGTTCCCTCGTCCTTCGAGCCCACGCGCGGCGATCAGCGACCTTGTCGCCTTCATGCGGCACAGCAGCCGCGAGCAGCGCATTGGTGCGGCGTTGGCGCTGCTCGTCACGGGCATCATCGTCGTCGAGTTCCTGGTGGACTCGCAGTTCGGAGCCATGCCGACGCCAACTCCCACTTATGTCGAGCTCTACTCGGCGAACCGGACGGACGCCGAGATCGTCGCCCAGCAAAAGAAGGAGCAGGCGGAGAAGGCTGCCGTCGAGAAAGAAAAGCAGCGACAGTATAAAGAGCTCGAGAAGCGGTTCGGGATTGAGTGACGATCTGAAGTTCATGGGGGAGGCGCTGGCGCTGGGGGAGAGCGCCCGAGGCAAGAGCGCGCCCAATCCGAACGTCGGCTGCGTTATCGTCTCCAAGTCAGGCAAGATCGCCGGTCGTGGCGCAACGGCGCCCGGCGGACGACCCCATGCCGAGCAGATCGCCCTCCAGCAGGCCGGGCGCCGGGGGAAGGGCGCGACGGTCTATGTGACGCTCGAACCCTGCGCACATGAAAGCGCTCGCGGCCCGGCCTGCACGGAATTGCTCGTGAAAGGGAAGCCGGCACGAGTCGTCATCGCGCTCAAGGACCCTGACCCGCGCACCTCAGGCAAGGGGATCCGGCGCCTTCGGGCCGCCGGAATCGAGGTCAAGCTGGGCGTCGGGCGGGAGGCGGCCAAGCAATCCCTCTCCGGCTGGCTCACCAGGCTGGAGTGCGGCCGTCCGCGAATCACCTTGAAGCTCGCTTTGTCGATCGACGGCAAGATCGGGCTTCCCTCCGGCGAATCGAAATGGATCACCGGCGAAGACGCTCGCCGCCATGTCCACTTCGAACGCGCGCGGAGCGACATGATCCTGGTCGGGCGAGGGACCTATGTCGCCGATCAGCCCCGGCTCGACGTTCGGCTGCCAGGACTCCAGGAGCGTTCGCCGCGGCGGGCTCTGCTGACCCGCGGCGATGCTGTCGACGGTTGGGAAATCCTTAGAAATCCGCAGGATGTCTATCGACTTCATGACGTCAACGATCTGCTTGTCGAAGGTGGTTCGGCAACCGCGACAGCTTTCCTGGCGGAAGATCTCGTCGACCGGATCCTGATCTACCGGGCGCCGATCATCGTCGGCGATGGGAAGTCGTCATTCGGCTATGTCGGCCTGGATGCGATCGCCGATGCCCACGGCCGCTGGGCGCTCGTCGACGAAAGGCGTCTCGGGGTCGACCGGCTCGAAGTTTACGAGCGGGTTCCTTCGATACGCCGCTAACGCGGCTACTCAGGATGAGCGGTAACCGTTGCCCTTCTCCGCTCATCCTGAGTAGGGACTGAGCTCGTCGAAGGCCCGTATCGAAGGAAGGCCAATGTTCACCGGGATCGTAACCGACGTGGGAACCGTCAGGAAAGCCGATCAGCGCGGCGACCTTCGGCTCGAGATTGCGACCGGTTACGATCTCGCGACGGTCGATCTCGGAGCTTCGATCGCCTGTTCGGGCGTCTGCCTCACCGTGGTCGACAAGGGCGATGATTGGTTTGCTGTCGACGTGTCTGGTGAAACGGCGTCGCGAACCGCAGCAAGTCACTGGAACGAAGGGGCAAGGGTCAACCTGGAACGATCGCTGAGGCTCGGCGATGAGCTCGGGGGGCATATCGTCACCGGACACGTCGACGCCGTCGCCGCGGTCGTCGGCACGAGCCCGGAAGGAGATTCGCTCAAGGTCGGCCTCAGCGTGCCGCCATCGCTCGCTCCGATGATAGCCCCGAAGGGCTCGATCGCAATCGACGGAGTGTCGCTGACCGTCAACGAGGTGCGCCAAGCCGAGGATGCGACGACCCATTTCTCGGTCAACATCATCCCCCATACGGCGCAGTGCACCACGCTGGGCGATGTCCAGGCCGGCCAACAACTCAATGTCGAAGTAGACGTCCTGGCGCGGTACATCGACCGGATGTTGGCCGCTCGCTCACACTAGGAACATCGCTGTTCCCGCTTTTCATCACATCAGAATGTGATATGCGACACGTATGAGCACAACCCTGATCGAAAGCCTCGAAGCGATCATCGCCACTGGCGAGGTCACCCGCACCGGACTTGCCCGGGCAGCCGGCCTTCATCCCAATTCGCTTCGCAAGCTCGGTTCGGACGAGTGGAATCCGACCGCGGACACGCTGAGCCGCCTCGAAAAGCTCATTCAGCGCGGAACCGATGTACTCGTCGGCCCGGAAGCCATCATCAATGAGGCGCGCAACGGCCGCATGTTCATCCTTGTCGATGACGACGACCGCGAGAATGAGGGCGATCTCGTCATTCCGGCGCAGATGGCGACGCCCGATGCGATCAATTTCATGGCCCGTCACGGCCGTGGGCTCATCTGTTTGGCGCTCACCAAGGATCGAGCCGAGCAGCTCGGCCTCGAGCCGATGACCCGTACCAACCGCAGCCGCAACGAAACCGCCTTCACCGTCTCGATCGAGGCGAATGAGGGCATTTCCACCGGAATCAGCGCTGCTGACCGCGCTCGCACCATTGCCGTCGCCATCGATTCGTCGAATGGGCCGGACGCGCTCGTTTCGCCCGGCCATGTCTTTCCGCTGATCGCGAGGCCCGGCGGAGTGTTGGTCCGGGCCGGCCATACGGAGGCCGCGGTGGACGTCGCTCGGCTCGCCGGACTCAATCCGAGCGGCGTGATCTGCGAGATCATGCGCGAAGACGGCACCATGGCCCGCCTCGATGATTTGATGGATTTCGCGAGGGGCCACGGGCTCAAGATCGGGACGATCCGCGACCTCATCGCGTACCGCCTGAAGAAGGACCATCTGGTCGAGCGGGTCGCGGCCAGTCCGTTCGTGTCAACGAGCGGCGGGCAGTGGCAGGCGCAGGTCTTCCGCGACAAGGCAAGCGCAGAGGAGCAATTGGCGCTGGTGCACGGCACCATCGATACGAGCCAGCCGGTTCTCGTCCGAATGCATAGCCTGGACCTCTTTGCCGACGTTCTTGGCGAAAAGGGTCCGCGGTCGGGGATTCTTCAGGGCGCGATCCAGATGATCGAACAGGAAGGCTCCGGTGTGGTGGTCGCGCTCCATGCCGCGGCGCCCGGATCGCTCTCACGCTCGATCGACCTTCGCGCTGGAAAGCCGGTCGAAGCCGGCGACGCCGTGCGCGGCTACGGCACCGGGGCGCAGATCCTGGCGGCGCTCGGAATCCATGACATGATCCTGCTGTCCAATACGCGCCATTCGCCCGTCGGCCTGTCCGGTTACGGGCTCGCGATCGTCGAAGAACGCCCGATCGTGCTGGAGCAATAGGTGTCGACGATCCTCCTGGTCGAAGCGCGTTTCTACCCGCACCTCAACGACATGTTGTTGGCCGGCGCCCGAGCGGCGATCGAGGCTGCCGGCCATAAGCATGAGACTTTGACCGTCCCCGGCGCGCTCGAAGTCCCCGGCGCCATCGCGCTCGCCGCCAGGAGCGGCCGCTTTTGCGCGTTCGTCGCGCTTGGGGTCGTGATCCGCGGCGAAACCTATCATTTCGAGATCGTGGCGGAGGAGAGCGCTCGCGCGCTGATGGAGCTCACGGTGCAGGGATTCGCGATCGGCAACGGCATCCTCACCGTCGAAAATGAGGCGCAAGCCATCGTTCGCGCCGATCCGGAGCAGGGCGACAAAGGGGGAGGGGCGGCGAAGGCCGCGCTCGCCTTGTTCGAGCTGCGCGAACAATACGCGCCCTGATAAGCGCACTTTATCGGATGGACGGCTGAACCAGCTTCCGGCGCGGGGCCGATCCCCCTAAGCGGCCCAAGTGAATCGTCCCCAGCACCATCCCTTCGCCTTTCCCGCGCTCATCATCGGTAGCAGCGCGCTCGCCTTCGGACCGTGGCTAGTCCGACTATCCGGGGTCGGGCCCGTGGCCGCGGGATTCTGGAGACTCGGAATCGCGCTTCCTTTCCTGTTCGCAATTGCCGCGATGACCGGCCAGGCGATCCACTGGCCCGGCCGCCGCCTCGCCGGCATCGCGATCGTCGCCGGCTTCTTCTTCGCCGCCGATCTCGCCGCCTGGCATTTGGGCATCCACCTGACCAAGCTCGGCAACGCGACCCTGTTGGGCAATACCTCGAGCCTGATCTTTGCGCTCTGGGGATTGTGGATGGCGCACCGCCGCCCTTCCCCGACCCAGGCGGGAGCGCTCGCTTTGGCCGCGGTCGGAGCCGGCTTGCTGATGGGCAGCAGCGCGGAGCTGTCGATCGACCATGTGAAGGGCGACCTTCTCGCTCTCTTCGCGGGCATCCTCTACACCGGCTACCTGATCGCGGTGCAGCGCGCCCGGCAATCGCTTGCCCCGCTCCCGATGCTGTTCATCGCCAGCCTGTTCGGGGCCGCCATGCTCCTTCCCTTCTCGCTCGGGCTTCGCGAGCAGATCCTTCCAGCCGACTGGACCTTCGTCCTCATCCTCGCGCTCAGCAGCCAGGTCATCGGGCAGGGCCTGCTCGTTTACGCGATCGGTTCGCTCTCGCCGCTGGTGGTCGGCTTGACGCTCCTCACGCAGCCCGCGATTTCGGCCCTGGTCGGCTGGCTCGCTTATGGCGAGGCGCTTTCCCCCATGGATTGGATCGGAGCCGCGGCCATTGGCGCGGCGCTGGTCCTGGTCCGGCTGCCGGAGAGGGGCTTGCGCGAGCCGGCGACCCAGCCCAGTTGAACGCCATGGCCGACCCGAGTCCCCTCGAACAGCTGCGGCGGCGCCTCGCTTTGGCAGTCGGCGAGAATGCGGTGTTCGACGGCTGGAGCCAGAAGGCGGTCGACTCCGCCGCCGAGCAGCTCGGCGTGGATCCGGTCCAGGCCCGACTGGCGATGCCCAAGACTCAGACGGGCATGATCGAGCTCTACATCACCGAGGTCGACCGCGCGCTGGAAGCTTGGTTCACTCCAAAGCGCCTTCAAGGCATGAAGATCCGGGAGAAGATCCGGGCGCTCGTGTGGAAGCGCCTGGAAATCATGGGTCCGGCCAGAGAGGCGGTTCGCCGTGGCCTCGCGATCCTCGCTATGCCGCAGAACATCCCGCTCGCGTTGAGGGTCTCATGGCGGACCGCCGACCTCATGTGGCGCATCGCCGGAGACACCAGCACGGACTTCAACCATTACACCAAGCGCATGACCCTGGGCGCGGTCTATGCCTCGACCCTTCTCGCCTGGCTCGACGACCAAAGCGAGGGCTGGAGGGACACCTCCGGCTTCCTCGACCGGCGCATCGACGATGTGATGCGGTTCGAGAAGTTCAAGGCCCAGTGGCGGGGGACGTCCGACCGGCGCATCAGTCCGTCGCGCTTCTTCGGCAGGCTCCGCTACCCCCCGCGCTGAGCGTTTTTGACATTGCGCAATGACGGAGAGGCGGGGCTGCCGCACTGTTCACTTCCCATGACGCAACGTTAATGATAATCAGTCGCAAGAATGAACGCGCCCTTCCTTCCGAAGACGATCAGCCTCGACCTCCTTTCGGTCGGGGCCAAAGCGCGTGTCGCGTCCATCGATTGGGCGGGACTGGACGAGAGCGAAGCGGCCCGCCTGAGGCATTTCGGTTTCGATGAGGGCGTAACGGTCGAACCGCTGCACGTCGGACCGTTCGGCCGCGACCCGATCGCAGTCCGGGTCGGGCGAATGACGGTCGCCATCCGCCGAAGGCACGCCGGAGCGATCCGGGTTGCTCCCATCGTCGAAACTATCCAGGCCAGGTGAACCCCCTCCCGCTAGTCGCCGTCGCCGGCAGCCCAAATGCCGGGAAGAGCGCGCTGTTCAACGCTTTGACTGGCGCTCGGCAAAAGGTCGGCAATTATCCGGGGGTGACCGTGGAGCGACATTCGGGCCGGCTGCTCCTGGAAGACGGCCGGCCGGTCGAACTGGTCGATCTGCCCGGCGCCTACAGCCTTGAGCCCGGCAGCCCCGACGAGGCCGTGACTCGAGACGTCTTGCTCGGGAGGCAGAAGGGCGAGCGTCAGCCCGACGCGCTGATCATCGTCGTCGACGCGTCGAACCTCGACAATCATCTTCGATTCGCACTGCAGCTTATCGAGCTCGGGGTGCCGACGATTGTTGCCCTCAATATGGTCGATCTCGCCAAGCGCGATGGGCTGGAGCTCGATCCAGCGGCGCTCGAGCGCGAGCTCGGCGTGCCGGTCATCGCGACGGTTGCGGTCCGGCGGCGCGGCGTTGCCGAACTCCAGGCCGCGCTCGACGACATGCTGACCTCGCCCAGGTGCGGTGTTCACAAGCATGTGAAGAGCGACCTGATCCAACTTCAGCGGAGGGCGCGCGAGATCGCCACGGCTGCGGTCATCAGCGAAACCCCGGTACGCCGCTGGACGCACCGCCTCGACGCAGTGCTGCTTCATCCTGTCGTGGGGCCGATCATCCTGGCCGCCCTGATGTTCATCATGTTCCAGGCGGTCTTCGCGTGGAGCGCGGTGCCGATGGATCGCATCGGTGAGGGCGTCGCATGGCTGTCGGGCGTCGTCACCAACGCGCTCCCGCCAGGTCTCTTGCGGTCCTTGATCGTTGACGGAGCAATCGCGGGGGTTGGGGCGGTGATCACCTTCCTTCCGCAAATCCTGATCCTGTTCTTCTTCATCCTGCTGCTCGAGGGCACGGGCTACATGGTCCGCGCCGCCTTCCTGATGGACCGGCTGATGCACGGGGTCGGGCTTTCGGGGCGCGCCTTCATCCCGCTCCTGTCGAGCTTCGCCTGCGCCGTTCCCGGGATCATGGCGACGCGGACGATCGAAGATCCCAAGGACCGGCTGACGACCATCCTCGTCGCTCCGCTGATGACCTGTTCGGCGCGGATCCCCGTCTACACCCTGATCATCGCGGCCTTCATCCCCAACACGCGCGTGGCGTGGGGCATCGGCCTCCAGGGGCTGGTAATGTTCGGCCTTTATATTTGCGGCATTTCCGGCGCCTTGCTAGCCGCCTTCGCGCTGCGCCGCGGAGTACTGAAGGGCGGCGGCGGGG
>JBKPOO010000121.1:0-9167 GCA_046733175.1 Pseudomonadota bacterium
CCTAGTACGAGAGGACCGGGGTGAACATGCCTCTGGTGGACCTGTCGTGGCGCCAGCCGCGCAGCAGGGTAGCTATGCATGGACGGGATAACCGCTGAAAGCATCTAAGCGGGAAGCCTCCCTCGAGATAAGGTATCTTAGAGTCGTGGAAGACCACCACGTTGATAGGCCGGATGTGGAAGCGCGGTAACGCGTGGAGCTAACCGGTCCTAATTACTCATTTCGCGCTTGATGAATCTGCACCATCATCGTCAGCCCTGCTGATGATTGATCGGCTGGTTCTCGGCTAGATGCATGCACGGTTTCTAGAACTCCCTCGCACCGTCACCATAGCTTGGTGACCATAGCGTCCGTGACCCACCCGATCCCATCCCGAACTCGGCCGTGAAACCGGACAGCGCCGATGGTACTACTGCTTAAGTAGTGGAAGAGTAGGTCGTCGCCAGGCTTTGCTGGCGGTGCGCGGGGAGTGCCCATTCATAATGTTGGAAATGCCGCTGTCGGGACTATCTCGCAGCGGCGTTTTTGTTTTGAGCGCGTAAACGCGCCGCTGTTGGCGCGGGGTGGAGCAGTCCGGTAGCTCGTCAGGCTCATAACCTGAAGGTCGCAGGTTCAAATCCTGCCCCCGCAACCAACGTCAAATCATTAGCGAGCAAGGCGAGCTTAGGATTTGCGTTGCCCGGACTTGATCCGGGGCCCAGCTGCCCCGCCTCCGTGCTCGCACAGTCCTCGGCTGTCCTGCGCGCGTCGCTGATCCGGGACCCATTCCAACCGCCTTCGGGCGGCTTTTTTTTGCCCGGATTTCTGCCGGCGAACGTGCCTAACCCGACATTAACCCACATCCGCTAGCAAGGGCCGGCTCGGCAAACGTGGGGGCGGGAGCGCAGGGTGGCGAAGCATTGTCCGGAAATTGGCAGCATCAGCGTGAAGCTCGACCTGGCGGAACGCCTGCGCCTGTTCGACTTCACCGATGAGGATCTCGCCGTAGCGCGCAAGATGTGGTCGATCATGGAGCCGGACGCTGCTGCGATTTGCACGATCCAGCTCGAGCAATGGCGCCGTTCGCTTGGCGACCACACGAATTTCGAGCGGCGCAACGAGGAGCGCGCGCTTCAGTCGCGCATCGACGACCTGCGCAACCGGCATATGAAGCTCGACCAGCTGGACTGGGTGCAATCGGCTGAGCGGATCGTTGCCATTGCTTTTGCCGGGGACGTGTCGCTGACGCGGATCCTGTCGATGGACAGCGCCGCCGCCGCGAAGACGCTCGAAGTCCTTTCGCTCAACTACGACTGCACCAAGGCCGAGCGGCAGCAAATCAACGACGTCTTCTTCCGCATGCGATCCCTCGAATGCGACGTCTACTCCAGCCTTTACACCGCTTATCTGAGCTTCGATGCCCAGCATCAGCGCGACCAGCTTGCCGACGAATTCCGCCGCGGCGTCGGAGTGACGGTCGAATCCGCAACCGAGGAAGGCGCTGCGTTGAGGCAGCAAGCAGCTCGAAGTGCCAGCTCGGCACGAGACGTGCTCGACAAGGTCTCCGAGGTCGCTTCAGCCGCCGAGCAATCGGCGGTCGCGATGCGCGATGCGGCGCAGGGCGCGGCAGGACTGATCCGGGTCATCGAGGAAGTCAGCGGCGAAGTTCAAGGATCGGCCGAGATCGCCACCCGCGCGGCCTCCCAGGCGGCTGAAGCGCTCGGCATGTCCGAAGCGCTTTCCGCCCACGCACGCTCGATCGAATCCATCCTCGGCCTGATCCGTACGATCGCCGGACAGACGAACCTGCTCGCCTTGAACGCAACCATCGAGGCGGCTCGCGCGGGCGATGCCGGCCGCGGCTTCGCCGTCGTCGCTCAGGAGGTCAAAAGCCTCGCCAGCCAAACTGCCGATGCGACTGACGACATTGCGGCACAGATTGCGGCGATCCAGGAAGCGACGCGCTCAGCCGTCGAAACCAGCGCATCGATCCAGTCGACCACCAGCGAGGTGCAAGGGGCGGCCGAGCGGATCCTCTCGGTTATCCAGTCGGGTGCCCAAACCGTCGGCACCATCGCGTCTGCGGTCGACGAGACGGCGCTTACGGCGGATTCCATGTCGAATACGATCGCCTCGATCCGCGAGAACACCGAGAGCGTTGCTGCCGAGATCGAGGGCGTCGGCCGCGGCTTCGATCAGCTCGACGGTCGGCTGGCGGCGCTCAAGACAAATGCCGGCGAGTTCGCGGCCAAGGTTGCCGCCTAATAAGTGTAGGCGCGCTCGCCGTGGTCGGCGATGTCGAGACCCTCGCGCTCCGCGTCTCTGGCATGGCGCAGCGGCATGATTGTTTTCACGACTCCGAAGCACAGCGCCGAGCCGGTCGCTGACCAAGCGATCGCTACCGCAACCGCCGCGAGCTGGGCGATGAGCTGGTGGCCGAGCGCATAGGCCTCGCCTCCGTGACCGCCGAGCGCTGGAAGCGCGACGAAAGCGGTGCCGATCGAACCGATAATGCCGCCGAGCCCGTGGATCCCGAAGACATCGAGGCTGTCGTCGAGCCGCAAGCGGTTCTTCAACGAGCCGACGAAGCCATAGCAGGCGAGGCTCGCCGCCGACCCGAGCAGCATCGCTCCGATCGGGCCGCTGGCGCCCGCGGCGGGAGTCACTGCGACGAGACCGGCGACGGCTCCGGACGCCCCGCCGAGCATTGACGGCTTGCCGGAAATGAGCCGCTCCGCCGCCATCCACGTCAGTACCCCGGCAGCGGGAGCGACGAACGTGTTCATCATCGCGATCGCCGCCAGGCCGTTCGCTTCGAGCGCTGACCCGGCATTGAAGCCGAACCAGCCGACCCACAGCAACCCTGCGCCGACCATCGTGAGCGCCAGCGAATGGGGCGGCATCGCCTCCTTCAAATGTCCGATGCGGGCGCCGGCGAAATAGACGCCGACGAGCCCCGCGACGCCCGAATTGACGTGCACGACGGTGCCGCCGGCAAAGTCGATCGCTCCGAACTTGAAGAGGAGTCCGTCGCTCGACCAGACCATATGCGCGAGCGGCGCGTAGACGATCGTCAGCCAGAGCGTCGCGAACAGGATGACCGCCGGAAACCGGACTCGCTCGACCAAGGCGCCGATGACCAGCGCGGCGGTGATTGCAGCGAAGCTCATCTGGAAGGCGGCGAACAGCAGCTCGGGTATTGCCTTGCCTTCGGATCCAACGGCCCAGGCGGATGACCCGCCAACCCCGGCGAGCCCCACCTTGCCGAGGCTGCCGACCAGCCAATTCCCGCCGCTGAACGCAAGACTATAGTCCAATAGCACCCAGCTCAGGATCGCGATCGCGGCGATTCCGAGCACCTGGCTCATGACCGACAGCAGGTTCTTCGCCCTGACCAGGCCGCCGTAGAACAGCGCCAGGCCGGGCAGGACCATCAGCATCACGAGCGCGGTCGAGACGAGCATCCATGCGGTGTCCCCGCTGTCCACAGTGAGCTGCCCCGCCATGCCCCTCCGCCCGTGCTGCGTCGCAAGCTAACGCAGCGAAATGGGCGGGCTATGTGAAAGCTTCACCTATTGCGTGGGCGGCTCGGGATGAGCGGATTTCCATTCCATCGCCCGGCGGACTCGGGCCTCGACCGAGGGATGGTCGTAGAAGACCGCCTCCTCGAGCTTCCCCGGTCTCGGATAGCGATATTCGGCGGTCTTCACGAGCGCGGTCGACAGCGCGTCGGGCCGGTTCTCGGTCCGAAGCGAATAATCGTCGGCTTGCGTCTCCAAAGTGCGGCTGAACGTGTTGAAGATGGGAAGGCTAAGCAGCCCGAACAGCGACACCATGAACAGCAGGACAGGAACGCCGCGCGGCTCGGCAAGACCGGCCGAGCTTCCGAAGCGCCGCGCGAACCAGGGGAAAGTCCGATCCGCGATCCAGAACAGGATGATGGCCGCGATCGAATAGAAGAGAATTCCGTACCAGGTGTGCTTCAGCACATAGTGGCCGATTTCGTGCCCGGTGACCGCTCGCACCTCGTCGAGCGAGGCCTTGCCCATCGCGACGTCCGAAATGGCGACCCGCGCCGTGCTTCCCACTCCGCCCGCGTTGGCAGTGAAATTGTTCGACTGGCGCGAGCCGTTGAACATGAACACGCGTTCGGGAGGAACGCCCGCGCGCCCGGCCATCGCGACTACGGCATCGCGGACCTGGCCAGGCGGCACTGGCTCATATTTGTTGAAAAGCGGCTCGATCAGAACCGGCGAGAGCAGGATGAAGACGGCGAGGACGATTGCGGTTAGCCCGCCCGACCAGATCCACCAGCTCCTCCCGGTACGGCGCATCAGCCAGTAAACGCCCATTAGGAAAAGGCCGCCGACCACGGCGGAGATGCCCGCCGCAATGGCGCCCTGCATCAGATAGTCGCCGATCGGCTGGCTCGTTCGACCATAGGCCTTTTCCCGGAAATAATCGGCGTAGAGCGTCCACGGCAGGCTGAGCACGGTCGAGAGGAGCAGGTAAACGAAGCTCACGACGAGCGCTCGCAAGTTGCGCCGACGCTCGGCAAAGACGCCGTCCAGTCTGTCGAGCACGCCGGAGCGGACGATCAGCCAGGTGACGAGGGCAGCGACGAGCAAGGCCCAAAGCAGCATCCATTCCTTGCCGATCGTATAATCGTGCGCCTTTTGCAGCGTGGCCGGGCCCAAACTGTCGATGTAGCGAGCGGTTTCGGCCTGGACTTGCGGATCGATCTTCATCGAGTCTCTCCCTCGGTGCGGCACCGTAACGTCTGCCCGGAGCATGGCAACGGGAACGACTGCGAGCTGCGGGCGATTGTCTGCCAGTGGCGAAAAACCGTTCTATTCCGGCTTCCATGGAAGCCTTGCTTGCGGGCGAGCTCCCGGAAGGCGACGGCTGGCAGTTCGAGCCGAAGTGGGACGGGTTCCGTTGTCTCGCCGCTCGCGCGGGCAACGACGTCACGTTGACGTCGAGGTCCGGAAAGCCGCTCGCCCGCTACTTTCCCGAGGTCGCCGACATGCTGCGCGGGCTGAACGCGAAAAACTTCCTGCTCGATGGTGAGCTGATCATCCCCGTCGGCGACGCTTTGTCGTTTGACGCGCTCCAGCTGCGGCTTCACCCGGCGGAGAGCCGCATCCGCAAGCTCGCGAGGGAGACGCCCGCGGAGCTCATGGCCTTCGACTTGCTCGAAGTGGGCGGAAAGTCCCTCGCGGGCCAGCCGCAAGCCACGCGGCGCGAGGCGCTCGAGACATTCGTCGCTGAGAACCGGGCGCCCGGCTTGCATCTCTCGCCGGCGACGACGGACCGCGAGACTGCTCTTGCCTGGCTGAAGCGCAGCGGCGGAGCGCTCGACGGGGTCATCGCGAAGCGGCTCGATCTCGATTACCGGCCCGGCGAGCGGGCGATGATCAAGGTCAAGCAGCAGCGCACGGCCGATTGTGTCGTCGGCGGTTTTCGGTACGCCGCGAAGAAACATGAAGTCGCCTCGCTTCTGCTGGGGCTTTACGACGATCAGGGGCTGCTCAACCACGTGGGCTTCACTTCCGCAATTCCCGCCAAAGAGAGGCCTGAGCTGACACAAAAGCTCGAAAAGCTCATCAAGCCGCCGGGCTTCACCGGCAACGCTCCCGGCGGCCCCAGCCGCTGGAACACCGAGCGGACGGGTCAATGGGAGCCGCTGAAGCCCGTCCTCGTCGTCGAGGTCCGCTACGACCAGGTCACTGCGCGCCGCTTCCGCCACGGCACGGGCTTTCTCCGCTGGAGGCCCGACAAGGATCCGAAGGAATGCACTTTCGACCAGCTTGCGCCTGAGCTTCGGCCATCGGAACTGAAAGAGCTGTTCGGCGGATGAGCACCTTGTTCGACGCGCCACTCATCGCCGGGCTGGACTATCGCGACGAGCTCATCAGTGAGCAGGAAGAGGGTGAGCTGATCGCTCGGCTGAGCGCTTCGGATCTGTCGCCGTTCCGCTTCCACGGCTGGCTCGGCAATCGCAAGACGATGAGCTACGGCTGGCGTTACGATTTCGACGACGCGAGTTTCACCCGGACCGAACCCATACCCGACTGGCTCGAGCCGGTTCGGCAGAGCGCCGCTGAGCTCGCGCGCGTCGGGTCGGGAGATTTCGCCCACGTTTTGCTGGCCCGCTACGATCCGGGCGCTGGGATCGGCTGGCACCGCGATCGCGACGTCTTCGAGAAAGTGGTCGGAATTTCATTGAACACTCCGGCCGTTCTGCGCTTCCGCCAAAGGACTCCAACGGGATTCAGGAGAGCCGCGCTCGAGGTTGCGCCTCGTTCGGCCTATCTGCTGTCAGGGCCATCGCGCTGGGAATGGGAGCACCGGATCGTGCCCCGCGATCAGCTGCGCTTCTCGATCACGTTTCGAACGCTGTCCGACAAAGGACGGCGGATCGCAGAGGCTCAGCGCATCTCATAGCCGGCAAGGCATTCCGCAACCCACCGCGCGGCAGTGAGGGCGCTGAAGTCGGTCGTATCGAGCGGCGGATCCCATTCGGTGAGGTCGAGAACCCGAACCCTGGGATCGGACGCGAGCCGCCGCACGGCATAGAAAAAGTCGTGCGCCGCCATCCCGCCCAAGCGGCCGCCGGGCGCTGCTGGGAATTGCGACCGGTCGATGACGTCAACGTCGCAATCGATCACCAAAGCGTCGCAGTGCGATACGTGGTCGAGCGCGCGGTCGATCGCGTGGACAACCCCGTCGCCCCGGACGTCGCCGATCGTGATTGCGAGATTGCCGGCTTCGAGTGCGTCCTCGTGCATCTTTCGGCTGTTGGCAAAGCTCGCGAGGCCGACCTGCGCGATATTGGCTCCAGGAAGGCCGTCTTCGAGCAAAGCCCGCACCGGATTGCCGTTGCTTAGCCCGTCGCCGAGATCGCGCATGTCGAAATGCGCATCGAGGGTGACGAGCCCGATCTCGTCGAATTTCCCGCCGAGCCCGAGCACCGCGGGCCGGGTGATTGCATTGTTGCCGCCGACGAGCAGGGTGAGAGCGTGGGCTTCCGCGCTCGCCGCAACCGCATCGCGGATGAGCGGCGTCGCCTGCTCGATGGTGAGGGGCGCGATCTCAATATCCCCGCGGTCCATCACCTTCGTTTCCAGCTCGCGGCCGGTTTCGACATCGTAGCGCCCGATGCGCCGCAGGGTCTGTCGGAGCAGTTGCGGCGCAAGATCGCATGCGCCCGGAGTCACCGATCCCGCCGCGAGCGGCGCCCCGATCAGGCCTACGGGAGCGTCCGCATTCCCCGTCGCGACGAGATCGGTCAGATTGGGCCAGGCCGCCATCGTCTTTGACGGTAGCATTGAGCCTCGCTTAAGGCGACGAACATGTGGGACCGGCTGCTCGTCGACTGCAACATTGCGACCTTCGAGGAACGGCCGGGCAATCCGCTTGGACTGGTCGAGAACGCGGCGATCGGAATCGCCGACGGCAAGATCGTTCGAGTCGGCAAGCGCACCGAGCTGGCCGGGTTCCGCTCAAACCAGGTCGACGCGCTCGGCGGAGCCTGGGTCACGCCCGGCCTGATCGACTGTCATACGCATTTGGTGTTTGGCGGCACTCGCGCCGACGAGCACGCGATGCGCCGCGCGGGCGCGACTTACGAGGAGATTGCAAAAGCCGGCGGCGGGATCGCCTCGACGGTCAAGCGCACCGCCGCGGCGACCGACGAGGAACTGCTGGAGCAATCGCGCCGCCGCCTCCACGCGCTGATGCACGGCGGCTGCACGACGGTCGAAATCAAGTCTGGTTACGGGCTCGACCCGAAGAGCGAACTTCGCCTGCTCAAGATCACCAAGGCGCTCGGCGCGGACGAGGCGGTGCGGGTTGTTCCGACCCTTCTCGCCCTGCACGCGTTTCCGGCGAACCAGAGCGACCGTCGCGCCCATTATGTCAGCGAGATCGTGGATAAGCTTATCCCGGCGGCGGCGAAGCAGGGCATCGCGACGAGCGTCGACGCTTTTTGCGAGACGATTGCCTTTACCCCCGAGGAGGTTGAGCGGCTGTTCAAGGCCGCGGCGCATCACGGCCTCCGCGTCCGGCTCCACGCGGAACAGCTATCGAACCAGAACGGCGCAGCGCTCGCCGCTCAATATCGCGCTCTGTCGGCCGATCATCTCGAGCATCTCGACGAGGCTGGGGCCAAGGCGATGGCGGCGGCTGGCACGGTGGCCGTGCTCCTTCCCGGCGCTTATTATGCGCTCCAGGAAAAGAAGCCGCCGCCGGTCGCGCTGCTCCGCAAGCACAAGGTGCCGATTGCGATCGCGACGGACTGCAACCCAGGCACTTCGCCCATGCTTTCGCCCACCCTGGCGATGAACATGGCCTGCACCTTGTTCGGGCTGACTCCCGAGGAGTCGATTTCGGGAATGACGATCAACGCCGCGCGCGCGCTCGGGCTTGCACACAGCATCGGCACCATCGCCGCGGGCAAGGCCGCCGACCTTTGCGTCTGGCGCATCGAATCTCTTGCGGAGCTCGGCTATTGGGTCGGCCTTCCCGGCCCGGAGCGGCGCATCTATGCGGGGGCCGATGCCTAGGATCGCGGCGGCGCTTGTCGCCATCGCGTGTTGGGCCGGGCTCGCGATCCAGTTTTCGGCGACCTACTCGAACGTCCACGACGTTGTGCGAACCCTTTGGGTCCTCAGCCGCTTCCTCACGGTCATCACGAACCTCATCCTCGCCGTGACGATGACGTGGGTGGCGACCGGCGGACGCGCCTCGCCGGTTCTGCTCGGCGGGCTGACGCTTGCGATCCTCCTTGTCGGCGCGGTCTATATGATCCTCCTGCGCGGCCTCGTGGAATTGAGCGGCGGCGCGCTTCTCGCGGATCTGCTCCTTCATAAAGTCTCGCCGGTCCTGATGGCGCTGTGGTGGCTGCTGTTCGCGCCCCGTGGCCGGCTCAACCGAAGCGCACCCTGGCTCTGGGCGCTCTATCCGCTAGCTTATTTCGCTTATGCCCTGGGCCGTGGAGCGCTCGGGGACAGATATCCCTATCCTTTCATGGATGTCCGCGAGATCGGGTGGATCCAGACCGCCCTCAACGGAGGCGGGATCGCGATGGCGTTCATCCTGGCGGGCTTCCTCCTCGTGTGGATCGACAGCTGGCGACCGCTTGGGTCCGGCCGTTCCAGCCGCTAGAGCGCAGCGTAATGAGCGAC